>PAKW01000043.1 GCA_002707215.1 Halomonas sp.
CGCACGTTCAATCTCGCAAAGGAGCGGATGTTCGCATTCCGAGGAATACTGGTTCACCTGTGCCGCCTTTGTTTCCGCGATGTCCCGGGTAAATACCCCGCATACGGCTTTTCCCTGCGTATGGACGAGCAGCATCACCTGTGTCGCCTTTTCCTCGTTCATTCCGAAGAACGTCATCAGCACATCCACCACAAAATCCATGGGTGTGTAATCGTCGTTCAGCAGCACCACCCTGTAGCGCGCCGGGCGCTTGAGAGCAGGCTTCTCGGGAGCAACGCTGAGCTCATCCTGCCGCCCCGGCTGTTCGTCCTCCCCCTGATTCAATACTAGTAGAGAATTTTCGATAGTCCGCATCATTGCTTACCGGTTTATCGGTGCTCCTGTCTAAATGTGGATGTCGGCCCCGGGGTTTTCAAGCAGGGCGCGCGGGATATTTCCCGATACGAACATGATACCGCTTCCAGACTGCGTTCAACCACACATTCCCGGCACAGAAACTATTGACTCGACGCAACGATTGGCCGAAAGTTAACTGGCATTGTAAAATAATGTTAATCCATGCAGTGTTTGTGTAACTCAATTCGGGCGGGGATTCGAATCGAAGGTGCAACCGCCGAAAGACAAACACCACGAAACCATGAACAAGAACAGTGACAGCAAAAGAACAGGGGAGTTCATCATGCCAAGAGGCAAAGTCAAGTGGTTCAACAATGCCAAAGGGTACGGATTCATCATCGAGGATGGTTGCAGTGACGACCTGTTTGCTCACTTCTCGTCGGTCCAAATGGACGGTTACAAGACCCTGAAAGCCGGTCAGGCCGTATCCTTTGATAAAAAGCCAGGCGACAAGGGCATTCACGCAGTCAACATCATTCCGGAAGAGCAGCCCGTCAGCAAGGCCCAGACAGGTGCCGGAAGCCACGCTGCGAAAGCATCGGGGCAACAGGAACCCGGTCGGGACGGTTATCCGCCCCGTGCAGTAAACGGCTGACCTGTCTGGCATCTGGGTCTGACTCCCCACCGGCGAGAGCGGGTGGGGTGTGTTGTTTTTCTCTGAAAACCTGGCGATCCTGCCAACGGCTGCGATCCGACGCCGAAATCTGACTTTGTCAGTCCTTACCTTTGAAGTACCCTAGCCTCTGAAGCACACTGCAACTTCTGGAAACCTGCGAGTGCATGGCCGAGCTCATTCTTTTCAACAAACCCTTTCAGGTCCTGAGCCAGTTTACCGACGATGGCGCCGCTGGAGGAGACTCGCCGCGCGCGACGCTGGCGGACTACCTGCGGATTCCCGGCGTCTATCCGGCCGGTCGACTGGATTATGATTCTGAGGGCCTGCTTCTGCTGACATCCGAGGGTGCTTTGCAGCACCGGATTGCATCGCCGGCACTCAAGATGCCCAAGACCTATTGGGCGCAGGTGGAAGGTGAGATTTCAGACGACGCCCTGAGGCGTCTGACGGAAGGCGTTGATCTGAAAGATGGCCTGACGCGGCCAGCAAAAGCCACAAGAATGTCCGCGCCGGCCATCTGGCCCCGGACACCTCCTGTAAGGCACCGCGATAGCGTTCCAACCAGCTGGCTGGAGCTGACCATGACCGAAGGCAGGAACCGGCAGGTCCGGCGAATGACCGCCGCGGTCGGCTTCCCGACGCTGCGACTGATCCGTTACCGCATTGGCGACTGGACCCTGGATGGCCTGAAGTCCGGTGAATACCGGAGAGTCACCGTCAACCTGCCGGCCAGCTCAAACACCAAATCCCGCCCCGGTGGTGCCGGACCCGGGGCCCGATCCCGGAGAACCAGAAAGTCATGACCTGGACACCCCACGCCACTGTAGCGGTTGTTGTTGAAGATCAGGCAGGACGTTTTCTCATGGTGGAGGAGTTCAGCGGCGGCAAGGTTGTTTTCAACCAGCCCGCCGGCCATATCGAGGAAAACGAGGCCATACTCGATGCCGTTCGCAGGGAAACCCTGGAGGAAACCGGGTGGGAGATTGACCCGGTACACTTTTTGGGCATCTACACCTACAAGGCGCCGGCCAATGGCGTTACCTATTATCGCTTCTGTTACGTTGCCCGGGCAGGGGCGAAGGTTTCAGACCACCTGGATGACGGCATCATTGCCGCCCACTGGCTGACCCTTGACGAGATTCGTGGCCTCGGCGAAAAACTTCGCAGCCCGCTTGTCCTGCGGTGCATAGAAGATTACCGAAACGGCCGCCAATACCCGCTGGACGTCGTCGTCGATTCAAAGACGGCGTACTAGGAAAATGGTAAACTCGCAGTTTTTTAACCGGTAGCGACGCTGTAATGACCAACGCACCTGAAGCTCATTCTGCAACCAGCCCATGCAACACCCGCGTGATCGTCGGCATGTCCGGCGGTGTGGATTCTTCCGTGGCCGCCTGGCTGCTCAAGGATCAGGGTTATCAGGTTGAAGGCCTGTTCATGAAGAACTGGGATGAGGATGACGGCACCGAATACTGCACCGCCATGACCGACCTGGCGGACGCCCGGGCCGTTGCCGATGCCATCGGCATCAAACTGCATACTGCCAGCTTCGCCGCCGAGTACTGGGATCGGGTATTCGAACACTTCCTGTCGGAATACCGGGCCGGCCGCACGCCGAACCCCGACATTCTGTGCAACAAGGAAGTCAAATTCCGCGCTTTTCTGGACTACGCCATCACCCTGGGTGCTGACTATATTGCCACCGGCCACTACGCCCGCCAGCGCCCGATTGCCGGCACCCGGGGCAAGGCCCGGTTGCTGAAGGGCCTGGACCCGAACAAGGATCAGAGTTATTTCCTGCACGCGGTCTCAGGCGACCGCATCGCACGGACCCTGTTCCCCGTGGGCGAACTCGAGAAACCGGAAGTGCGCCGGATTGCCGGGCAGCAGGGTTTCGTGACCCACGACAAGAAAGACTCCACAGGCATCTGTTTTATCGGTGAGCGCAAATTCCGGGACTTCCTGAAACAGTACCTGCCCGCCCAGCCCGGCGATATCGAAACACCGGATGGCCGGAAGATCGGCCGCCATCAGGGCCTGATGTACCATACCATTGGCCAGCGCCAGGGCCTCGGCATCGGCGGCCTCAGTGAATTTGGCGATGAGCCCTGGTATGTGGCGGAAAAGGACCTCAGTCGCAATGTGCTCATTGCCGTTCAGGGCAAGCTCCATCCCCTGCTGTTCTCCCGGGGCCTGGTAACCGGTCCGATTGACTGGGTCGCCGGCCAGCCTCCCTCAGAATCCTTCCGCTGCAAGGCGAAGACCCGCTACCGGCAGCCGGATCAGGACTGCCAGGTTTCTGTCATTGACGGTGGCTTGCGGGTCGATTTTGCGGACGCCCAACGGGCCGTCACGCCGGGACAATCGGTTGTCCTCTACGATGGCGAGGTGTGTCTCGGCGGTGGTGTCATTGAGGAAACCTGGCGTGATGGCAAGCCCCTGCCGGCCCGCCTGACCGGTTCCCGGGCTCAGGAAGAATCCGTATGAGCCGTTCCCTGAAAGACCAGACCCTGGCCCTGGCCGGGGTTTTCCAGGCCGCCAACCTGGTTCAGCAGATTGCCCACGGCGGCCAGTGTAACCAGGCCAGTCTGGAAACGTCCATACGCTCCCTGTTTGCCACGAATCCGGAGAACACCCTGGATGTTTACGGCGGTGAACTCCGGGATATTCGGGAGGGCCTGGTAACGCTTTCCTCTGTGCTCAGCGAGCAGAGCAAGCAGCAGGATATTGAAGTCCTGCGCTATGCCCTGAATCTCATTCAGCTGGAATCCAGGCTGAACCGCCGGTCAGACATGCTGGACGTCATCGGCAGCAGGATCGACCAGGCGCGGCACACCGCCAGCCACTTCGGCTATACCCACCCCAACCTGATCAGCAACCTGGCCTCGGTATACGCAGACACCATCAGCACTTTCCGGATGCGCATCCAGGTGAGCGGCAACCCCTCGGTCCTGCAACAGGATGAGAACGCCGCGAAGGTTCGGGCTCTTCTGCTGGCGGGTATTCGGTCGGCGGTGCTCTGGCGCCAGACCGGCGGGCGCCGCTGGCAACTGATTTTTTCCCGCAAGAAGGTCATCCTGTTGGCCCGGAAACTGGCCGAGGAAGCGAATCTCTCCCTGTACCACTGACAGCGCTGATTCAGTGCCTGCGCTGGTGTATGATGTGCACCCCCTGATTTTCTTTTGACACGATTCTTTGATGACTTGAGAGGTATTCGATGGAACTCACCGCCCTGACCGCCATTTCCCCGGTCGATGGACGCTATGCCAGCAAGGTCAGCGTCTTCCGTGAAATCTTCAGTGAATATGGCCTGATCAGGAACCGCGTGACCGTCGAGATCCGGTGGCTGCAGAAACTGGCCGCGCACCCCGGCGTAACCGAAGTGCCTGCTTTTTCCACTGAAGCCAATGCCGTACTCGACCGCATCGTGAGCGAATTCAGCCTGGAGGACGCCGAGCGCATCAAGGAAATCGAACGCACCACCAATCACGATGTGAAAGCGGTGGAGTATTTCATCAAGGACAAAATCGCCAGCGTTCCGGAACTGCATGCGGTGACCGAGTTTGTCCACTTTGCCTGCACCTCGGAAGACATCAACAACCTGTCCCACGCACTCATGCTCCGGGAAGGTCTGGACCAAGGCATGCTGCCGGCCATGGAACGGGTTGTCGACAAGCTGGCTCAACTGGCCCACGACCACGCCGAACAGCCCATGCTGTCCCGCACCCATGGGCAAACCGCTTCACCCACAACCGTAGGCAAGGAGCTGGCCAATGTGGTCTACCGGTTACGCCGGCAAGTCAAACAGATTCGGGAAACCGAGCTGCTGGGCAAGATCAACGGCGCGGTCGGCAACTACAACGCCCATATTTCAGCCTACCCCGACATTGACTGGGCGCTGACTGCCCGGGAATTCATCGAGAGCCTCGGCCTTGACTGGAACCCCTACACCACCCAGATCGAGCCACACGATTACATCGCCGAGCTGTACGATGCCGTCGCCCGTTTCAACACCATTCTGATCGACCTGGACCGGGACATCTGGGGCTATATTTCACTCGGTTACTTCAAGCAGAAGACCGTGGAAGGCGAAGTGGGTTCGTCCACCATGCCCCACAAGGTCAACCCCATCGACTTCGAGAACTCCGAAGGCAACCTGGGTATCGCCAATGCCCTGTTCAGCCACCTCTCCGCCAAACTGCCTGTTTCCCGCTGGCAGCGGGACCTGACCGACTCCACCGTGCTCCGCAACCTGGGGGTTGGTTTTGCCCACAGCCTGATCGCCTATGAGGCCAGCCTCAAGGGACTGGGCAAGCTGGAAATCAACCCGGCCCGTCTTGATGACGACCTTCACCAGGCCTGGGAAGTGCTCGCTGAGCCGATCCAGACCGTGATGCGCCGCTACAACATCGAAAAGCCCTATGAAAAGCTCAAGGCATTGACCCGCGGCAAGGCAATGACCCCGGAAGTCATCAAGAATTTCGTTGAGAGCCTTGAGATTCCGGAGCAAGCCAAGGCGGAACTGATGGCGCTGACGCCAGGCAGTTACATCGGCAACGCGGTCGATCAGGCACAGAACATCTGAAACCGGGAGCACACCCATGGACATGCTTGGCGGACTGACACCCTGTGAATTTCTCCGGGACTACTGGCAGAAGAAGCCCCTGGTCATCCGTCAGGCGTTTCCAGGTTTCCGGTGCCCGGTCGATGCCGATGAGCTCGCGGGCCTTGCCTGCGAGGAAGGCGTGGAGTCCCGGATTGTCATTGAAAACGACGACGGCAAACCCTGGCAACTCCATAATGGCCCCTTCTCGCCGGACCGGTTCAGCACTCTGCCCGAGCAGGACTGGACCCTGCTGGTTCAGGGGCTGGACCACTGGGTGCCGGACATCGCTGATCTGCTGGAACACTTCCGTTTTATCCCCAACTGGCGCCTGGATGACATCATGGCCAGTTACGCCCCCAAGGGCGGCAGCGTTGGCCCTCACTACGACCAGTATGATGTCTTTCTGCTTCAGGCTCAGGGCCACCGGCGCTGGACCTTTGGCGGCCACTGCGACCACGCCTCTCCGCAGGTGGAAGGCACCCCACTGCGGATTCTGAGCAGTTGGGATGGCGAAGAAACCGTCACCCTGTCCCCCGGCGACATGCTGTACCTGCCGCCAGGCATTGGACACCATGGTATTGCCGAGGACGACTGCATCACCCTGTCAGTGGGTTTCCGGGCGCCGACCATCGACGACATTCTTACCGGGTTCACCGACTTTCTGTGCAGCCAGTCCGATGCCGCCGACCATCTGAACGACCCGGACCTGCAAATCCAGGACAACCCCGGCACCATTCAACCCGATACGGTTGACCGTCTGGAGAATGTTATCCGGGAAAAGCTTGGGGACCGCCGGCAACTGGCCCTCTGGTTCGGCCAGCACTCGACGGCACCCAAGAGCATGGACATTGTTGTGCCGGCCGAGGAGCCTGCATCCGCAGAGGGTATTGCCAAGGCAATCCACGCTGGCGAGCAGATGCGCTGGAACGAAGGTTCCCGCTTTGCCTATTACGATTTTGCCAGTGAGACTGCCCTGTTTGTTGATGGCGAACAGTTCCTGCTCAAGGGCGACGCCCGCCCCCTCGCTCCATTGCTGTGCGCCGCGGCCCGCATCGACATGGCTGCACTGGTTCGTTTTGCCAAAGATGAAGCGTTGCTTGGGCTTCTGACCACACTCTATAATCAAGGCTCTGTTTACTTCGAATAGACTCAGTCGATTGAGTTATCGGTGAGCGGGTGAGCCCTGATAAAACACGCTGTGAATACGTCCATGTACGCTCGGCCCCGCCCTTTAGCGCTTATCGCTCCTGCGTCGCGCTAAAGGTCCGGGGCAAGCCGTCCATGGCTTTCCCGTGAAGTGCTTTGCACTTCACCCATGGCTCCGCACGGTTTTATCAGGGCTCACCCGCTCACCTTGTCAGGCATCATCATGAATATCCGGTTCAGAAAATACAGCTGGCAACTTGCTCCGGCATCAATCCGTGACATTCGTCAGCAGGTGTTCATTGACGAGCAAAAGGTCCCTCCGGAGCTGGAGTGGGATGAAACCGACGAAATTGCAGATCATTACCTGGCGGTCCTGCCCGATAACACCCCCGCTGGCGTCGCACGGCTGTTCTCGACGCTGGAGGAAACCGGCCACATTGGTCGCATGGCGATACGGCCGGAGTACCGCGGGCAGGGTATTGGCGAGGCCCTGCTGCGGCACCTGATCAATGAATCCACTGGCCGGTTTTCAGAGCTCAGGCTCTCTGCCCAGGAACACGCTATCCCCTTCTACCAGCGTTCCGGCTTTCATGTCTGCTCGGATGTCTACGACGATGCCGGCATTCCTCACTTTGATATGCGTTGCCTGGCACCGGATCTCGCGGCCGAGGCCCTTGCCGGCAAAGACCGGCCGATGATTCTGGGGAATGACACGGAGTCCTGGCTGTTTGATACCGAGGCCAGGCTCCTGGGCCTGATGGATTCCGTGGTTGGCCAGGCAGGTCAGCGACTCTGGCTTTACGACCGCCTGCTGGAACACGATCTGTACGACCGCCATCGCTTCCGGGAGTTGATCTCCGCACTCGTAAGGCGCCATCGACTCAGTGAGGTACGCCTGCTGGTTCACGATGACAAACCGCTGGTGAAGCGCCGCCACCAACTGGTCGAGCTTATGCGCCGGCTACCCAGCCGGATGGAACTGCGCCTGGTCAATGAAGATTACCCGGTGGAGGATCAGCCGTTCATCCTGGCGGACCGGGAGGGCGTGGTTTACCGGCATGATTTCTACAAGCCGGAGGGTTTTGCCAGGTTCTCCGACGGTGGCCGGGTGAGACTTCTATCGGAGACTTTCCAGCGAATGTGGGATGCCGCCCGCCCCTCACTGGAATTGCGGGAATTACCGCTCTGAGTGATGGGCCTGTGGCCCACCCGGCGCTTCGAACCTGGCACCGAACGGGGCAAATTCGGCATCCACTTCACCGGCAACTTCAACGATCAACTTGCGCAGCCACTGATGGTCGGCGTTGTGTTGCAGCAACGGGCTCCAGGCCATTTTTAACTCAAAGGGCGGAATCTCGAACGGCGGCTCCTTGACGACAAGATTCGGATTGTCCCTCTGCAGCCAGGCGGCACGGGAGGGTAATGTGGCAATCAGGTCATGCTGCTCAGCAAGCAGCATTGCCACCTGATAATGCCGTGTGAAGACGGAAATCTGGCGCTTGCGCCCCATCCTGGACAGGGCTTCGTCAACCCAGCCGAGGCGCTGGACATCCTTCGGGTTAACACCCACGCCGACACCAAAGCCGGTCTTGCTGACCCAGATGTGACTGGCATCCAGATAGGTATCGAGCGTAAACGGCTCCCTGAGCATCGGATTACGGGCATTCATCAGGCAGGCGAAATATTCGGTCCAGAGAGTTTTCTGGTGGAACGACTGGGGTATCTTGTCGAACCGGTTAATGGCCATGTCCAGCCTGCCCTGCTCGACGTCGAGAAAGCTGACGTCACTTGGAGTCAGGACGTCCAGTGTCACCTGTGGTGCCTCTTGTCGAATGCGACGGAGTACGCGGGGCATCAGACAGGACTCGGCGTAATCACTGGCCATAATCCTGAACACCCGCTGGCTTTCCAGGGCCGAGAACGGCGTCTTCTCCTGCACTGCCTGCTCGATGTCTGAAAGTATCCCGCGTACCAGCGGTTGAAGCTCCCGGGCGCGCTCCGTGGCGGTCATACCTTCACTGGTTCTCACCAGCAATGGATCGCTGAACAGATCACGCAACCGCCTCAACCCATTGCTCATGGCAGGCTGGGTAATGCCCAGGTGGTTGGCCGCCTTGGTTACATTCTGCTCGCGCAGGAGCACATCCAGATAAACGAGCAGGTTCAGATCAACACGGGAAATATCCACAGACAACTCCGGAACGCCATCATAACGGGGTAAAAGAACCTTCATTCACGGGGATAATATACCGGATACGGAAGATTCACGTAATCAATGTACAACACGAACTTTCACATTTGAAAACGGATTCAGCGCCGTATTTCTGCTAATCTTCCGGATACTTTCTGAATAATATCGGTATTTTGAGGCAGGGCCCGCATTCCCGCCGTCCGTTGATCCTGAAGCCGGAGTCGTTACTGAAAAAATGGATACCACTACGATCATCCTTGTGCTGGCTGCCATCGTTACCGTCTCGATTGTCATTATCGTGATCAGCCAGATGCGAGAGCGCGCCCGAATCGAGCGGGCCCGGAAAATCACCGCCCAGGAGGACGCGTACAACCGCGCCTTTCGGCTGCTCTCGGAGATCCCCGGCCAGTACCTGACCGCCGACCTTAAGCTCCTGCTGATCAAACGCATGGAAGACGCGTGCAACGAACTTGCGGGGCTTAAGTCCAGCCTCCCGGTTAAACAGTGGCAGGATTCGGCAACCGACCTGAAAAAGCAGGTCATGGAAAAACGTGACACCACCGTGCCGGTAAAGATCGATTCCCCGGAAAAATCCAATTACGTCAAGGAATTGCTCCAGAATCTGTTCAAAATGATTGAGGCAATGCATAAAAGCGGGCGGATTGACGCTGGCACTGCCAAGAAGAACCTCAGGTATGTCCTGTTTCTGGTTCACAAGACCCACGCGGACCTGCATGTGTTCCAGGCCCGGGATTATGTCCGCCAGAACCAGTTCCGCAAGGCCATCCACGCATATCACCTGGCCAGCACCGAAATGGGCAAGTCCCGTGACAACCCCCTTGCCATGAAAGCGGTCAAGAGCTTCCGGACACGCATCAAGGAGCTGGAGGCAATGAGCGCAGACGGCAAGGATAGCAAGTACCATGAATCCCAGTCCCAGCTGGACCGGGAATGGGACACCTTCCTCCACGATGATGAGTGGAAGAAAAAGGCCGACTACGACTGACGGCACAGACCGGGTCGCAACCAGGTCTGGCCCGCCAACAGGGACAGTGCATACCCGTGAGCAAACGCTTCAACCAGCGGCTTTCCTACCGACTCACCCGTGACAGCGTACTGGTTGCCATGGCCCTGGGGCTGGTGCTCAATTTTACCCAGATCACCCTGGATTATTTTCGCGCCAGGGAATCCCTGGAAAGCGAAATCCACGCGCTGCTGGATATCAGTAACAGCCCGGCCTCCCAGATTGCCTACAACATCAACATCCGGCTGGCGGAAGAATTGCTGGATGGCCTGCTCAGACATCCGGCAGTGATCAATGCCCGAATTGTCGACAGCGAGAACGGGACCATGGCGGCTTCTGGCAAAAGCAGCCCTACGTCGCCCTACCGCTGGGCCAGCGACCTTCTGTTCGGCTCATACCGGGTGTTCAGGCAGGAACTGAGAGTACCTCGGCTTGAGGATCTGCCCCTCGGAGAACTCGTTCTCACCATCGATACCTTCCACTATGGCGCTCAGTTTCTTGAACGAGCCGGCTACACTCTCATGAGCGGGCTATTCAAAAGCCTTATCCTGTCCGCCGCGCTGCTTCTGATTTTCTATTTCGTGCTCACCCGACCCATGCTCAATGTCATCAACGCCCTCGTCCAGGTGCGCGCGAATTCTCCGGAGAAAGTCAGGTTACCGGTACCACACAACCACCGGGAAGACGAGATCGGAACCATGGTTGGCATCATCAACCAGCACCTTGAAACCATGGATACCAGCCTGGCACAACTCCGGCATGCCGAGAGCGCCATGAAACACTACTCCACTCAGCTTGAGCAGGAAGTTGCAGACCGTACCCGTGAAATCTCCGAGAAAAACCAGGCCCTGCAACGGGGTAACCGCGCCCTGGTGAAAGCCAAGGAAGACGCCGTACGCCGCGCCCGGGCGAGAGCCAGTTTCCTGGCCAACATGAGCCACGAGATCCGTACTTCCCTGAATGGCGTTCTGGGGTTGCTTGCACTGGCATTGGAGGGAGATCTTGATCCCGCTGAACGCAACCGGCTAGAGATCGCCCTGAGTGCCGGCGAGAGCCTGCTGGAGCTTCTGAACGACATACTGGACATCTCGAAGGTTGAAGCCGGCAAGCTTCGCCTCGAAAACATCCCGTTCAGCGTCCGGCGGCTGATCGAGGAATGCGCAACGCTCCATACCCAACAAGCCCGACGCAGGAACATTTACCTGATTAACGAAACAGATCCGGACCTCCCGGAGAGTTTTCTGGGCGATCCGACCCGGCTCCGGCAGGTGCTCAACAACCTGTTGAGCAACGCCATCAAATTTACTGAACAGGGCGGCGTCCGGGTCCGGGCGGGCTATTCTGGCGGCAGTCTCAGAATCGACGTGGTAGATACCGGGGTTGGCTTGTCAAAGGAGGGCCTGCACAGGATATTCTCACCTTTCTCCCAGGCCGACGCGGACACCACGCGGCTTTATGGCGGAACCGGTCTTGGGCTGATGCTCTGCCGTCAGCTGGTGGAGCGAATGCATGGCCAGATCCTGGTGGACTCCCGGGAGGGCAGCGGCACCCACGTCACTGTTACCCTGCCGCTGGCGGTGCATGATGCCGGGCCAGCAGGCGTGGAAGTCAAGGCTTCCCCGAAAAACCGTGTTAGCATCACGCCGGAGCCATCGCAATCCGACACCGATCAGCCGCTGTCGATTCTTCTTGTCGAGGACAATCAGGTTAATCAACTGGTGGCCACGAGTCTGCTCAAAAAACTGGGGCACCGGACAGACCACGCAGAGAACGGCCAGAAAGCCATCCATGCGCTGGAACGAACGCATTATGACATGGTGCTGATGGACTGCCAGATGCCCGTGATGGACGGCTATGCGGCAACGCAACGGATACGCCAGAACCCGGACTGGAAGAACCTGCCCATCATTGCCGTTACGGCCAACGTGATGGAGGGCGACCGGGAGGGCTGCCTGGCATCAGGAATGAACGATTACATCAGCAAACCCTATAAATATGACGAGCTCAGGGCTGTGATCAATCGCTGGCGCCCACCTGCTGCTCCAGAGCACCCAGGACCCGCCTGAGTTCATCCCGGAGCGCAACCAGCCGGCCCGGTTCGACACCAATGCCGCGCAAGAGGCGCCCGGGAATCTGACCGGCCTGCTCTCGCAAGTCATGCCCTGCTTTGGTCAACGCTACCGTCACCACCCGCTCGTCATCCAGGTTCCGTTGGCGGATAACCAGCCCCCGGTCCGCCAGGCGCTTCAGCATCGGTGTCAGGGTTCCCGAGTCCAGCCGAAGCCGCGCTCCCAGATCAGAAACCCTCGTTAGCCGTCCGCTTCTTGCCTGCTCCCAAAGCACCAGCATCACCAGATACTGTGGATACGTGAGGCCAAGATCCACCAGCAGCGGACGATAGCGAGCGGTTACCGCCCGGTTTGCAACGTATAATGCGAAGCAGATCTGGTTGTCGAGACTCTGCATGTCGCCAAACGGGTCACTCTGCACGGTCATGCCGGCAGTAACTTCTCGATGTCAGCCCGAATATCCTCGGGTTTGGTTGTGGGCGGATAGCGGCGGACTACCTTGCCATCGGGGCCGACCAGAAACTTGGTGAAGTTCCATTTCACGTTTTCTGACCCCATCAGGCCTTTGGCCTCGCGCTTGAGAAACCGGAACAGTGGATGGGCGCCGTCGCCATTGACTTCAATCTTGGAGAACATCGGGAATTCAACCCCATAATTCAGGCTACAGAACTGGCTGATCGTGTCGTCATTGCCCGGATCCTGATTAAGGAACTGGTTGCAGGGAAAGCCCAGCACTTCGAACCCCTTGCTCCCCAGTTCATTATGGAGTGACTGTAGACCCTCGAATTGCGGTGTGAACCCACATTTACTGGCGGTGTTAACAATCAGGAGCACCTTTCCCTGATAGTCCGCCATGCTTTTCTCATTGCCCTGGATATCCCGTACTTCGAAGTCGTATATCGTGCTGCCAGCCATCGGACTCTCCCATGATGAATTTACCTTTTCCACATTTATATTGTGCACAATTCAGTTAAAAAAACCATGGTCCTGCAGACATTCCGGGACGCACATTTACAAAACGGTTCAGCTTTGCACTGTAAATCTGCCTGAATACGCCATAATTCATCATAATTCCCCTGTTACCGCCGGTCGTCGCTCCGCTAGAATAAAGGCCTGTCGTTTTGGCAGGCGTCATTTTCCGATCTCACAAGTAAGGAAGCCCGGGTCCCATGCAGAACTACTATAAATCCGCCAAGCTGGATAACGTGTGTTATGAAATACGTGGCGTGGTTCTGCGGGAAGCACGTCGACTGGAAGAGGAAGGCCACCGGGTCCTCAAGCTGAACATTGGCAACCCGGCCACATTTGAGCTGGACGTGCCGGAAGAAATCCAGCAGGACGTTATCTACAACATGCACCTGGCCCAGGGCTACGTGGAATCAAAGGGCCTGTTTTCCGCCCGCAAGGCGGTGATGCACTATTGCCAGCAACGAGGTATCGACAAGGTCGATATTGACGATATCTTTCTTGGCAACGGCGTCAGCGAACTGATTGTCATGACCATGCAGGCGATGCTCAATACGGGTGATGAAGTGTTGATCCCGGCACCGGATTACCCACTCTGGACAGCGGCTGTTACCCTGTCCAGCGGCAAACCGGTGCACTATCGCTGTGACGAACAGCAGGGCTGGTTCCCGGATATTGACGATATTCGTAAAAAGATTACCCGTCGTACGCGGGCAATTGTGCTGATAAACCCGAACAACCCGACCGGTGCCGTCTACTCAAAAGAGCTGCTTGAACAGGTGATCGAGCTTGCCCGCGAGCACAACCTGATCGTTCTGTCCGACGAGATCTACGACAAGATTCTTTACGACGGCACCCAGCATGTCTCCACCGCTTCACTGGCTGACGATGTTCTGTTCTTCACCTATAACGGCCTTTCAAAGAACTACCGGGCGGCCGGTTACCGCTCAGGCTGGATGATCATCAGCGGCGCCAAACACCGCGCCAAAGACCTGACCGAGGGCATTGAGATGCTCTCCAACATGCGCCTGTGTGCCAATGTGCCAGCCCAGCTCGCCATCCAGACGGCGCTGGGCGGCTACCAGTCCATCAACGACCTGGTAGCCCCGGGCGGACGGCTCTGCGAGCAACGGGAGACAGCCTGGCGGATGCTCAACGATATTCCGGGCGTAAGCTGCGTGAAACCCCAGGGCGCGCTCTATCTGTTCCCAAAGCTGGACCCCAGGCGCTTCCCCATCGTGAATGATGAAAAGCTGGTATTGGATCTGCTGCTGCAGGAAAAAATCCTTCTGGTGCAGGGCTCGGCGTTCAATATCGACGACAGGCAGCACCTCAGGGTGGTTTTCCTGCCCCGGGAAGACACCCTGGAAGACGCCATGGGCCGGCTCGGAAACTTCCTGGGCAAATACCAGCAGTAGCGGGGCACATCATGGCGGACCTTCACGTCGAGGAATTCTACAAGGATGCCGCAGTTGCTCTTGTGCAACTTTATGGCGCCTTCCCGAGGCGGACAAACCTGTTTGTCGAAGATATTGCCGGGCCCGATGAGCCCGACGAGTTCGGCCTGCACAGCAAGCGGCACATGGCCTGCTTTGGCGCCCTGCTCTGGCTCGCCGAGGAAGGCCTGGTTCGGTATGTTGATACCATTCGCCAGGAAGCGCTGGACCAGGCGGTCCTGACACGGAGTGCGTTTATCCGCCTGAGCGCTCCGGCACCGGCGTCTCTGGCCCGGGAGCCGGGGATTGCGGATGAGGCATCCGTCAGCACCCTGCCCCCCTCGGTTCAGGACGACCTTTCCACCCATATCCACCTGGTGCGCACCGCACTCAAAACTGGGAACTCCGGCCGCATCAGCCAGGTAATGCAGGCCGTCTTCTTTGCTGACAGTGGCAATTATTAAATCAACGTAAGGACGTTGATTGATTGAACCCAAGCCCTATATATCGGTCTGAACATCGGTTTTTTCGTGACAGACTGAACAAGGACCTGACATGCGCATTCTGCTGTTTCTGGCAACCAACCTTGCCGTGATCTTTGTCGCCAGCTTCACGCTGCGACTGCTGGGTGTGGACAGCTACCTGGCCCAGAACGGTATTCAGTATGGCTCGCTACTGGCTTTCGCCACCGTCTTCGGATTTGCCGGCGCCATCGTTTCCCTGCTCCTGTCGAAGCCCATGGCCAAGTGGAGCACCAAGGCGAAGGTCATTGAATCTCCACGAACACCCGCCGAGCGCTGGCTGGTCGGAACGGTCGCTGAACTGGCCAAAAACGCCGGTATCGGCATGCCTGAAGTGGCCATCTTTCCGGCGTCACAGTCGAATGCCTTCGCCACGGGATGGAACAGGAATGACGCGTTGGTGGCAGTCAGCGAAGGCCTGCTGCAACGCTTCAACAAAGATGAGATCCGGGCAGTACTTGGCCACGAAATCGGCCACGTGGCCAATGGTGATATGGTGACCCTGGCGCTGATTCAGGGGGTGGTGAACACCTTCGTGATATTTGCGTCACGGGTGATTGGCTCCTTCGTTGACCGTGTGGTGTTCAGGAATGAGAGCGGCCATGGACTCGGTTTTTTCGCCGTCAGTATCCTGGCGGAAATCGTACTGGGGATCCTCGCCAGCACCATTGTGTTCTGGTTCTCGCGCCGCCGGGAGTTCCGGGCCGATATCGCCGGAGCACAACTGGCCGGGCGCTCGGCGATGATCAGTGCACTGGCGCGGCTCAGGCAGGAGAGCGAGGTCCCGGACCAGATGCCCGACACCCTGCAGGCATTCGGCATCAACCGCGGCGCCCGGGGCGGACTGAGCGCGCTCTTTATGACACACCCTCCGCTGGAAGACCGCATCCAGGCCTTGCAGAGCGCAAAGCTGTAACAGAAAACCGGGGCCCTGCTCCGGTTCTTTCTTTCCCGCCTGCACTGCCGATCAGATCTTCAGCTTGAATCCCATGGCCCGGAAACTGTCCTGCAGGGATTTACTCGTCCCCTTCAGCTGGATCTTGAGACTTGAGTATTCCCGACGCACCGGGTAGTCCCGACGAAGCCGGTCAAATGCCGCCCCTCGCTCCTCAACCGAACCGCTCATGGCGTTCCGAAGCCGGATATCGTCCCGGCGGGGATCGTAGCATGCCCTTAATGCAATGCGGATTGCATCCTCCTCCTCCACGGAGCTGGTAAAGGAAATTTTGCTGAGGGCCGGCTCCGGCAGAAACTGGCCCGCCTTTTTGCGAACCGGCAACCCAAGGAACTGGCTCAACGCCTGATAAATCATTTCCGTGCCCTCAACTTTGCCCTCCAGGCTGTGCCCGGCGATATGCGGTGTTGCCAGCCATACCTGATCAACGAGCTCAGGGTGGATTCTTGGCTCCTGCTCCCAGACATCCAGTACCACGGTGGGCGCATTGCCCCTGCCGAGGCGAGCCAGCAGTGCTGATGAGTCAATAACCCCGCCTCTGCCTGCGTTGATAAGCAACTGGCTTGCACCCAGACCATCCAGCGCCTGTTCGCCAACCATGTGGAACGTCGGATGGTTGCTCTTACGGGTTAATGGTGTGTGCAAGGTAACGACATCGCACTTCATGACCTCTTCGAGGGACACAAACTCCTGGCCTTCTTCCAGGTCCGCTCTTGGCGGATCGCAAAGCCGAACGTCAAAACCAAGACGTTCCAGTTTGCGCGCCAACTCGCCTCCAACGTGACCCACACCGACAATACCGACACTGAGCCGCGACCAGTCGGCCAGACCCCGCTTCTCCGCATAAAGCGACAGGACAGACAGCACGTACTCGGCAACGCTGTTGGCATTGCAGCCGGGCGCCGCGGAAAACCGGATGCCTTGCTGTTCGAGCCAGCCCCTGTCCACGTGATCGGTGCCAATTGTGGTCGTACCCACGAAACGCACGCGGCTGCCTGCAAGCAGCTCACGGTTTACCCGGGTAACGGACCGCACCAGCAGGACATCGGCATCGCAAACATCACCGGCAGTCATCGAGCGGCCAGATACACGTCTGACCTCACCGATATCGCCAAAAAAGGAGTCCAGTAACGGAATGTTTTCGTCTGCTACGATCAACATAATAATAATATCCGGCCTGTCAGTTCCTGCGCTGACGCTGATTGCGACCGCCCTGACCACCGCGGCCACCCTGCCCCTGAGGGCGGCGACCACGCTTGCGGGTAATCGGCGGGTTGTCCATGGCCGCCATGAGCGCTTCATCAGGCACCGCAGTTTTCAGCTTCTGGCTGATGTAAGCCTCGATGGCTGGCAGTGAGAAAGAGTCATTTTCACCGGCAAAACTGATGGAAACCCCATGCTTGCCAGCCCTGCCGGTTCGGCCAATGCGATGAACATAGTCCTCGGCATTGTCCGGAAGATTGTAGTTGAAAACATGGGTGACACCGTTCACATGAATACCACGGCCAGCAACGTCGGTGGCAACCAGCACCTGAATACTGCCCTTCTTGAACTGATCGAGGGTTTTCAGACGTTTGTTCTGGGCAATTTCACCAGACATCAAGGCCACTTTCACGCCCTGATTCCTGAGATCTTCTTCCAGGTCGCGGCACTGGTCACGCCGGTTGGCAAACACCAGGGCTTTTTCCACTTCCGGGCGCCTGAGGAAATTCACCAACACCGGAAGCTTTTCGTCATCGCCCAACAGGTAAACGGTCTGCTCTACCCGCTCGGCCGTTTTCTGCTCGGGCTCGATTTCCACGAACTCGGCATTACTGGTCCACATAGACGCAAGATTCAGAACATCCTGATTGAAGGTGGCACTGAACAGAAGCGTCTGGCGATCATCCTTGGGCGTGCACTTGCGGATAATCCGCTTTACATCCGGAATAAACCCCATATCGAGCATGCGGTCGGCTTCATCCAGGATCAGGATATCGATCTGATCGAGGAACACGTCCTGGGAGCCCAGGAAATCAATGAGGCGGCCGGGGGTGGCAACGAGAATATCGACAATCTCGTTCTGCAACTGATCCCTCTGTTTGTCATAGTGCATGCCGCCCACCACCGTGACTACGTTGTGGCCGGTGTGCTGGCACAGCTGCTCAGCATCCCTGGCAATCTGCATGGCCAGCTCGCGAGTTGGCGCCAGGGCAAGGACCCGGGGCTCTGAGGCGCACCGGTCCGATTCGGGAATCGGCGTTTCCAGAAGGCTCTGGATAGCCGTGATCAGGAAGGCTGCTGTCTTACCGGTACCCGTCTGGGCCTGGCCGATCAGATCTTCACAGGCCAGTGTCCAGGGCAGCGTTTCCGCCTGAATCGGGGTACAAAATTCAAAACCAATGGCCGTAATCGCATCCAGCAAACGCTTGTCGAGGTTCAGATCACTGAATCTCAGGTCGCCGGTGTGTTTTGGGTCAGATGTCATAGAGTCTCAGTTTTCCTGCAAATGTCCTGATTCAGAAGATAACGGAGCAATGCGCCGGGCATCTTCACGCCAGCGCTCCCCGAGGATTTCTCCGGTTCCATAAAATGTCGCCAGCGCGCTAAAAAAAGCCTGTGCACGGGCCGGCAGCCCGCGTTCCAGGAACTCGCCCGCCTGCGCCCGCACACTCCGGCGGAAACGCTCTTCATTGGCGGCTCCGCCTCCGGAAAGGTTGTCCACGCTAACGTGGAAGCGGGATCCTGAGGCCAGGGAAAACAACCATTCGATGGCCTGGGGTTTCACTTCCACCTGCTCGAATGCCTGTTGTTGCTGCGGTGTACGGCCATCCGGACAGTACCAGTAACCATAATCATGAAGCGTGCGCCGGTACTCACCAGCAATACACCAGTGGCTTATTTCATGCAAAGCACTGGCATAATAACCGTGAGCAAAGACAACCCGTGCCGGCCGGTCCGGCCCGCTCTCCGGTATGTATTCAGGTTCATCACTGCCTCTGACCAGCTCGGTCCGGTATGCTTCCCGGAACAGGTCATTAAACAGCACGATAAGATCATCTGGACTGTGGTGCATTGGCTGGCTATTGTGCGACTTTACCGCCGTCAATACCAGAGGGAACTTTGACGGGGGCCCGGTGTCCACTGCGGGCGTGGCAAACCGGGCGCCAGTGGCAATCGCACTGCGACAGTCCGGCAGAATCAGACACTAACCGGGAACTTCTACGATCAATGACGGCCTTCTGTGCAGTAATGAAGATGAAACGCCAATGGGCGAACCCACTGAATCTGATCCTGGCACTCGCCCTGCTCCTGTCAACAGCCAACCCGGCCTGGGCGCTGGGCAGCGGCGGGAGTTCCCTGTTCGGTGGTCACGGCAATGAATTTCTCCCGGTAGACGAAGCCCTGCCATTCAGCTTCGCAACCGACAATGACAGCGTGGTGCTGTCCTGGGACATCACCCCGGGCCACTATCTATACCGTGAAAGGATCAGTATCGAGGCCGCGGACCCGGGCGTCGGCATTGGCAACCCGGTATACTCCAGGCCCGGCACGGACATTGAAGACGAATTTTTTGGAAAATCCACTGTATTCTTTGATCCGGTGGAAGCCCGGGTTCCGGTCACGCTGCCCGAAGGTGTTCGGGAAGCCCAACTGCAGGTGACTTACCAGGGTTGCGCAAAGGCCGGCTTGTGTTACCCGCCCCAGACCCGGGACGTGTTGTTCTACCAGGGTAACCGCGATGCCGGGTCCCCGAGTGCCTCCACGGAAGGCGCCGACGGCGCCGAAAACCAGGGGTCCGTGAACACCGAGACGGCGACGGGCCTTGCCGGCTTCCTCGCCGGGCATTCCACCCTGGTGATTGCCGCCGTCTTCCTGCTCCTTGGCCTGGGGCTGACGTTTACGCCCTGTGTTCTGCCCATGGTACCGATTATTTCAACGCTGGTTTCCGGCAGAAATACCCCTTCCACCGGCCATGCCCTGCTCCTTGCAGGCAGCTATGTACTGGGCATGGCGTTGACCTACGCCGCAGCGGGGGTGCTGACCGGTTTGCTCGGCGCCAGCTTCAACCTGCAGTCGCAACTGCAATCGCCCTGGGTGTTGAGCCTGTTCGCCCTGATGTTCGTGATATTTGCGCTCTCCATGTTCGATCTGTTCGAGATTCAGTTGCCCCGGTTTATCCGCGACCCCCTCAACGATGCCAGCCATCGCCTTACGGGCAGCCGGGTGGTCAGCATATTCGGCATCGGCGCGCTGTCGGCATTGATCGTTTCCCCGTGCGTGTCGGCCCCGCTGGCCGGCAGCCTCCTTTACATCTCTACCACCCAGGACGCCGTCATCGGAGGTATCGCCCTCTTCGCGCTTGGCCTCGGGATGGGAATTCCACTGATCCTGGTTGCCGTTGGCGGTCGAAAAGTGCTGCCAACCACCGGACACTGGATGACGGCGGTAAAACACGTCTATGGCGTTATGTTGCTGGCAGTGGCGATCTGGCTGGTTGAACGCCTGGTGCCGGGCTGGCTGGCGTTGACTCTCTGGGGACTGCTGATTGCCATCACCGGTGTTCAGATCGGGGCGTTTGATGCGGCAAAGGCAGGCTGGGAACGCACGTGCAAGGGTCTCGGCCTCGTCCTGTTTGCCTATGGCCTGGCCCTGCTTGCCGGCGCGGCCAGCGGCGCCAACGACCCGTTCAGACCACTGGCACCCTTTACCACGGCAAGCGCATCCGCCGGATACGGTGGCACAGCCAGTGCGCAGCACGCGGAATTTCGGCGGGTGGAACAGCCTGCAGAAATAAGGGCCATGCTCAGACAAGCCCGGGAGCGGGAGCGTCCGGTGGTACTGGACTTCTACGCCGACTGGTGCATTTCCTGCAAGGTCATGGAGCGCAACGTCTTCAGCCAGCCGGACGTCATTCAGGCGCTCGCCCCCTACACGCTGCTGCAGATCGACATAACGGACAACACGCCCGAGCAGCAGGCCATGCTTGACGAACTGGGCCTGTTCGGACCACCGGCTATTCTGTTCTACCGCAGCAACGGCGAGGAGTTGCCCCAACGGAGGGTGCTGGGTGAGATGAACCGCAACCAGTTCCTGAGCCACCTCCGGAAGCTGCGCCCGGAAGTCTGAAGGCGCGCTTTGTTGGCCTCTCGCTTTACTAGCCCCTCTTATGCGCCCCTGCGTATCAGGTAGATGAACAGATCGTCGGACTCCGCCTGACCGACTAATTCATGCCCCAGGAACTGGCAGAATCTTGGAATGTCCCGTGCAGTGGAGGGGTCCGTGGCAACGACCCGCAAGACGCCACCCGGTTCCACATCGTTTATGCGATTGTGTAACATCATCACCGGTTCCGGGCAGAAAAGACCACGGGCGTCCAGTTCAGCGTCATACTCAGATGCATTCAAATCCTATCTCCTGTCATTTCAGCTGATTTTTTGGAAATACCTGCTAAATTATTGTTTATAACAGTTAAAGCACGTGGAGGTTTGCGATGATCCGGGTTCTGATTGAACGTCACATTGCTGAAACACTGGAATCAGCCTACGAAGAGCGCTCTCGCATGGTCTTGCGGCAGGCGGTCAGCGCCCCCGGCTTCATATCGGGAGAAACGCTGATCGACAGTCACGACCCCAATCACCGTATTACCCTGGCAAACTGGCAGTCCGAGGCAGACTGGGAACGCTGGTTTCACTCCGAGGAACGCCGTAACCTCATGCTTGAATTAATTCCCATGATGGACCATGAAGAACACATCACTGTTCTGGAGCAGAGCGCCTTTTAACCTGTCCGCTCAATAAAACAGATGACTTCCTCACGACCAAGGTAGAGATGGCGGGCATTCAAACGAAAACCGATAACCGCCTCCCTGAGGAGCCCGTTTACCAGAATATCACGGCAGAGCGACCACCGGTCACCGCGCTTCTTCACCGGCAGCTGAGCCTGTCATTTCACGGCCGGCGTCGGATTCGAGCCCGGGCCAGCGCAAGCCAGAACCGAAACAACAGGAGAATCTGCTCCATGCAATACCGGAAAGATGCGAACGGAAAGCCAACCTGCAAAAGTTGAATCTGTTTAACAGCACTGGTTGTCTTCTCTGACTACACTTTCTGCTCAGATATCCGCGGGAAGTACCGAATGTCGCTGATTTTGCGCCTGCTTGCCATCCTGAGCCTTTCGCTGCTCCCCGCCCTGGCAATGGCCGATGACGGCTCGCTCAGGACCGGGTGCCCGACGCTTGAGGCAACGGACAGCGCAGCACGCAATGCGCTGATGCAGTACATCTGCTTCTACAGTGCGCCGCCCGGCGAACCGGCCCATCGTGCGTCCAGGCCCGGGCAGCTTCCGGAAAACCTTGCATGGACACCGGCACTTGGCCGGGACCTGGTCTTCAGTGCCACG
This sequence comes from Halomonas sp., assembly GCA_002707215.1. Classification (GTDB taxonomy): domain Bacteria; phylum Pseudomonadota; class Gammaproteobacteria; order Pseudomonadales; family Oleiphilaceae; genus Marinobacter. The sequence goes on from PAKW01000043.1 coordinate 22,308, forward strand.
AAATCGGTGTACTGGGTTCACCTGCATATCCGGAACTCCGGGGCGGAGCGCAGCCTGTGGTACCTGAAGCTCAGCTACCCACTGCTCGACGAGATCACCTTCTGGCAGACGGGGAAGGGTACTACAGAGTCCATCGTAACCGGGGATCGGCACCCGTTTTCTTCTCGCGGCATAGATTACCGGTATTTTCTGCTGCCCGTCACACTGGATGCCGGCGAAACCCGCTCGATAACCCTCAGGATTCACAGCAGCGGAGCACTGAATGTTCCGCTGAGCCTGGAAACCCCGGCGGAAGTGATTGCCGGAAGCAACCACCTGACGCTGACCCAGGGACTATTCTACGGGGCGTTACTGGTGCTTGCCGTATTCAATCTGCTGCTTTTCTTCAGCTCTGGAACGGCTTACTACTTTTACAACGCCTTTTATATGACCGCCCTCGGGCTGTTTCTGTTTGCCATGGGCGGATTTGCCAACCAGTATTTCTGGCCCAACACTACTGGCTTTGCCAACATGTCCATTCCCCTGTCACTGGCCCTTTCCGCGCTGGCCATGACACTTTTTGGCCGTTCATTCCTGGAAGTCTCCAAGGGCACCACCTCGGAAACCGCGCTGAAAACCCTGGCCTGGTCCTGCGTCGGATTTCTTGCGCTGACGCTGTTTTTGCCGTACAGCAAAACCATTGTGCTGAACACCGTGCTGGCACTGGCCGTCATTTCAAGCCTCTTTGTCATCGCTGTTGTTCGCTGGAAACAGGGCTATCAGCCGGCCCTGTGGTACCTGCTGGCCTGGTTGGTGATGCTGATTGGCGGCCTGATCTATGCACTGGCGGCGTTCGGCTATCTGACCGACTTCCTGGCCCGGGAAGCGCTGATGCAGTTTGCGATGGGTGGACAGGTCATTCTGCTGAACTATGCCATGGTGCAACGGTGGCGGCTGCTCAACCAGAAGTTGCTGGAAGTGGAGCATAACGCACGCACCGAGCTTGAGTTCAAAGTGCATGAGCGTACCGCACAACTGAGGAGCATCATGCGGGAGCTTGAAAAGGCCAATCGCCAGCTGTCAACGCTGAGCACGAACGATGCCCTGACCGGCCTGCACAACCGAAGGCACCTGGATAACATTTTCCCTGAATTGTGTGCCGAGGCGCGCCGCACGGGCCAGACACTGACCCTGGCACTGGTGGATGCCGATCATTTCAAAACAATCAACGACACCTGGGGCCACAGCTTTGGAGATGCCTGCCTTCGGTTTATCGCCGAAATGCTGACCAGGCATGTGAAACGCCCGCGGGATATTGCTATCCGATTTGGCGGCGAGGAGTTCGCGCTCCTGCTGCCCGGAACAGACGCGGCCGGAGCTCGAAAAGTCTGCGAGACATTGCTCGCGGACATCGCCAATACACCACTGACATCACCCGATGGAACCGAGGTCAGGATCACCCTGAGCGCGGGCATTGCCTCCCTGAGTGCCGGCGAAAGCCAGAATCAGCTTTTCGAGCGGGCGGATGAAGCCCTTTACGCCGCAAAAAAAGAAGGCCGCAACCGCGTGCTGTTTTCCGAAGGAACCGAAGCCTGAAATAAAGGCCCCTGAAGCAACCGAACTGGCGCAGCCCCCGGGAATTCAGGCACCCATCCATAAATAGCCACGCTTTGCGGGCGATTCCCCCAACCTTTGATCTTAATCAACGTCACAGAATTCACCTCCGCTGTCTGAGGGTCTATCATTGCAAACCAGGCAACACACATTCCGGGCGTTGAACAACTCCAATAACGGCATGAAAAAGGAAGCCATGTTGCTGATTTCGGCGCAGTTGACGGATGTCAGGAGTTGACCTGAGTCATTGCAAACAGCTAGTGGTTTCTCCATACTTGCGCCCGCATATTTCCCCACTTTAAACCCATTGGTAAGGCTATGAGCACAGTAAATGCAAACCTGACATACAACTAC
>PAKW01000044.1 GCA_002707215.1 Halomonas sp.
CTTGTGGTTACAATGTTCATATAGGCGTTGCTCCTGCTAGTTGGAACGTCGGTCACGCGGTCGGGACTGTTGGCGCAGTCGCCGGCCGCCCTTATTTCACGTCCCCGAAGGGCCATGTAAGCAGCAGTGTAAGCAAGACACCGTGAAGAGCACAATAGCACGTAGTATTGAAAATGATCGCAACGCACTGATTTATAGAGGATCAAGTGCTTACATTGAAGGTAGTAGGAGCAGGTAGAACGCTTGTACGTGAAACTCATAATCCTTTGGTCCCTGGTTCGAGTCCAGGTGGGCCCACCATTATTCAACAGGTTACGTCACTTTTGGTATTGAGAGCATAAATTGGCGACAGCGGGCACAGCTGAACAGACGAGCACTAGCACTTGAGGGCACCGGCTTCCTTGGCCGATGAGTACTGGATTATCTCCCCATGAAGAGGGATACTTCACGAGACATGTGCAAGCATGCTTTAGGGGCGCTACACTGGCTGACTCTCACATCTTGACCGGTGTTGCGCTTCTCTCAACGGCCCCCATTTTGTATCTGATCGAACGCTGAAAAGCGACCTCTGGTCGCTCTGACCCGACGCCCCCTCTCAGTACGCAATCAAACGGAATCCTTCACTGGCTCGCTGGCACTATGATGCGTTATTCACCGAATATGCGCAGGTTCTGGTAGCCGCTTACACCTTGAGTGCCCCTTTACCGCAATGCCTCGGGCGTGGCCGAAACTCCCGGGATTTGAGAAAAAACCCTGTCAAGCACTTTTTGAGAAAAAGCGAGCTGAATAGTTACGCTTAAGAATTAACCGCACTGTATACTTGCAATTATACACGCAGTAAATTTTTAAATGGCTGTTAAAAATGGACAAATTTAATAAAAGAACCTGTAAATGATAGACGTTACTCGATACATAGACCTCGATAAGATTTCGAGCGAACTTGATGCCAAAGTGGTTAGCATGATGCAGATGGACGCGGCCCTCAATTCGTCCATTCCGCATTCGCTCCGGGAGCCAATTGAGGCACTCCTCCGAAATGTAAATGCCTATTATTCGTGCAAGATTGAGGGTAACTCAACGGAGCCTGCTGAGCTTATACGGGCCCAGGAAATGCCGGATATCGAAGAGGATGAAGATCTCAAAGAGGTTAAGCGCCTGTTGGAGGTCGAAGCAAGGCTGGGCCAAGGTGACATGAACGGAAGGGATGCGTGTCATCCGGAGACAATCAAGCAGCTTCATCATGATTTTTACTCAGGGGCACCTGAAGAGCTACTGAAGATAAAGGATGAGAAAAGTGGGAAAGAATACGATTTAGTGCCAGGCCAGCTGCGCCAAAATGCTGTGACGGTTGGGCAACATCTTGCGCCACCTTACGAAGAGGTGCCAAGCATGCTCAATCGATTTCATGAGTACTATCGCCTCGACAAGGTAAGAGCGTCTCAGGCGATGCTTGCGGCGGCTGCATCACATCATCGGCTGCTTTACATCCACCCATTTCTCGATGGAAATGGGCGTGTCGCGCGCCTGTTCACCGACCTTTATCTGCGGCAAGCAGGGCTTGGAGGCATAGGATTGTGGTCTATGAGTCGTGGTTTTGGTCGTGATACCAATGCTTATTATAAGGCGCTCTCGCAGGCTGATATGCCGCGCCAAGGCAGCAGCGACGGGAGAGGTGTTCTCTCTGATCGTGGGCTGATGGCGTTTACTGAGTATTTTATCGATACGGCAGTTGATCAGTTGAAATACTTCAGTAGTTTGCTGGATCCTCAAGCTCTTGATCAAAGAATCGACGTATTTTTCGATCTTAGGTGCAAGCAAGAAATGATCATTGAACGAGGAGTGCGCCTACCCAAGCTCCATCCTGGAACGCGTCTTTTATATAAGGAGCTGATTCGAGGCGGGGAACTAACTCGCAGCGATGCGAAAGCTAGATTGGGTGTAGAGGAGAGAACCATGCACACTATTGTCAAACAAATGAAAGAAGCAGCGTTGATCCAAGCACCTCCCCGCAAGCCTCTAAAACTGGATTTGTCTCCGAGCTCGATCGAGATTCTTTTCCCGCGCCTTTGGGTGATTTGAGGTTCAATGAAGCCCCCCGATTGGCTGGAACGTTGAGGTCCTCTCAGACTGTGGCGGAAGCCTGATTGAATCACATCAGCATTTTAAGTTTAAGCAAAAATTTGCTGCTTGAGCGCGCAAGAGCAATTATATGTTTTACGCAGACTCAATAATTTCTTGGTCGCAGTTTCTAGTCCTGCCGGGCCCACCTTTATCTTGCCGGTTTTTTTTACATTCCCTCACTAGCCCGTTTAGAAATGCTATTAAAAATAGAGTCATATATTGTGGCCCAATTATTGCCTGAATGCCTGTACGGAAGAGGAGTTTACTGCCTCACTGAAAGCAGGGAGATTTGTGATGTTGGAAAATACGGTCGGCGTCTTAAAAGCAGCTTTACTCACAGGGATTATTGCTGGCGGAGCGTTTGGTGTTGGCAGTGCTCAGGCTCAGCTAATCAGGATTTGGTGTACAGCTACAGAACCCTGTGGCGAATCATCGGGGACAACGCAGGACGGAACTATATTTGAAGCGGAGGCAAACCCCACGAACCCCGCCACCGGCACCGGTGTATTCAAACCCTTTGTTCGGATCCAGGACAGCTCTGGCACACAAAGTGGTTATAACACCGACACTGGCAACCCAGCCATAAACTTCGATACCAAGGCAGGCCTGTGGACTCACTCTGTTTTATTTGGAGACCTAGGCACTATCGACATTGGTGGCCTTTCCTATTACCAGTTTTCCCTTGATGCCAATGAAAATGGAAGTGCGGGAAGCGATGCCAATAAACTCGATTTGACAGCTATACAAATCTTTCTGGGGGACGAAAGGTTAAAAACTCCTGAAAGCTTTGGCGGATATACGGGCACACAGTTTGACGGCAGCGCTGCCGGTAACTTGCTAGCCGGGTACACACCGGTCTGGAGTCTCGACAACGACACCAACGGCGATGTTACTGTCAATCTGCAAGCCAGCATCTGCGACACGGCAGGCCAGTGTGGCAGCGGGAAAGGTGATCTAAAACTGTTCATCTTAGAGAGTCTTATCCAAGGAGCGCCGGAAGATTACTTTGTCTTTTATACCGAGTACGACAACGTCGGCAGCGGATTCGAGGAATGGAATTATCTTGCAAGGAGCGTAACTGTTCCTGAACCGGGCACACTTGCCATGCTTGGCTTTGGGCTTACCGGATTGGTTGCTTTCAGGAGAAGAACGCAGCCCAGCTAACAACGGAATGTCAAAAAACATTACACACTTTCGAGAGACTCCTTTTTAGGGGCCTCTCTCAATTCGAGCCTGAAAAGCGCTTTCCGATAACTTACGCAAACTCCATCGTGATCCTCCAGTTTACCCACTTCCCTTGCCCAAGCCTTACCGCGAACGTGGTTGTAACGACATCGATTCTTGTCAAAAAAGCCAACGTGCCCAAAAGGTAAGCCGAATACACTACCTCCTGAACAAAAATACCAGCCGTGTTCTCACCAACCTCACGGCCCGAGCATAAAAACAACGAAGTAATGGAGTGTATCAATGGCTATTTCCTCCCGGCTATCACTACGGGCCCTGTCCGTCGCCATCGCCTCTCTGTCAGCAGGTCTCTCTCTGCCGGCCAGTGCCAGCATGGGCAACCTCGGCACCACCTACGGGGTCATGCCGGTGGATGTGGCAACCGCCCAGTCGCTGTCCATGTTCAACGATCAGGTATCCGCCACCTACTACAACCCGGCCTACCTGACCAAAGACGAGCGAGGCGAGCTGACGGTCGGTGTCCTGCACGCGGAGCAGGAGCTGCGTTCCGCCAACCCGAACGCCAATGGCGATGTACTTTCCAACTCACCGAGCCAGCATGTGCTGATTGGCATGAAGACCAACCTTGGCTCGCTGACCCGCTTCAAACATCCGATTTACCTGGGCTTCATCGCCGGTGTCGAGAAGTACGGCAAGGAGATGCTGGCGTTCGATTCGCAGACCACCGAAAGCGGTCAATTCCTGCAATATGGCAGGGAGCCTTTGTTCCTGAATATCGGTGGCGCAACGCCGATCTGGCGTGGCATTTCTGCCGGAGCATCGGTACGAGTCACCCTTGATGCCACGGCGAACCTGGAGGCGGTATCCACTCTGGGCGGCGAAACCACTCGCGAGCGACTTGCAGTCAATGCCGAACCTTCCCTGAAGACCATCCTGGGAACCAGTATTGATCTTGGCAGCACCTTTTGCCCGCAAAGCGATTGTTTCTTTCAGGGATGGGAGACGGCTTTTACCTACCGGACCAAATCCTCTGCCTCCACCACAGTCAACTCCAACATTATCGTGACCCAGACCATTCCGGACCCGGGCCTGAGTCTTGCTGTTTCCACCATTGATTCTTTCCAGCCGGAGACCTTCGGTTTTGGCGCCCAGTACAAGGGCGATAGCTGGCGTGTCGGCGGTAGTATAGAGCAGCAGAACTGGTCGGGGCTTGAGGAGCAGTTCGCTGGTGACACCATTAAGGATCAGGGCTCCGTGGCACCGGGTGACCGGATTCAGTTTGATGACATCCTGATTCCCAGAGTGGGCGCCGAGTACGCACTCAACAAAAACTTCTCCCTGCGCGCCGGCCTTGCCTATGAGGAGTCACCGCTCAAATCCACCCGCAACCCGGAGATCAACTATCTCGACACCGACAAAATTGTCGTTGGCCTCGGTCTGAGCGCCACCTATGACCGCACCCGCCTGCTGGCCTATCCGGTGCGTCTGGACATCGGCTACCAGTACCAGCAATTGCAGGAGCGGGATTTTACGCTGGTGGATTTTGACGGAAACGAAACTTCCGTAACGGCGGACGGCGACGTTCATGTTGTCAGCGGCTCTGTCACCCTGAAGTTTTAAGGAGGGTTTGCCATGAATTACAACCAGACACTGGCACTGATCCCCGCGTTGCTGCTCGCAGCCTGCGGCGGGGATGAACAGACCATGAACGAGAAAACCACTCCGGGCCTGGTGGTGTACTCCTACCCGGCAGATGGTCAGATGAACGTCAGCCCGAAAACAGATATCGTGCTCCGTTTTAATCACAGAATTACCGACGAAGATACGGACTTGCAGACCAAAATTCGCCTGGCCTCCTCCGGCGGACAGTCCATACCTTTCTCCGTAAGCCGGATTGACGAAGGCAGAAGCCTGACGTTGTCGCCGGCCACGGTTCTGGAAGCACTTCAATCCTACACGGTTGTTTTTGACGAACCACTGACGGCCGAGGGAGGCAGGCAGATAGCCACGCCAAACGCGGTTGGTGAGCCCGGTATCCAGTTCGATATCCGTACTGCCTTCTCCGGAATCGCCGGCCTGGCCAACTCCGCCGAAGAGTTTGACGTGGCCTGGCAGGTGCCAGCCAGTGGGACGCCGTTTGAAGCGATGAATTTCTCGACCTTCCGGCTCGCAATGACCCACCCTGTTCACCCTGACTGGAAGAGTCTGGGTGGTTCAATCGAGCTGCTGGACGAAAGTGGCGAGGCTGTTCCAGCAACCGTTCTGGTCAAAGGCAACCGGATAACCGTCGATCCGTGCCTGGCCGAAGATCCCCAGCAGTGCGGCAGCAAGAACGATGCTCTCGACACAGCCCAGACTTACACCCTCCGGCTCGAAAACCTCGCCAGTCAGACCCGGCCCGAGGGTGAGCGGCTCAATCGTGAGTTCAGCTTCACACCACGGGACACTGGCCCGACCGTGGTCCTCCAGCAATCGGCAGTGGACTCGGGCCTGGCAGCAGGAGAAACCGGAGAAACCGCGACCCGGTCTGTACTGAACGGCCAGATTATCAATGGCGTTACCCTGAACTCCGTTCTTCAGGGTAACGCCGGGCCGTCCCAGCAAACCGGCGACCTGTTCGCCGAGCTGGCTTATGCGCCAGCGTTCGAGGCCGATGAAGCACTGCCGTTGCGCATTGCCCGGGGAAGCGTTCTGAGCAGCACCAGCCTGGATGTTCGGGTCGGCGGCAAGGTTCCGGTTCTGGATGCAGCCACCGGTGAGCTCCAGACTACAGGCAATATCAAGGTCACCATGTTGTCAGACGCCTCCGGCTACCTCAGCCCCAACCCCTACACCGATGATATCAATGCCCCCCGGCACATCACGCTGTTTATGGATGTCTCCATGAACACCGAGAATGCCCAGCCCAACGCGGCTCTGTCCCAGGACCTGATGGGCGTGGAATTGCGCGGCATCGCCCTGGTGCAGGATGGCGTTCTCACTATCGATGCCATTGGCATGGTGGAGCCGAACCTCCTGGGTCAGGAATACACTGACTCAACCATTGCATTTCACCTGGAAGCCGCCACCGATGCCGACTCGGTGCTTGATGCCGAGTTGCTCAGGGAGCTTGACAGCACACCGCCAACCCTGGTGAGCTGGATGCCCGGCGGTGAGAACGCCATTCCGGACACCCGGCAATCCATGCAGCGGCCAGGGGACCCGATCATTCTGTTCTTTGATGAGCCCCTGGCCGCGGATTCCATTGAGACCGGGGTCTCGCTGTTTGCGGATGGTATTCCTGTAGAGGCCCTTGAGACACGCCTGGACGGAACCGCCGTCATTCTCAATCCGGAAGATGGTCTGAGCCATGGCGTTGACTACCAAATCGTGATTGATGGCCTGACCGATCTGGCCGGCAATCCGGCCACCACAGCACCACTGCAGTTTGCACTGGATGACATTGGCGGCTCATCTGTGACCCGACGCCCGGCCCTGGCCCTGACAACCTATCCGGGTTACCCCTGCGAGACCGACCACAGCCTGCTGGATCTCTCCGCGGGCGTATTGGGACAGTGTTATTCGGATGGGGGTATCGGTGATGTACTTCCAGTTAGCACCATGCCGTCAGATCGCCCCATTACCGTGGTCTTCTCAAAGTCTATGGACCTGGAATCCATTATTCCGGGCGACACCTTCGTCGTAGAAAAGGTGAGCCAGGCATCAAATGGTTCCATCACGGTTCTGGAAAGCGATGTACCCGGCCGGCTCGAGAAGAACCTTCAGCGAATCCGCTTCTACCCGGATCAACCCTGGGAGGTCGGCACCCACTACCGTTACACCCTGAAGTCATCGGAAGACGCCGACACCTGCACTAACGGGGCCTACACCTCGATTTGTGATTCCGATGGCCTGGCCCTGAAAACGGACCTGCTTGAAGGGCTGAATGACGGCGGCAACAACAACGGGCCGGACCACATGGTAATTTACTTCACCGGAGCCGAGCCATTGGACAGCGTGTTCGCGCCTCTGCGGAACCTGCCTGTTCGGGACACCAACGCCAACTTCCTGGTGGACTGCGACTCCAACACCAATCCGGACTGTCTTGAGCCTTTCGCCCATGAAGGCAGCGACAACGACGGATGGGCAGCCTCAGCCAACTCAACCGAACTGAGAGTGCGGAACAATCAGGCCTCAGCATCCCCTCCTGTGATCGTGGCCAGTACCGCCGATGCACGGGTTGGCTGCGAGACCGGTGAGCGGTGTCCGAAGAACAAGTTTATCTATCAGACCTACGCCCTGAATACCGAAGTTGTCGGCCCCGGTGTGTATGAGCCGACAGGCGATGAGGGGATTCTGGTGAACCTCTACCCCACCCAGCTTGCGACCACATCAATCAGCGTGTTCACAGAGCTTCGGGTTTTCGGGTTCATCCCGCTGCAGGAAGAGTCCATCACCAATACCCAAGTCCTTCGCATGCGCTACGCTAAGGACGACCCGGCCTGTTCCGGGCCCTCCTGCAGCCGCTCGGGCCTGATCCCCGGGGTAATTACCGAAGGCGACAATGGCCAGCCGGTGTTCAAGACCCGCGCCGAACTGATGCTGGATGCACCGGACATGGAAATACCGCTGGGCGGCCGCCACGATCTGTACGGCCGGGAATTCGTGCTTGAACTGGAGGGCAACATCACCTTCTTCAATGACGGCCGGATGCAGATTGAACAACGTAACTCGAATCTGGTCGACATCAACGTTCGAGCCAGGGCTCTTGGAGTTCCCGGTGGAGAAATTGTGACGATCGATCTGCCCCTGCAGATCCCCGAACAGGGCGTCTACCTCAACTTCATTTCCAATCCGGTGAAGGAGATCCCTGCTGAGCAATAAAAGGCTCTGAAACCTGTGCAACAAAGGGCCAGCCTCCAGGCTGACCCTTTATTACCCTGAGACTGCTGATCATTATTTCCCCCTACCCTACCCTACCCTTCACTTTCCGCCAACCTGGTTGCACAATGAAACCTCGACCACGAAACAACAAGTTGCCAGGAGCGCCAATGCAAACGGGCCTGATTCAGGAAAGGAGCCGATAATGCCCCAGTGGCTGCAGTGGAGTCTGATCATCACCGGCGTGATTGCCATCGTTCTGATGCTGATGTTTATCCGCCGGCAGATGGCTTTGCTCTCGGAAAACCGTAAACGACAGGCCAAGTCCGAAGCGTTTCAGGCAAAGCGCCGAAAAGACATGATCCGCAGCGTGCGTGTCATCGCGATGGCGGTTGAAGAGGATCAGATCGAATATTCAGAGGCCTGCCTGCGGCTCAAGGGCCTGTTGGACCACCTTGCACCAGACTTGCTGGCGCAGTCCCCGTTTCGGATATTTCAGGAAGTGCATGATCAGATACAGCACATGCCTACCCATCGGGCCCGGCAGGCCACTGAGACAAAATTCGTCGAAAAGATGGACAGGCAACGGTTCGAAGTCGAGCAGAAGCACGCAGACGAGATACGCCGGGCAGCAACTGCCCTTCGACACCATTCGTTTTCGTCCGATACCCTTTGAATTCTTCCAGCCACAACCGGTCAGGCTTTTTTTGTTATATTTTGCAACAAGCGGGTAAGCCTGCCGGCCTCGGCGCTGGCTTTTTTGCGGAGAATTTCCGCGAAGGCCGATCTGCTACTGGCTCATCATGCCAGCCATGGCCATTATGCTGTCCTTACTGGTGACCAGCTCATCAAACTGCGCCTCAACCTGCTCACGGTTAAGGCCCAGTTTTTCGTAGAACGACTGACTGACCGTTTCCCCGGCACCCAGTTCCACGCCCCGGGCGGTTAACGACTGACGGCCGAGCCAAAGCAGACTGGCATAGACGCTTTGGGCGCCATCGTAGGCCGGATTTTTCTGGTAACGGATCGCCAGGGTCACCTCGTCTGGCATGCCCCAGTTTTCCATCAATTGTGCGGCAATCTGCTCCCGTGTAATACCCAGCAGGTAATGCTCTGTTACCGAAGAATCAATATCCGGATTCACTTCCAGTGAGCGGCAGACCAGCTTGAAATGCGGAGGAAACACCTGCGCCAGGACCAGATGACCAAAGTTGTGCAGCAGGCCTGCCAAATAAGCGAGACCAAATACCGGGCGTTCGCCCCGGGGCATCATGCTGGCCAGAATGCCTGCGGACTGGGCCTGCCAGATGGCCTGCTGCCAGTAATCCACATAGCCGTCGGGGTGATCCTGGGGCTGCTTGAGGGCCCGCCCGAGGGAAAGGCCCATGGCCAGGTTCATCACCAGATCAAATCCGAGCACCCGGGAAACGGCATCATGCACTGACTTTACCTGCCCTGCGGCCGCATAAAACGAGGACGAAGCCCAGCTCACTACCTGGGCCGCAAGGCTGGGATCACTCTCTACGATGTCTACCAGGTCGCCCATGACAGCATTGGGATTCACCCGCAGGTGGATAATCCTCTGGGCGGTTTCAGGCAGCGGCGGCAATTCAAGCGTGTCTTCCAGGCGTTGCTGTATACGCCGGCCGGTAAATTTCTTGATGGCGGAATGGAGCTGATCCCTGTCCTTGCCGCGGTCGCTCAGGTTGACGGAGACGGACTCCGGAGCCACGGCGAACGAACGACGGTCGGCCTTGGCCGTCAGTGCCCGGAAGTCTTCCGCAGGCATAACCATCGCCAGGTTTTGCTCGCCCAACTCAAGAGCGACTGCAGGCAAGGCATTGACGCGCTGGTCAACAACGGTCGGCCATCCGGTTAGAGACGGCAATGCTGGCAAGGCCTTAAGTCCGGCCCTTTCCCGGACCCGGAGCTGCTCCCGGCGCTTCATCAGCCGGAAATCGCGGCCGAGCTGCTTGTTCAGCAGCTCCAGATCGATCATATCCTCCTTGCGGCAGATAACCTGAAGGTTTCCCTGGCCATCACTGAGCAACACCATGCGCAGCAGTTGGTTCTGGCTGGCCTGGGCAGCATCCCTGAGGGACACGCCGGCGGCGGAATCGCCCAAAGCCTGCTGCACCGCGACAGGTAATTCCATAAAGTCCTCCCAAATATTGCTGTTTTTTTCTCGGATCGTCCGGATCTGGTCTCACAGTAAGCTCAGTATAGGGCAAGGAAATACCCCTGATGTTGACTGAACTCTATTTCCGGACCGCTAGGTTACGTTGTCGGCCCGAAAACGGACTCTTCTAAACGTCGCCATAGCGAATCTTATCGCCAAGCCAACGCCGAACCAGGGCCTGAACTGTATCCGGGTGCGCCATGAGCCCTGGTGCCATCTCCCGTACCGGTTCAATCCAGCTCTTATCGCGCTCGAAATCCGCAAGGCGAAACTGCATGATGCCGGTCTGGCGGGTACCCAACACCTCGCCAGGCCCGCGAATCTCCAGGTCCTTCTGCGCAATAAAAAAGCCATCCTGGCTGCCCCGAAGCGCCTGGAGCCGGGCCTTACCGTTAGCGGACAATGGCGGGGGATACATCAGTACGCAAAAACTCGCCTGCTCACCCCGGCCGACACGACCGCGAAGCTGGTGCAACTGGGCCAGCCCGAGGCGCTCGGGATTTTCAATGATAATCAACGAAGCATTGGGAACATCAACTCCAACCTCGATCACCGTAGTGGCCACCAGCAAATCAAGCTCGCCCACCTTGAACCGTTCCATAACCGCCGCTTTCTCCTGGGCCCGGAGCCGGCCATGGACCAGGCCCATAGTGAGATCCGGCAGCCTCTCTGCCAGTTCCTGAGCCGTCACTTCTGCAGCCTGGCACTGCAAGGCTTCGGACTCCTCGATCAGTGTACACACCCAGTAAGCCTGCCGTCCTTCCCGGCACGCACCGCGCACACGCTCAATCACGTCTTCACGCCGGCTGTCAGGAATCACAATGGTTTCAATCGGTTTCCGGCCTGGTGGCAACTCATCAATCACCGAGGTGTCCAGGTCCGCATAAGCGCTCATGGCCAAAGTGCGGGGAATCGGCGTTGCTGTCATGATCAGTTGATGGGGTGCCAATGCCCCGCCTACGCCTTTATCACGCAGGGCCAGGCGCTGGTGAACGCCAAACCGGTGTTGCTCATCCACGATTACCAGGGCGAGCCGGTGAAACTCAACCTCATTCTGGAACAGGGCATGGGTTCCGATCACCACCCCGGCCTCACCGGACCGGACAACGTCCAGCGCCTCTTGCCGCGCCCTGCCTTTGACTTTGCCGGACAGCCAGGCAAGCCTTATACCCAGCGGCTCCAACCATGCCCGGAAGTTCTGCAAGTGCTGTTCAGCCAGGATTTCAGTGGGTGCCATAAGGGCGACCTGGGTGCCCGCCCCAATAGCCTGCAAGGCCGCCAGCGCCGCCACCACGGTTTTCCCGGAACCAACGTCACCCTGGACAAGCCTGAGCATCGGCAAAGGCTGACTGAGATCCTGCCGGATATCCGCAAGCACATGGCGCTGTGCGCCGGTGAGTGAAAACGGCAGGGAATCGAGGAAACGTTCCGGAAGGTCTCCCGTTGGCAGAAGCGGCAGTGCCTCCCGGGCCCGGATCTGCTCGCGCACCTGAAGCAGACTCAACTGATGCGCCAGCAATTCCTCCATCACCAGCCTCTGCTGCGCCGGGTGGCGCACTTCCATTAGCAGCTGCACAGGCGCATTGGCGGGAGGAGAATGCACCATCTGGACCGCCTCGGTAAGACCCGGCAACTGGTACTCGGCCAACAGTTCCTTGGGCAGCCAGTCCCGAATCGGGAATCGCTGCAGATAACCCAGAGCCTGCCGGCAAAGGGAGCGCACCCGGGGTTGCTGAATGCCCTCGGTCAGGGGATACACCGGGGTGAGGGTTGCCTGACTTTGCGCAGGCATGGGTGGCGGATTGACCTGATATTCCGGGTGATAGAATTCATAACCAGCCCGCCCCGGCCGGACCTCCCCAAAGCACCTGACTCTGGCGCCTTCGTTCAGCTGGTTTTTCTGGGCGGCATTGAAATGAAAAAAACGCATCACCAGAAAACCACTGTTGTCCCGGAGGGTCACCTGCAGGCTGCGCCTGCGCCCCATAACCAGGTCGGCTTTGATCACCTCCCCTTCGACCACCGCCACATCGCCGATTTGCAGATTGCCCATCGGCACAATGCGGGTCCGGTCCTCGTAGCGGTGCGGGAGGTGGAACAACAGGTCTTGCACCGAGGCAATCCCCAGCTTGGCAAGCCGCTCTGCCAGGGCGTTTCCTACGCCCTTGAGCTGGGTGACCGAAATGTCATCCAGTGACGTCATGGCAGGTCTCAGGCGCTTTCTGCCACAACGGGTGCATCAGTTCCAGCCTTCTCGATTACCCGGCACTGGCTCGCTGCCAGCGACAGTACATCAATGGCCTTGGGCCGCGGGAAGGTGACGCGCCAGGCCAGCGCAACGGTCCGGAATGGCACCGGCGGCGTGAATGGGCGTACGGCCAGAATGTCTTCGGGGTACTGCATGGCCGTTGCCGCGGAGAGCGGCAATACCGTAATACCCAGCCCGGACGCAACCATGTGGCGAATCGTTTCCAGGGAACTGCCCTCGGTAACCAGCGAAGGGGAGGCCGCGTCTGCGCGCCGGGTCACCGCCTCGACCAGCGGCGGACAGGATTCCAGCACCTGATCCCGGAAACAATGGCCGGGGCCAAGAAGCAACAGCTGTTCCCGGGCGAGTTCACCGGCGGTTAGCTGCTCTTTCCTTGCCAGTGGATGCCCGGCGGGCAGAAGCACCACAAAAGGCTCATCGTAGAGTGGCAGCGTCACAACTTCCGGCTCTTCAAAAGGCAGGGCGATGATGATGGCGTCCAGCTCCGAGTGCCGGAGCTTCTGGCGCAGGCTTGCGGTGTAGTTTTCTTCAATGTACAGCGGCATTTCGGGCGCCGCACGGTGCAGCTCCGGCAGCAAATGGGGGAAAAGGTAGGGGCCAATCGTGTAAATCGCGCCGACTTTCAAAGGCGAATTGAGCTGGTTCTTGCCGCCCTGGGCCAAATCCCTGATGACGCCCACCTGATCAAGCACCCGTTGCGCCTGCTCAATAATACGCTGACCGGTTTCGGTGACACGGATACTGCTCTTGCTGCGTTCGAACAGCGGGATGCCAAGCTCATCTTCCAGCTTTTTCACAGCAACGCTGAGTGTCGGCTGGCTTACATGGCAACGCTCGGCAGCCCGGCCAAAATGCCTTTCGCGGGCCAGCGTAACGACGTATCGTAACTCGGTGAGAGTCATGGTGAGCTCCGGTCGGATGAATGCGGGTCGAAGTTCCACTTATTTATGAGTTAAAGCATAAGGATTGAAATTGTCTATGGCAATCACTGAAAGCACTAACCCGCCGGGAATCCTGGTTGCCGGCTGCGGCAAACTCGGTGGCGCCATCGCCAGCCGGCTGAAGCACTCTGCAACGGTATTCGGACTGCGCCGGAATCCGGACCGGGTGCCGGAGGGCGTACAGGGCATCGGAGCGGACCTGACCCGGCCTGCAACCCTGGCCGGCCAGTTGCCAGACAACCTGGACATCGTCATTTATTGCCTGACACCCTCCAGTTACGACCAGCAGGGCTACCAGGATGCATACGTTACCGGCCTCGAAAACCTGCTACGGGAACTGGGCGAACATTCCCTGAAGCATCTGTTCTTTGTCAGCAGTACCAGCGTTTACGCTCAGGATGACGACAGCTGGGTAGACGAGTCCAGCCCTGTCAACCCAGTCAGATTCAGCGGCGGGCAGATTCTGGCGGGGGAGCAAACGGCGCTGGGCAGCAATCACCCTGCAACCATCATACGGTTCAGTGGTATTTATGGTCCATCCAGGGCACGTTTTCTTGAAGAGGTTCGGCAAGGCCGCATGAACCCCCAGCCACCGGCACCGTTCAGTAACCGGATCCACGAAGAAGATGCTGCGGAAGCTGCCGCCCATCTGGTCCGGCTTGCCCTCTCCGGGGCGCAACTGGAACCCTGCTACATCGCCAGTGATTGCGAGCCGGTCCGGCTCGATGAGGTGGTGGACTGGGTACGGCAACAGACTCCCTGCGCCGATCCCGTACCAGACGCCCGTCAAGGGGGCCGGGCCGGGAGCAAACGCTGCAAGAACCAACGACTGCTGGCCACCGGATTTCAGTTCCGGTACCCGGACTTCCGGGCCGGCTACAGCGCGATGATCAGTAAACACTGACCCTGTAAATCATAAAAGGCGACCGTGGCCGCCTTTATCCGCAGGAGTCAGGTTTGCCCCGAGCCTTAACTCAGCACCATCACGGCTTCCATTTCAACGGGCACGCCCTTGGGCAGCGCCGCGACGCCAACTGCCGCACGGGCAGGATACGGCTCCTGGAAATAGGTAGCCATGATCTCGTTTACCGTGGCGAAGTTTGCCAGGTCGGTCATATAGATATTGAGCTTCACAATATCCTTGAGCTCGCCGCCGGCGGCTTCACACACGGCCTTGAGGTTATCAAATACCTGACGGGTCTTGGCAGCAAAATCCCCCGCCACCACTTCCATGGTCTCCGGCACCAGCGGAATCTGGCCCGACAGATATACCGTGTCTCCGGCTTTCACCGCCTGGGAGTAGGTGCCAATGGCCTGAGGCGCATTCTCGGTCTGAATTACGGATTTGTTGGTCATGACCCTTACTTTCCTCTGTTCCAAAACAACAATCCTCACCCCTCTGTGGCGCGCCTGTCAACCGGGCTTTGGTCTGGTTCAGTGCCGTACGCGGCTGATGTGGGTAATTGCCCGAATATTGCGGATGCGCCGCATAACCCGGGCCAGATGCCGACGCCCTTGCACATGCACCACCAGGCTGACGACACCGAAGCGGGCATTCTGTTCATCCACATTGATGCGCTCGATGTTGCCGTCAGCCATGGCCACGGCGTTTGCCATCTCGGCAATCACACCACGCTGACGCTCAAGCTCGACCCGCAACTCCACAGAAAATTCATCGGTAATGTCCTTGGCCCAGTTGAGATGGGTCAGGCCGGCGCGGCCCTCGTCATCTTCCGGCAAGCGAGAGCAGGTATCGGAATGAATCACCATGCCTTTGCCGGAATCCATAACACCGACCACCGGGTCGCCGGGAATCGGCTTGCAACAGATGGCAAACCGTACCAGCAGCCCCTCGGTACCACGAATGGTCACCGGGCTGTGATTGCCACCCTCGATGTCGCGAGCGCCCTCACCGGAGTCCGGTCCATCAGCACCGCTTACGAGCTGACGGGCAACCAGATAGGCCATCCGGTTTCCAAGACCAATGTCACTGATCAGGTCGTCAAAACTGTTCACCTGGTTGTGATTCACCACCGCCTGTTTCTGGGCATCGCTGATATCCGACAGCCTGGCACCAAAGCCTTTCAGCGACTTCTTCAGCAAGGCCCGCCCCAGCTCCAGCGATTCCGCCCGTCTCTGGCTCTTCAGAACATGACGAATACTGCTTCTTGCCTTGCCGGTGACCACGAAACTGAGCCAGGCCGGATTGGGCCGGGCACCGGGTGCAGTGATAATTTCGACAGTCTGGCCGCTTTGAAGGGGCTGACTCAGGGAGCCGAGATTACGGTTGATCCGGCAGGCCACGGTGGCATTACCGATATCGGTGTGGATGGCGTAGGCAAAATCTACCGGTGTTGCGCCGCTGGGCAGCTCCATGATGCGGCCCTTGGGCGTGAACACGTAGATCTCATCCGGGAACAGATCCACTTTCACGTGCTCGATGAATTCCATGGAATCATCGGCCCGCTCCCGCATTTCCATCAGGCCCTCCACCCAGCGATCAACCCTTGCCTGGTTCAGGCTGGTAACGCTGCTGGGCTCGTTCTTGTACATCCAGTGAGCCGCAATACCGTTGTTGGCGATGTGTTCCATTTCCTCGGTGCGGATCTGGATTTCAATGTTCACGTGCATGCCGAACAGGGTCGTATGGATAGACTGGTAGCCATTGGCCTTGGGCATGGCAATGTAGTCCTTGAACCGGCCTGGCAGGGGCTTGTACAGGCTGTGAACGGCGCCGAGGATGCGATAGCAGTCATCCTCGGTGTCGGTGATGATCCGGAAGGCGTACACATCCATGATTTCATGAAAGGATTTCTGCTTGAACTTCATCTTGTTGTAGATGCTGTTCAGATGCTTCTCCCGGCCAAGAATCCGCCCGGGCAGGCCACGCTCTTCCAGCTTTTCCTGCAGCTTGCCACGGATGTCCTCGATGATTTCCCGGTGACTGCCCCGAAGCTTCTCCACCGCTTTCGAGATGTACTTTGATCGCATCGGGTACAGCGAGGAGAAACCCAGATCCTCAAGTTCGGTGCAGATCGAGTGCATACCAAGGCGATTGGCGATCGGGGCATAGATATCGAGGGTTTCGTTGGCAATGCGCTGGCGTTTCTCGTAAGGCATGGGACCGAGGGTACGCATGTTGTGCAGTCGGTCCGCCAGCTTTACCAGGATGACCCGGATATCCCGGGCCATGGCGAGAGTCATCTTCTGGAAGTTCTCGGCCTGGGCTTCGGCCCGGGAACGGAATTCAATCTGGGTCAGCTTGCTGACACCATCCACCAGTTCGGCCACATCCTCACCGAACTGCTCCGACAGGGCATCCTTCGGGATACCGGTGTCTTCAATGACATCGTGAAGCATCGCGGCCATCAGGCTCTGATGGTCCAGTCTGAGATCGGCGAGAATGTGGGCAACGGCAAGGGGGTGGGTAATATACCGGTCGCCACTTTTGCGCATCTGGCCCTCATGGGCCTGCTCGGCATAATAGTAGGCACGCCGCACCTGATTGATGCGATGGGTATCCAGATAGGAACTGAGCTCTCTCGCCAGCCCTTCAACCGTAGCCTCTGCCGACACCACGCCTCCACGACTTCTTGAAATTCAGGGACAAAAAAACCCGAATGCGCACATCCGGGTCCTTCCTTAGTCCTTCCAGCAACGTTCTATAGACACACTATAAAACTGCGGGGACAGATTTCAATGTTTCTCGCTCGCGGACAGGCATTCAATGACCCGGTATCCGCAAACAACCTACTCGTCTTCTTCCTTGAGCAGATCACGAGAAATCTTACCTTCGGCAATTTCGCGCAGGGCAATGACCGTCGGCTTATCATTTTCTTCCGGCACCATCGGCTCAGCCCCCTTGGTAGCGAGCTGACGCGCACGCTTGGTAGCCAGCATTACCAGCTGGAAGCGGTTATCAACGTGTTCCAGACAATCTTCAACGGTAACTCGTGCCATAACTTCCCCGACAAATAAAATGACTGATTTAGCAGACCGGACAGTTTACTGCGGGCGGCTCAATTTGTATACCGGAAAAGCCCGTATCAGCCCGGCCCCGACAACCCTGCCAGAAGCTTCTGGTACCGTGGCTGCTGCGCCTCCATGCGCAGGCGCTGGGCCCGCACAATGGCCAGCAGATCCGCCAGGGCAATATCGAAGTCGTCATTGACCACCAGAAAATCGAACTCAACAGCGTGGCGGCATTCTTCCCTGGCCTCCGCCAACCGGCGTTCCACGGCCTCGGGCGAATCGGTACCACGCCCCACCAGTCGCTCGCGCAGCACTTCCGGCGACGGCGGCACAATAAAAATACCGACGCACTCCGGAATCAGCCTGCGCACCTGGCTGGCCCCCTGCCAATCAATCTCCAGGATGACATCCTGGCCCCTGGTCAGCGCCTCCCGCACCCAGACCTGGGAAGTGCCGTAGTAATTGCCAAAAACATCCGCGTGTTCCAGAAAATCACCCTCGGCAATCATTGCCTCAAACTCTTCCCGGCTGACAAAATGATAACTCACACCGTTCTGCTCCCCTTCGCGCATGGAGCGGGTGGTGTGGGACACGGAGACGCCAAGTTTGTGGTCATTGCGGAGCATGCCCGCCACAAGGCTGGTCTTGCCGGCACCGGATGGCGCAGATATAACGTACAGGGTACCCTGTTCAACTGCCTGACTCATAACCCGAGAACTCCAAACCTGAACGCGGAGGCCACCTATTTCGGCCGGTAAAAGCTGGAATTATACGGACTTTGGCAAAACACCGCACCCCGACAGAGCATCACCTGATACCATTTATCTGGTTGCCCCTTTATACCAACAGATACATCCTATCTATGCGAACCACCATAGACATTACGCTTCAGGAACCCCGAAAAGCCATTGACGCCCTGAGCGAAGCATCACCCGGGCTCTCACGCCAGAAAATCAAGGACGCCATGACCAAGGGCGCCTGCTGGTGGACCCATAAAGGCAAACGCCTGAGACTGCGCCGGGCGACCAAAGAACTCAGGCCGGGCATCCGGCTTCAGCTGTACTACGACGAGAACGTGCTGGCCAGAAAACCTGAAGAACCGGTGCTCCTACAAGACCTTGGGCGCTACACGGTCTGGTTCAAGCCGCATGGGATGCTGGCTCAGGGCTCCCAGTGGGGCGACCATTGCAGCCTGCTGCGGCTGGCAGAAGTACTTCTCGGGCGGCCGTGTCATCTGATCCACCGCCTCGATGCCGACGCCGCCGGGCTGATGCTGATCGCCCACGACCCGAAAGCCGCGGGCGCCCTGTCCCAGTGCTTTTCAGCCCGAACCATGACCAAACGCTACCGGGCCAGAGTGACCGGGGTGATCAACGCCCAGGACCAGATTATTGACGCCCCGGTGGAGGGCAAACCGGCAACCAGCCGGGTGACGACACTAAATGCCAGCGAGACCCACCAGACCTCCCTGGTACAGGTGTGCATTGAAACCGGACGGAAACACCAGATCCGCCGTCACCTGGCCGGTCTGGGGCACCCCATCATCGGCGACCGCCTCTACGGGCGACCCGCCCCGGCTCCCCTGCAACTGCTGGCATTCTACCTGGAATTCGACTGCCCGCTGAGCAAACAAAAGGTTACGCTCCAACTGCCGGACGAGCTGGACAGCCTTGAGCACAAAAAGCCCTGACCTGCGCTTATTCCAGGTTCTGGACCTGCTCACGCACCTGCTCGATCAGAACCTTCAGGTCCACGGCAATTCGTGTGACACCAGCATCAATACTCTTGCTACTCAGGGTATTGGCCTCGCGGTTCAACTCCTGCATCAGGAAGTCCAGCCGTCGGCCAATGGCATCCTCGCTCTGCAACGTGTCGGAGACCTCATTCATGTGAGCATCGAGACGGTCCAGCTCTTCGGCAACGTCACTCTTCTGGGCCAGCACGACCATTTCCTGGGCCACCCGCTCGGAATCCAGCTCCACCCTGGCTTTCTCGAACCGCTCCCTAAGTGCCTTCTCCTGAGCTTCAAGCAACTCCGGCATGCGCGTGCGCACCTTGGAGACCAGTTCGCCCATGGCTTTCAGGCGATCCTCGAACAACGGCCGCAGTCGCTCGCCCTCACGTTCCCGCACCGACGCAAGCTCGGCAACGGTGTGCTCGAACAGAGCTACAGCCGCCTCTTTCGCCGGGCCATAGTCCTGCTCCGGCACCGACAACACACCAGGCCAGCGGAGAATATCCAGGGCGTTGATGTGGGCAGGGTTATCCAGCATCCGGTTGATGTGATTCGCAGCCTCATTGACGGCCTGCGCCATTTCTTCGCTGATCTCGAAACTCTGGGTCGCACTCTCGGCGGACTGAAGCCGCATGGACACATCCACCTTGCCTCTCTTCAACTGATGCCGAAGCTCCTCGCGAAACCCGTTCTCGAGCTCCCGGAACGCTTCTGGCAGACGGAACGAAGGCTCCAGGTAACGATGGTTCACCGTCCGGATCTCGCAAGTCAGCGTGCCCCAGCCTCCCTGAACATCCTTTCGGGCAAATGCGGTCATACTTCGGATCATGTCGGCTCCGCTTTTATGGTTGGTGGAAAGCCTCCGAGTTTAGCAGGCTCTTAACGCCGACGGCGAACCGAAAAAAGGACAGAGCCAACGTGTTATACTCGCTGCCCTTTTCGGCACACGATCAACCGGGACACGCGCCCGGACATTCATTACTGACTTCAGGAAATACTATGCGTCCAAGCGGCAGAACACCCGAGCAACCGAGAGAGGTTCGAATTACCCGCAACTATACCCGTCACGCTGAGGGCTCAGTGCTGGTTGAATTCGGGGACACCAAAGTTATCTGCACCGCCTCCGTCGAAAACAAGGTTCCCCCATTTTTGAGGGGTGAAGGCAAAGGCTGGATCACTGCGGAGTACGGCATGCTGCCCCGCTCCACCGGCAGCCGCATGGGCCGGGAAGCCGCCCGGGGCAAACAGGGCGGGCGCACCGTTGAAATCCAGCGCCTGATCGGCCGCTCTCTGCGCGCCGCCGTGGACCTGACCGCCCTTGGGGAACACTCCATCACCATCGACTGCGACGTCATCCAGGCCGACGGCGGCACCCGCACCGCAGCCATCACCGGCGGTTGCGTGGCACTGGTCGACGCCCTGAATCACCTGGTGGCCGAAAAGCGCCTGAAAAAATCACCACTCAAACAGATGGTCGCCGCGCTGTCCGTTGGCGTTTACAAGGGTACCCCGGTGGTGGATCTGGACTATCCGGAAGATTCCGAAGCGGAAACCGACATGAACGTTATCATGACCGACCAGGGCGGCTTTATCGAGATTCAGGGAACGGCGGAAGGTGCGCCGTTTGTTCAGGAAGAGCTGGACAACATGCTGGTATTGGCCAGGCAGGGCATTGAGCAGTTGTTCGAAATCCAGAAAACAGCTTTGGAAGGCTAACTCACAAGTCTGAGGCGCCTGTGTGGCGACGTTTCCCCAGACTGTTGAGGGCCATGGACGGCCCAAAACAAGCGCACAGGGATGTGCTCGTAGCGTGTCTGGGGAAACGTCGCCATACAGGCGCCTTCCCCAGACTCAAAAACCGATTTCGATATCGTAATCCATGATCACCGGTGCGTGATCGGAAAACCGGGTTGCGTCGTCAATCCAGCCGTCTTCGATGGTCTTGCGGATCCCAGGGGTCAGCAACTGGTAATCCACCCGGATACCGGCATTCCTGCGGGAACCTTCCGCCTGTTCAGGCCACCAGGTGAACTGATTACTCTGCCTGTTCACTTCCCGGAACCCGTCAACACAGCCCATCTCATCAAACAGGCGATCCAGCCAGGCACGCTCATGGGGCAGGAAACCGGAAAAATCCAGCTTGTGATAAAGCGGGCTGGCATCCGTTACATGGTGGGCCGTCTGGAGATTGGCGCAAAAAATAAACTGCCGGCGCTTGCGCAGCGTCTTCTGCATGTGCAGACCAAAGGACTCCATAAACTCGTCCTTGTGGTCCAGCACCGTCAGGTCGTCTTCGCCGATCAGCTCCTCTTCCCGGCCAAGGGCACAGGGCGCGAGCACACAGGCAACGGAAACCTTGTCAAAATCGGCCTGAATAAACCGGCCCTCACGATCCGCCTGTTCGTTGGCGAAACCGTACATGATGGCCTTCGGAAAATGGCGGGTGTAAATGCCGACGCCACCATCCTCATTAGTCTCGCCATCAATAAAATAGGCCTCGTACCCTTCCGGAATCAGGTTGTAGTCCTCAATCTCGTAGGCCCGCATGCGATGGTCCTGAACGCAGACTACGTCGGCATCCTGCTGCGCCAGCCACTCGAAAAAGCCCTTATCAACAGCCTGGGCGAGACCATTGACGCTGATTGATACTACCCGCATACGTGTTCCCTGATTCGGTTTGTGTGTATGATACCGTTTTTACGTGTTAATTAAAGATCAACACCCGCCAGAAGCCTTGTCATGCACGACTACCAGCAACAGTTTATCGAATTCGCCATCCGCCGGAACGTACTGCGCTTTGGTGAGTTCACGCTCAAGTCGGGTCGCACCAGCCCCTACTTCTTCAACGCAGGCTTGTTCAACACCGGGGACGATCTGCTTCAGTTAAGCAAGGCCTATGCCGCCGCGATCACACGCAGCAGCCTGGATTATGACATCATTTTCGGACCTGCCTATAAGGGCATTCCGTTGGCCACCGTAACCGCAATGGCCCTGGCGACAGACGGTAGCAGCAAACCTTTTGCGTTTAACCGCAAGGAAAAGAAAGATCATGGCGAGGGCGGCAACATTGTTGGCGCACCGCTGCGGGGCAGAGTACTGATTGTCGATGATGTTATTACTGCGGGCACTGCGGTCCGTGAGTCCATCGACATTATTCGGGCTGCCGGTGCAGAACCAGCCGGCGTGCTTATAGCGCTGGACCGCCAGGAAAAAGGCAACGGCGAACTTTCGGCCATCCAGGAAGTGGAAAAGCAGTTCGCCATCCCGGTGGTGAGCATCATTCGCCTCGAACAGGTTCTGGACTACCTCAGGGCCAACCCGGACTTCGCCGGGCATGCCGGGAAGGTCGCCAGTTATCGGGATCGTTACGGAGTCTGATCAATGGCCAACCGTCTGACCGCATTTTCAGCCAGGGCTTGCGCATCTGCGCTTATTCTGGGCATGGCGACCCACGCCGCAGCCAACATGTACCGATACACGGATGAGAACGGCCAGGTTGTGATCAGCAGCACCATTCCCCAGGAAGCCACCAAAAGGGGCTACGATATTCTGGGCAACAATGGTCGTGTGATCGAGACCATCCCTCCAGCCCCCACAAAAGAGGAAATTGCGGCCCGGGAAGCAGAAAAGCAACGCCAGAAAGAGCTCGCCGAACAACGTGAGAAAGATCGGCAGTTGCTGAAGCGCTTCAGTCACCCGGATCAGGCAGTGAAAGCCATGCATCGAAAGATCCGGGAACTCGAGGGCCTGATCCAGCTCAAGAAAGGCAACATCTCGGTAATATCCAGCCAACTGGACAGCGAACAGAGCCGCGCGGCTGATATGGAACGGGCCGGACGCGACATACCGGAATCCATCCTTGAGAAAATCCGGAGGCTGGAGTCACAGATTCGCGACATTGAGCGGGAGATTGCCTCGCAAACCCAGGAAATCAAGGCACTGCAGAAGGCCTTTGAAGCCGATATAGAACGCCTCGAAGAAGTCACCGACGAGGCCCGGACACTGCCGTTTGAGCCCGCCGGGGAAACCAACTGATCCCCGCCGCCGGGCCGCGCCGGAGCGCAGACTAAAAAGAAGGGCCAGCGGTGAACCGAAGGCCCTTCTTTCATTTCACTGACTGATCAAGTGCGATGCCTCACCGCTTTCAGGCGGAAGCAGCAGTGCTCTTCTTGGTAGTAGCGGTAGTCTTGTGCGCGGTGGTTTTGCGCGCAGCCGGCTTCTTGGCCTCAACGGACTTCTTGGCGTCCTGAGCGGCTTCGGAAACACCCTCGGCAGCTTCAGATACCGCGTCAGCGCCTTCAGCGGCCTCTTTTTCCAGCTTGGCGACCAGATCACCCGCGAAGCTGCCAAAGCGGCTGTTCAGGCTGCGCAGCTGGCCAAACAGGCTATCGCTGTAACCGTTGTAACGCTTGCGCAGGGTCTTGACGCTGTACTCACGCGCCTCGGCCTCCAGCTTCTCCGCGTAATCAAACGGCTTTGCAGCCAGCTTCTTCTGCTGCTCTTCAGCGGCATTGATACCCTTAGCGACGATTTCCTGCAGCTGTTCCTGATATGACTTGAGTTTACCCATGTCTGTTCTCCTATTGGTTTTCCTGAAAGCTCCAAGGCCCTGCTGAAACTGCTTGGAGCAGGCCTTGCTTCGATCTCAGGATCCAACTTACGCCCAAAAATTAGAATGTTCATACTAAAAGCGGGAAGTGGGCGAATCAGGGTTACCAGCGGAAAATCACCCAACTGGGCACCAGCATGTCGGACTCAGTCTCCCGAATCCAGCCACCGCCATCGACAGGGACCAGGTAATATTCCGCGCCAACTTCCGGCACAACCTTGATCTCCACAAGCTGGCCGTTAACCCGGTACTCATAAAAGACCTCGCTCTCGCCGGGGCGGATAACAATTTGCGGGCCGTCACTTGCCGACTGGTAATCGGAAACCACAACGGGCTCTTTCGGCGTTTCCACCGGCGTCTCGTTCAGCGCCCCCTCTTCCTGGGCCAGAGCAGCCAACGGCAAACAGGC
>PAKW01000045.1 GCA_002707215.1 Halomonas sp.
AATGACTGATTAGGAACTTTTGATAGACTGACTAAGATACCATTTTTTCGTAAATTTTGGTTACGATCTTAGTATAAGAACGGACTAAAAATACTTGATCTTCTATTACAAGACGATGAAATGGCGGGAATTTACGAAACTTTCTTACATTGACCGGGAGTTAGGGCGGGCAGGGCTTCCCAAAACACACTCCTGGCGGCACATCCATGTGGCGCCTGCGTCGTGCTGAGGGTCCAGGGCCTGCCCGTGAAGCGCTAACGCGCTCCGCCCATGGCTCCGCACGGTTTTGGGAGGCTCAATCCGCCCCGCTGTTCTGGCAATTCAGGTGGGTTCTGCAAGAAGAATCCGGACCGCTTTCGGCGACTTATTGTCAACAAAACCAGCCACAAATCACTCAGGCAACAAACCAACCTCGGCCAACCGCTCATGAATATGGTCCAGCGCTTCGGGATTGCCCAACGCGTCCCGGTTATCGGCCTTTCTGGACCCATTGATTAAACGGGCAACCGCCAACTCCACTTTTTTTCCGCTACGGGTGTACGGGATGTCGTTCACCTGCACGATGTGTTTGGGCACATGACGCGGGCTGGCGCCCTCGCGGATTCGGGACCTGAGCTGTTTCAGCAACTCATTGGTGATTTCCTGGCCGTCGGCAGGCACCACCAGCAGGACCACCTCCACATCGCCTTCGATCTGGCGACCGACCACGAGGCTGTCTTTGATTTCGGCCACGGTCTCTACCTGACGATAGATTTCCGCGGTGCCGATGCGTACGCCGCCGGGGTTAAGGGTGGCGTCGGAGCGGCCGTAGATGATGGCGCCGCCGTGTTCGGTGAATTCGATGAAATCGCCATGGGCCCAGACGCCCGGGAAGGTGTTGAAGTAGGCGTCGCAGTAGCGTTCACCCTTTGGGTCTTCCCAGAAGCACACGGGCATGGACGGCAATGGCTGGCGGCAGACCAGCTCGCCGCGGCCTTCGCTGACCGGTTTACCGTCATCGCCGTAGGCCACAGCATCAACGCCCAGGAAGCGACACTGAATTTCTCCCCGACGCACCGGCAGCAGCGGGGTAGAACCCACGAAGCAACCGCAGATGTCGGTGCCCCCGGCGATGGAGCCGAGCAGGGCTCCGGGGGCGCCATCCGTGTAGACCCAGTCATAGTCTTCCGGCAGCAGTGGTGAGCCGGTGGAGAACACCACCCGAAGTTTGCCCTGGTCCAGGGTTTTTGCCGGCTTGAGTTCGCCCTTGCGGCAGCCGGCGATGAACCGGGCACTGGTGCCGAAGTGGGTGACTTGCTCTTCGGCCACGGTGTCCCAGAGGAAGCTGAGGCTCGGGTAGCCCGGGGAACCGTCCACAGTGATCACCGCAGCACCGGTCATCAGGGCTGAGGCCTGCCAGTTCCACATCATCCAGCCGCAGGTGGTGAAGTACAGGAAGCGGTCTTCCGGGCCCACATCCCCATGCAGCATCAGTTCCTTGGCGTGATTCACCAGCAGGCCGGCACTGCCATGGACGATGCACTTGGGTTTGCCGGTGGTACCGGAGGAATACAGAATGTAAACCGGATGATCCGGTGCCAGCGGTGTGAACGAAAGCGCCTTGCCTTCACCGAACGCCAGCGCATCATCCCAGGTGGTGACCAGCTCGCCGGCAATCGGGGCCTCGTCCGGCAGTTGCTGGACACTGACGACTGATTTGAGGGTTGGCAGGCCGGCGATCAGCTCGGCGAAGTCCTGTTGGCGGGCGAAGACCTTGCCGCCGTAGCCATAGCCATTCACCACAACCAGGGCAGCGGGTTCAATCTGGCCAAAGCGGTCGAGAATGGCACCCACGCCGAAGTCGGGGGAGGCAGAGCTCCACACAGCACCAAGGCTGGTGGCGGCCAGCATGCCGGCCAGGGCTTCATAACCGTTAGTCACTACACCCGCGACGCGATCCCCCTGGCGGATACCCCTGCTGCGCAAAAAAGCTTCCAGGGCGCCGGCGTCTGCCTTGAGCTGCGCGTAAGTACGACGAAGCACCGGTCGCGTTTCGCAATAGGCCACCACCGCTTCCCGGTCTGCGTGTT
The DNA here is from genome assembly GCA_002707215.1 of Halomonas sp. GTDB lineage: Bacteria > Pseudomonadota > Gammaproteobacteria > Pseudomonadales > Oleiphilaceae > Marinobacter. The sequence continues at coordinate 2,070 of PAKW01000045.1, forward strand.
CGCCATCCGCCAGCCGGAGCAGGTTGGCGGCAAAATTCAGTGTCATACCGGGAAACCATTCGGCGCCAGGCATTTCACGCTTTCCGAGCACTCTGTCGGCCGGTGTGTCGCAGACCAGACCGCAGTAATCCCAGACCTTCTGCCAGAAGGTTTCCAGCTCATCAATGGACCACTGGTGCAGGGCATGGTAATCGGCAAAGGGACCGAAGCCCTGTTGCCCCAGCCAGGCCTTGAACTGGCCCATGCGGGAATTTTTCACAGTGTCTTCCGAGGGAGACCAGACTACAGGTGATTGTTCTGTGTGACTCATCCGTCTCTCCTGTTACTTACTGCATGTGCCAGCCGTGGCTGACCACAATGGATTGGCCGGTCAACGCGGCAGAGGGAAACGCAGCCAGGTGCACAGCCAGTTCGGACACATCTTCGAGTGTCGTGAACTCTCCGTCCACCGTGTTCTTCAGCATCACCTTGCTGATCACGTCTTCCTCGGAAATGCCCAGCTCCCTGGCCTGCTCGGGGATCTGCTTATCCACCAGGGGCGTGCGCACGAAACCGGGGCAGATGATGTTGCTGCGGACACCATACTCCGCGCCTTCTTTGGCGACAGCGCGGCAAAGGCCAAGCATGCCATGTTTGGCCGCCACGTAAGGGGACTTCAGGGGCGAGGCTTCCAGGGAATGTACCGAACCCATATACAGCATGGTGCCGCCACCGTTCTCATACATCTGACGGAGCGCCGCCCGGGTAACGAGGAAAGCACCATCAAGGTGCACACTCATGACTTTGCTCCAGTCGGAGAACGCCAGTTTGTGCACCGGGTCGATGTGCTGGATTCCGGCGTTGGCCAGGGCGATATCCAGCCCCCCCCACCGCTCAACGATAGCCGCAACCCCGTCATCGACAGCCTGTTCGTTGGTGACATCCATGGCCAGGGCCATGGCGGTGCCCCCTGCCTGCTCAATAGCATCCACGGCTTCCCGGGCACTCTCCAGGGTCAGGTCGGCCACCGCAACCCTGGCGCCCTCCCGGCCATAATGTTCGGCAATGGCCCGGCCAATGCCGCGGCCAGCGCCGGTAATAAGGGCAATCCGGTTTTCCAGACGCATGGTGTTTATCTCCTTAGTCGTAAGCCGCGCTCGGCAGCCAGGTCGCAATTTCCGGTACCAGGAACACGATAGCCAGGGCTGCCAGCTGAATAATGATGAAAGGCACGACGCCCCGATAGATGTCAGTCACCTTGATCTCCGGCGGCGCCACACCCTTGATGTAGAACAACGCGAATCCAACTGGCGGGGTCAGGAACGATGTCTGCAGACACATGGCAAACAGGATGGTGAACCACACCAGATCAAAGCCAAGCTGCTGAACCACGGGCGCCACCAGCGGCAGGATGATCAGGGTGATCTCGACCCAGTCCAGGAAGAAGCCGAGCAGGAAGACACCAAACAGGATGGTGAGAACCACGCCGTAGGGCCCGAAGGGCAGGCCCAGCAGGGCACCTTCGATCACCTGGTCGCCACCCAGACCCCGCAGTACCACAGAAAACGCGGTTGCACCCAGGAAAATGGCAAAAATGAACGCAGCCGTGCGGGTTGTCTGCTGCATGGAAGAGTTGAGCACGTTCAGGTTCAGTCGCCCAGACATCAGGGCCAATAGTAGAGCGCCCAGTGCGCCAACACCGGAAGCTTCCGTTGGTGTGGCTATTCCGGCAAAGATGGAGCCCAGCACACCCAGAATCAGCGCAGCCGTGGGTAACACTGCCTTAGCCACCTCCCAGACAATGCCCCAGGTCACTTTCTCCGTACCCTCTGGCACCGGCGCAATGTGCGGTTGCAGCAGCGGGCGGAGCATGGCGTAGGCCACGTACATGGCCCCCAGCAGCAGGCCGGGCAGGAACGCGCCCATGAACAGATCGCCCACCGACGCTTCGGGAACGGCCAGCCGGTCGGCCATCAGCACCAGCATGATAGAAGGGGGAATCAGAATACCCAGGGTACCGGTGGCACAGGCAGTGCCCACGGCAAACCCCTTGTCGTACTTATTCTCCATCATCACGGGCAGGGACAGCATGCCCAGTAGCACCACGGACGCACCGATGATACCGGTGGTGGCGGCCAACAGTACGCCAATGATAATGACCGTTACCGCATATCCGCCGCGAACCGCGCCAAAGAGTTTTACCATGCTGTTCATGAGCTTTTCGGCGACGCCGGACTGATCGAGCATGATGCCCATGAAGATAAACATGGGCAGGGCGACAAGGGTCTCGCTGTTTACGACCTTCCATATCCGTTCAGGCACAAGCCCCATGGAAGAGGAATAATCGAACCACAGATTGGCACCGAAATTTTCAACGGCGATGACACCGATGACTGTCCAGATAACCGCGGTACCACCCAACACCCAGGCAACCGGAAAACCAGTCATCAACAACGCCCCGAACGTCAGGAACATGCCGATTACAAACAGAGTTTCAAGCTCCATCAGGACCCATCCTCTTTCTTGTTATCACCGGACTGGATCCGGATTGGCTTCGGAAAGCCGAAAAGCAGGGCGGTTACTTTCAGCAGACGGGACAGGGCCGCGAGAATCAGAAGCACAAAAGACAATGCCAGAATGCTCTTGAGAATCCAGCGATGCGGAAGCCCGGCAGGTGCCTGGCTGGTCTCACCCTGTTGCCAGGAACTGAAGGCGTAGGGGACCATTTCGTAAATCGCCAGTCCGAGAAACGGTAACAACAGGAATGTCAGGCCCAACAGTTCAATCCAGCCCTGGCCTTTCAGGGACAGGCGTTCATGGAGTACATCCACCCTCACGTGATCATCGACCACCAGGGTATAGGCCAGCCCCAGCAGCCAGCCAATCCCGGCCAGATGCCACTGGACCTCTTCCAGGGTTACCGAACCCTGGCCAAAGGCATAGCGGCCCACCACTGCATAGATGATCACTCCGGTTAGCACTACCCAGAGCCAGGAAGCACCCTTGCCGATCGCGGCGATTACCTGATCCACCCACTGACTGACGCGAGTTGTCGGCAGCTCTGTGTGGTGATGAAGAAATTCGTCGGTGTCGGACACCGATAACCGCACATTCTGTGGTGAGCCTTTACCAGACACCGTCATATAACAGTTCCTCGTTCAGAAAGCCCGTTATGAAACCAGGATGACCCCGAAGGGCCACCCAGACTAAATCAGAGAGCACCGGAATTCCTTCCGGTGTCCCAGGGTCAGCCCCGGACCTTACAGGTCCGCCGGAACATAGGCGCGTGTATCCCACACCTTGTAGGTCTTCATGAACTCGTTCTGGCTTTCATAGACGCGCTTGAAGTCAGCATCCCTGGAGGCTTCTTCTTTCAGCACTTCCTCGGTCACCGCTTTCAGCTGTTGCAGAACCTCGCGGGGGATCTGGTCAGCCTGGACACCCTTGTCCTGGAACTCGGCCAGAACCTTGCCGTTCTTGTACTCGCCCTCGGCCAGGCCACGGGTGGTTGCGGCAGTGCAAGAGGCCTCAACCAGCGCCTTCTGTGCCTTGGTTGCCTTGGCCCACTCGTCCTGGTTGATCAGCATGTACTGGGCGGTAAATTGCTGGTGCCAACCCGGGAACAGGTTGTACTTGACCACCTGATCAAAACCGAGGATCTGGTCGATGGCAGGCATGGAGAATTCAGTGGCATCAATGGTGCCTTTTTCCAGGGCCTGGTAAAGCTCGCCGCCGGGCATCATCGTGACGGAAGCTCCCAGTTTTTCAAGAACCTTGCCACCCAGACCGGCGAAGCGAATCTTCAGGCCCTTGTAGTCTTCCAGTGTCTTGATTGGCTTAGAATACCAGCCCGCTGTTTCAGGCCCGATAATACCGCACAGCTGTGCATGCACCTTGAAGCCCTTGTTGGCGTAGGTTTCCTGCAGCATTTCATGGCCGCCACCATAGTAATACCAGCCAGTATAGGCCCAGGGCTTCATGCCAAAGGGCACAGCCGCAAACAGCGGAATCGCAGGCACTTTGCCCTGATCGTAGCCGATCCAGGTGTAACCAGCCGATACCTTGCCGTCGGAAACAGACTGCAAAATATCGAAAGGAGGAACCAGTTTACCCGGCTCATAGACACGAACCTGGATGCTGCCGTCAGACGCAGTGGTCAGGTTTTCGGCAACCCAGGCTGCGGGAGAGCCGAGACCGGGAAGATTGGTTGCGAAGGCAACCGGCATTTTCCAGCGCAATTCCTCTGCAAAAGCGGAGCCAGTGGTAAGAGCGATCACACCGGCCACTCCGGTGAGAACCTTGAGAAGTTTCATTGGCAAGTCTCCTAGCATTGTTATTGTATCTGGCCTGGCGGCTTACAACCTGAAAGGCCTGGTCTGAGTATAGTCAGAAATGCAGGAACAGGCGGACAGTTTATTGGGGAGGCCAACAGACGGCGCCGGCGTTGTTTTCCGCATGGTTCTGATGTCCTGCGCCGCCGAGTTTGCAGACACTATGCCAAATTAGATTTTTTATTTAATTTCATATACTTATTAAATTTCAAAGGCAACAAACCAAAGGCAAGTGTCCGGATAACGGGACGGCATTAGACGTCAGTCGTACGTGGTTGTTCGGATGGCAGGACAAGCGTCCGGATTTCAGGACAGCTTGGCCAGCTTCTCGTACAGGACAGATCTTGAAATGCCAAGCAGCTTGGCTGCACGGGTGCGGTTGCCGCGGCAGGCCACGAGGGCTTCCTCGATGGCATGGGCCTGAGCCTTGGCCAGCGTCTGGGACAAAGGCCTGACCGGCTGCGAAGCCAAAGAGGAAGCCGGGCGGTTTCCTCCACGGGGCAGAACCTTGAAAATGGCGTCGGCATCCAGCAGCCCACCCTCTTCACCCATGGTCATGGCCCGCTCCAGAACGTTTCGCAGCTCCCGGATATTGCCCGGCCAGTCGTAACTGCCCAAAGCCGAGACACCCGCGTCGGTAATTTCACCACGCAGCTCCAGCCCGTCGCAGATCTCTTCAAGCAGCGCCTCACAGAGCACACCGAGATCCGCCAGGCGATCCCGCAACGGAGGGATGGGAATCTCCAGGACGTTGAGGCGATAGTAGAGGTCCGAGCGGAAATTGCCGTCGGCAATCATGACCTCCAGGTTTCGGCTGGTCGCTGCAATAACCCGGACATCCACCGAAACCACCTTGTTGGAGCCGAGCGGTTCAATCTCACCCTCCTGCAAGGCGCGCAAGAGCTTGGCCTGCAGCGGCAGCGGCATATCGCCGACCTCATCGAGGAACAAGGTGCCACCATCGGCCAACTGGAACTTGCCCTCCCGAGTCCGGCGATCCGCGCCGGTATAGGCGCCCGGAGCAACCCCGAAAAATTCTGCTTCCAGGAGGTTGTCGGGGATGGCGGCAACATTGACACCCACAAACGGCTTTTCGGCCCGGGCGGAAACCGAATGAATGGCCTGGGCCAGCACTTCTTTTCCAGTACCGGTCTCGCCCAGCAGCAGCACCGGCATGTCGCGCCCCGCAGCCAGACGCGCCCTTCGTTTAACTTCAAGCGCGGCGGGGCTGGCGCCAACAAAGTCGCCAAGGCTGTAGCGGGTTCCCCGCGCCTTTTTTGCCAGTGCTTTACGCGCTGCAGCCAGATCCTGGTGCAGCCGCCGGTACTTGGAAACCAGTGGCGTCAGGGGCTGGAGGTCGTCATAAAGAACAAAGGCGACCGCACCCACGATTTTTCCGTCGTCATCGTAATAGGGCAATCGGGTCACGACCAGCTGTTGCTGGTTGTGTTCCATGATGTCGAGCAGCAGGGGCCTGCCGGTTTCGACCACCTCCGGCATACGGGTATGGGGGATGAGCTGACGCACCGGTTTGCCAATGACCCCTGACGGATCGCCAAGGCCAAGCAGATGGGAGTAACTGCTGTTGATCCAGGTTATCCGGGCACTGCAGTCCACCGCGATCGCACCAGCGCTGGCTTCCTCAAACATGGGAAACAGGGCTTCGATCAGGTCCCGGGTCAGGCCACTCTTGTTCTTGTCAGAAAACAGCTCTGTCATGTACCGCGCACCAACGGGTTGAATGTCGTTCATGGTATTCACCCTGGCACCCGGCCAAGCCAGGTGCAGTCACGGAAGTATATGGCCCCCCCGGAGCGGGGGCAAACAAAGCCGGCCCGACACTGGCCTGGGCCGGCGAACGGCCCGGTTACTCCGGGATCCGGAGCTGATTATCTGCAAACACAATCCGGTCACCCTGGTCCGGGGCAGGATTGATTGCCGGCAGGTTCTGTTCCGGCTGAATACCGAATTCTTCGTTCAGTATGCGCAGGGCGTCGGTCGCCCGGTCGTCCAGTGTGGCACCGGTCACTAACCCTTTGTTGGCGAGGGAGTTGCAGATGTTCTCGCCGATTGCCGGGGGATTGAAGGCCGCGTTAAGTGGCGCGGTGTCCCGAATCACCGGGGCCTGGTTGGCGCAACCCTGATAGACGGCTAGGGCCGTGGTGTAATCCAGCAGGCTGCGACTGTGTTCGGTGATCACCGGACCTTCACCCTGGCGTATGGTGAAATCATGATCAACCTCCGGATTCACGTTTGGCTCGGAAACCGCAACACCGTCAATCAGCCCACGGGTGTCCTGTTCGGCAGCACGAACTGAAGAGCCACCGCCATTGGACACGCTGGAGGCGATCACCAGGGTATTTTTGGGTTTGATGGTAAGAAGGGTTTCACCGTTGCCCAGTTCCCGGCCAAACTTTTCGTTCAGCACGTAAAAACCGAACTCAATGGACTGCAACACATGCAGGCCCCAGTCTGCTTCCGGGTTGGCTTTGGAGTGGGCGTGTTTCCACGCAAAGCGATCCGGCCAGTTACTGTCGAACGTTGCCCTCTGCTGCTCGGTCAGGTCGGTACGGAACTGGACCGCTTCCTCTGCAGAGGTAAGCGTGCCATCAATACGCTGCGCGGTATTGGTGGCCAAGTTGTGCGAACCTGTACCCGTGCCTTTGTCTGTGTAGACAACGGCACACCCTTTTTTCAGGCCCCATTCGCCGGCGGTACCGATTGCGCCGTAGATACCCCGGGAGCCGGATGACGGCGCGGTGACCATGCAGGGTCGCTCAGGATCAAAGCTCTCGGGCACCTGAGCCATGACAGTCACTGGCACATCCGTCCCGGGGACCGCCATAAAGGCAATGACTTCGTCGCCAGGTATCAGGCCGTCACCACTGGCGCCAACCTGCGGACCAAAAAAGGTGCCGTAACCACCTCCGAGAGCGGTGTCCACCAGAGCACGGTAGTTGTTGTAGATCGCCAGTCGACGAAGTTCTGCGGCGGTGGGATTAAGCGGATCTGCAAACGCTGGCGCACTGGGACTGGCAAGGCCGCTGGCCCCCAGACCTGCGGTTAACAGGTCATCAGTAATGCCATCGTAGCTCGTCTGGTTTATGTCACCCTGGACGAAGTCAGGGATTTCATTGAACGGTGGCTTACCATCCTTGCAGGCAGTGAGGGTCAATCCCGTGGCGCCGATCAAGGCGTAGAGCATTATTCGTTTCATGATCGTTCCTTGTTTGTTGTTGTAAACGAACAGACCAGGCCTCGAGCCGGGCCCAGGGAACGCCATGCGGATCCTGTGCCAGTCAGGTACCCTTATGATTTATATAAATTTAATCCACCTTTAAGTATTGAAACAAGAAATTGATCCAGATTTCCGGACAGTCGATAGCAAAAAATCGGGGAAAAGGGCTGTGGTCGCCTACCTGAAACGGGTTGTCTTGAAAATCGGACACTGTAGGGAATGTCGGACAATGGAATAAGAGTTCACAGCCGGCTCCAGGCCGGCATTCGCCACCAACTGTCCACCGTAAGGCAGGTAGAGCGATGGTTACCCCGGCCGAATCTATCCGATCCGGACAAACGGCAACAGGCTCAGCCCCATAATCACCACAATCGCCAGACAGGCGGCCAGGGTCCTTGCTGGATGGCGTCTGAACATAAACCAGACACCGCCAGACCCGCCCCGGGCCAGGTTCTCCTCGTAAACCCGCCGCTGGATTTCCTGACGTTGCCGATGATAGGCCTCGAGCAACGCCCGGGCGCGGGCTGCCTCGTTGTCATCGTGTACCCAGAACCCCCCCATACTGATACCCCAGCGGCTTGGCGGTGTCTCGTAATAAACCACGTCATGGGCCTCAAAAAGAGCCCGGATCTCGTCGGCTTCGTCATCGGGCACATGGCGCAGGTTCATCAGGTGGTGGGGCATGGAGGCTCGTTGTCTGGTATCGGAAGCGGGAATCCCTATATCCTAGCATCAAAGCACGATTGGCCGAATTCACCACCCGGGACACTGAATGACCGATAGCCCCCTCCGACTGCTGCTGGGTTTTGATGCCCAGGCCCAGCGGGACAAATCACAGCCGCTGGCCTTCCTACATCGCCGGGACCGTAAGTTCGCACTGATCTGTGAAGAGCAGGGCGTAGACCCGAATGTGGCTCTTTGGCTGGCACACCTGAACCGTCTGAGCGGACCCGACGCGACACCGTCAGCGGCGGACCAGACCCTGGGTTTCTGGCGCCGGGTCCATGGGGGTTTTGCAGTGGTCGGCCTTGTCACCGGAATGCTTACCATGGCCGGGCTGCTGTTTTACGACGGTGGCCAGCGTATCAATATCACCGTCATGCTGGGCTTCGTGTTGCTCCAGTTGGTGCTGGCCCTGTTCACCAGCCTGCAGTCGCTGGCCGGATGGCAGCCCTGGCGCTGGCTTCTTCGGCGCTTCCGGACCGGTCCGGCCAACGTTGTGACCGGCAGGCTCCATCCCTTGCTGATGGCCCGGGCCGCCCACATCGGCGGTCTTTGCTTCGCCGTCTCGGGGCTGGCCACGTTACTGGTGCTGGTGGTGGTGCAGGACCTCGCCTTCGGCTGGAGCACCACGCTGGAGACGGCTGCCACAAACTACCACCGGCTGGTGCAAATCATAGCTGTACCCTGGACCTGGTTGTGGCCAGCGGCGGTTCCGGATCTCGCCCTGGTCGAAGCCACGCGCTTTTTCCGGGCCGGAACAGATAATGCCAGCCCGGATCCCGGCCTCTGGGGCCAGTGGTGGCCGTTTGTCACCATGCTGTGGACAACCTGGGTGCTGCTGCCGCGCCTGCTGATGTGGCTTGTGACTTCTGTCCTGATCCGGAACCGGGCTCGCCGGCTGCTAGCCAGCCATCCGGCGATGCATGCGCTGTTGTACCGCATGGAGACGCCGGCCCTGGACACAGGCAATGAGCATAACGATGCCGACGACCTGCCGGATACCAGAACCCGCGACAATCTGCTTCCGCTGCCTGAAAGCGATATCTTGCTGTGCTGGGCCGGAGCCGGCGAACCGGAACTGCCCGAAGCCCTGCGGTCAGGCAAGCACCTGATTCTCAGTGTTGGGGGCAGAGCCAGTCTCGCAGAAGATGAACTGGCCCTGAATCAGGTGGCGGATTATTGCCTGAAGACCCGTGGCAACGCCGTGATCCTGCTGACCAGGTGCTGGGAACCACCAACCGGCGAGCTTCAGGATTTCCTGGAATCGGCCCGCCGACTCTGGCCCGGTGGAACCCGGGTCGCGCTTGTACCCCTGGCGGCTGATATAAACCGC
>PAKW01000046.1 GCA_002707215.1 Halomonas sp.
CCGGTGCTTTCGACGGAGCCGCGAATGCCATGCTTCTTGCGATCCGTGTTCACCAGACGGCAGATGGCACCGCCGGCCGGGTAATAAACCCCAGTCACACCGCCGGTACCGATGGTCACGAACTGCTGCTCCTGTGCGGTCACGGGCGCTGAGGCCACACTCAGGCCAACAGCGGCAGCAACGGCAAACGCAGAGGCTTTGAGTTTCAGTGTCATGTGAATTCTTCTTTTTTCTGGTCGTTATCATCAATTGCCCGCCTTTTGCTGCGAGCGAACACTCTCATCATCCTAGAACATAGACCACTTCAGGCCAGAAATAAAGTGTGGACTGGCTCGCTAACCGATTGATCAGACAGCAAAAAGTCCGCATTTCGGGCTTTTTGCTGTTCACGTCGCTGCAAATCTTATTTCGCCGCGCGCGCCTTTGCAAGCATCTGATCCGGCCGCAACAGGAACCGGGCAAGCGCCGGCAGCAGCCAGATGGCGCCAACCATGTTCCACAGGAACATGAAGAACAGGAGAAAGCCCATGTCCGCCTGGAACTTGATCGGTGAGAATATCCAGGTCACCACACCGAGGCCCAGGGTCACACCGGTGAACATAACCGCCTTGCCGGTAGAGCGCAGTGTCTCGTAATAGGCCTCCTGAAGGGGCTTGCCCTCAAGAAGATACTTCTCGAGCTTGCTGTATATATAGATGCCGTAGTCGACACCAATACCCACCCCCAGGGCAATAACCGGCAACGTCGCTACCTTGATGCCAATACCGGACACCGCCATGATCGCCTCACCAAGGACAGACGTCAGGCCAAGCGGTATCACAATGCAGAGCACCGCGCGAATTGAACGGAATGTGACGAAGCACAGTAAGCTCACCACGCCGTAAACCAGCAACAGCATCTTGTCCTTGGCGCTGGAAATCACCTCGTTGGTCGCCGCCTCAACGCCTGAGTTACCCGCTGCCAACAGGAACCTGTGCTCCTCGGTACTGTTGGCGCTGGCGAACTCCTCAACACGCTCAACAACCGTTTCCAGCGTTTCCGCCTTGTGATCCTCAAGGAACACAAGCACGGGTGTCAGGCTGCAGTCGGTATTGATCAGCCCGGCCGGTGCCTCGCGAATGGAGGCGTTGATGATGGTCTGGTTGCGGGAAATCTCGTACCACTTCCAGTTACCCTCATTCAGCGCCTTGGTCACCATTTTGGACACGTCCGCCAGCGAAACGGAAGACTGTACACCCGGTGTATTCTGCAATTCCCATTGCAGGGCGTCCATGGCACGCAGCACATTGTACTGGGTACACTGCTCTTTCGGCGTCTTTACCATTACCACAAGCACATCGGCACTGGTGGAGTAGTTGTCGATGATGTAGGCGTTGTCCTTGTTGTATCTGGAATCCGCACGCAGCTCGGGGGCACCCCGGTCCAGATCGCCAATCTTGAGGTTTTGTTTGTAGTAAAGGCCAAGCCCAAGGCCAATCACGGCGATCAGCAGGGAGATGGGCGCCACGCCCGGATGCGCAAAGTAGGACATGACGCGCCACTTCCGGTCCTGCTTTTCCCCATGGTTCTGCACATGGCGAATACCACTCTGGGAAATCCCGATGTAAGACATGATCAGAACATGCAGCACCAGATTGGTCAGGATAACGAAGGCAACGCCAATACCCGCTGCCACCGCCAGATCCCGGATTACGTCTATTTCAATGAAGATGAGTGTGAGGAAGCCGAACGCATCGGAAATCAGCGCCAACATACCCGGGATATAAAGGGCGCGAAAGGCAAGGCGGGCAGCGGTTACCGAGTCAAAGCCCTTGGCCGCCTCGACCGCCATGGCGTTAACAATCTGGACGCCATGACTGATACCAATCGCAAACACCAGGAACGGCACCAGAACCGAATACGGATCCAGGCCATACCCCATCAACCGCAGGGTTCCCAACTGCAGAAAAACCGCAATGATCGAGGTAAAGACGGGAACCAGGGTTCCGGCAATCGAACGGGAATACCAGAACAGCAGCAGTGTGGTCAGCACGATGGTGATGCCGGCAAACCAGGCGATGGAGCCAATCCCTTCAATCAGATCGCCAACCTTTTTTGCAAAACCGACAATATGAATCTTAATGTTCGGATTCTGGGCCTCGTACTTTTCACGGATCTTTTCTTCCAACTGACGGGAGAATTCACCGTAGTCCAGAGCCTCACCGGTCTCCGGATTTTTTTCATACAACGGCGCGTATACAATCGTTGACCGGAAGTTATCGGAAATCAGGCGCCCGACTTCATTGGAGCGCAGAACGTTCTGACGCAACCGTTCAAGACTGTCCCTTGAACCATCGTAGTTATCCGGAATGACGGTTCCGCCCTGGAAACCCTGCTCGGTCACTTCCACCCAGCGGACGTTCGAGGTCCACAGGGATTTAAGACCCGAGCGGTCCACGCCATCCAGATAGAAAACCTCGTCCGTGATCTGCTTCAGGGTTTCCATGTACTCCTGGGTAAAGATATCGCCTTCTTTTGCCTCTACGGCGATACGGACGAAGTTACCGAGATTTTCGAGGTCGTCCCGATGTTCCAGCATGTTAACGATGTACGGATGTTCCAGCGGGATCATACGCTCGAAACTGGCATCAGGCTGGATCTTGATGGCGTTGTAACCTAGAAACAGCGTCAACACGGCAAAGGCAATCAGGATGAGTGCCCGGTTGTTGAAAATCAGTCGCTCCAGGAAAGGTTCTGCCTTGGGCGTCGTCAGGTAGTGTTCGCCCTTGTCATGCTTAGGGTTGGACATTCAAAGCCCCTCTATTATTCGTTCGGTTGTTGCCACATCAGGGCGTTATTGAAGGTTCTTTCCGCGGGCGTCTGTTATTTTTACGCCACCCTCGCCGACAAGCAGCAGATCTGTCCCTGAAATGGGTACCACACTCATGACACCATCCCGATCACTACGGAAATTCTCCCGGAAGGTTTCTGCTCCGTCGGTACTGAGAAGCACCGCGCCACCGTTGCCCACCAGGGTAATCCGGCCGTCTTCTGCAACAGCGCCGTTGTTGAGAGTTGCGCCCGCCGAATTGGGAATCATGCGCCAGCTCTTGCCAAGATCGGTTGAGAACAACATGTTGCCTCTCAGGCCAAACGCCAGGATTTCGTTCACCTGGCCGGTACCAATCACCCCAAACAGGGAGCCTTCGTAAGGAGACTCGCGGCGCTGGAACGTCTCGCCACCGTCCACCGAGACATGGATCTGCCCAGCCTCACCAACCACTACCAAAGCACCGCCGGTGACCCGGGTAATACCATTTAGGTGAAAATTCTGCCGGTTTTCGATCCGGGGCGCCCAGTCCACCCAGGTTTCACCGCCATCGGTTGTTCGCAGGAACATTCCGTAGGCGCCCACAACGAAACCGTGACTATCGTTCTCGAACCAGACATCCAGCAACGGGTTTACCGGCCCGACATCCAGATCGGCCCGCAGGTTTTCCAGGGCAAAGTAGAGGTCATCAAGCGCCCACTCCAGGTCACTTTTCTCAGATTCGGGAGCCTCTTCAATGCGCTTCTCTATCGCAGCAATCTGATCTTCCCTGCTCTCGATGGCCATCTCCGCTGCCCTGATACCGTCAAGCTGAAGGCTCCAGGTGGCACCGGCATCCTCGGTATGCAGGACCACACCACTGTGCCCTACAGCCCAGCCATGAGTTTCTGAACCAAAATCGATTCCGGTCAGGGTGACCGAGACGGGAACTTCACCCTGAACCCATGTCTTCCCCTCATCATCCGAATAAATGATATGGCCCCGCTCTCCCACAGCCACGATGCGATCTCCGGTCCGGGTCGCATCGTTCAGAAGATTCTCCGGAGCCAGATCGGTTGGCCGGGCCGGGGTTTCGATGACATCTGCAAGCGCAAACGCCGCAGGGGCGGACCACGCCATGGCAAGCCCGAGACAGGCCACTCCCATCGTCTTGCACATCAACCTATTAGCCATTCAGATTGCCTATTGTGTTGTATTGAACTGTATCTCTGACCGGCCAAGCCGGGAATAACAGTGAACATACCGGCTACCTCACGGTAGCCGGTATGCCGGGTCGCCATTTCCTATGGGCGGGGGGACGCATCCCTTGATCAACCAAGCCTTATCGAACGCTCCTGCGCCGCAGGGACGCAGGAGAGAAGTAACGCTTGTTCGGAACGTCGTTGGTAAACACCCGGGTATTGGCCTCTTCGGTATCAAGGCCAAGCACGTGGTAACGCCGGGACTGAAGATCATGATAGACGTCCAGCACTGTCCAGACACCCGGCAATTCATAATAATTTTTCAGCAGACCCATGGTCACCCGCCAAAGTTCACCACGGCCGTCGTACTGGTCCAGCAGAACGGTGTTCCAGCTGTCCTCATCAATATAGAAGCGGCGCTTGCCGTAGATGTGGCGCTCGCCCTCTTTCAGCGTGGCTTCCACCACATGGACCCGGTGCAACTCCCAGCGGGTAAGGTCGGGGTTCAGATGGGATATCCCGAGGATCTCCTCGTAAGGCGTACCCTTTTCGCCGATCCGGTAATTGTTGTAAGGAATATAGATTTCCCGCTTGCCCTCGTAACTCCAGTTGTAGCGGTCCAGGGCGCCGTTGAAAATATCAGTATCATCGGCGGTGCGGAGGTTGTCCGCAGCCGCGATCGGCGAATCATATCCGAGGTTTGGTGCCCGGCGCACGCGGCGCTGGCCGGCATTGTAACCCCATCCGTTCCGCGGAGTGACAATCTGGTTCAGAGTCTCGTGGACGAGAATGGCACCGCCGGCAAGGCGGGGGGGAGACTGGGTAAACGACAGGTAGTAAAAAATCACGTTATCGAGATCTTCTTCACCACCTTCGGGGTTATAGAAGTTGAAAAACGCTTCCTGTTGCGACGTAACCAGAGTGTAGTCACCATTGGTCTGGACAGCCACCTCACTGGAGCGACGGGTAATCGACACGCCGCGCCAACGGGTCAGGTGGTTCCAGATTGCCTGCCAGGCTTTCTGCTCGTTATCGCCATGCAGTATGGGAAAGGGATAGCCCCCGAACGCGCCGTCGAGGCCCTCACCCTGGCCGACGATTTCCGCATTCACGGCGTTCTTGCGCGTGTTCTCTGCCACCCAGTCGGGAACCGCATGGGTCCGGCGTGACTGGTATACCGGCACACGGAAGGTGGTTGGATAGGTTTCCAGCAGAGCCTTCACGCCATCCGTCAGATAGTCGCCGTACTGATCCATATTGGCAGGCGTGATGGTGAAAAGGACTTCGTCGTCGGGAAACGGGTTGATGTGATGCTGACCGCTGCCTTCATAACCGGCAGGGGGCTCTGTCAGCCCACCGGTCCAGGGCGGTATGGTACCGGCACTGTTACCGGCCTTGGGTGAGCCAAAGGGGGTCAGGTCCTGGCCGAGACGGGCCGCTTCACTGGAGGGGACAGCTGCCAATGCGGTCGATGATGCCACAGAGAAAGCCAGCAGACCGCCGAGAATCGCATTTTTTTTGTATGTCATTGTGAAACCTTGAGTGCGTCTGGAAGCCTCTGCAGAGGCTTTTTTATTGCCGTCTGCGGGGAATGCAGACTTTCGACCAGATTAATGGATCACGCCTTAAAGTCTATAGACCGAAAGTGCGATTTTGTATCCGGCTGTGACAAAGCTCCCACTCACAGCCAGCTGTCTGATCCACCTCCGGGATCAGCCGGCAAGGCTCTTGTGCACCACCTCATAGACATCCCGGGACAAGCCGTCTTTGTCGCGAATGCGTTCCAGCGCGGACTTCATCTGCCCGCTGTAGGCCGGCGCAAACTTTTGCCACCGGGTCAGCGGCGCTACCAGGCGCGCCGCGATCTGCGGATTGCTGTCATCCAGCCGGCGCACCTGATCCGCCAGGAAGTCATAACCGGAGCCATCCGGATTGTGGAAAGCCGCCAGGTTCTGCCCGGCGAATGCACCCACCACTGAGCGAATCTTGTTGGGATTCTTCCAGTCAAAGGCCGGATGCTCCAGCAACTTCCTGATATCCGGCAACTGCCCGGCCCGGTCGCTGGCCGCCTGTACGGAGAACCATTGCTCAACAACCTGCGGATCGTCCCGGAAGCTGTTGTAGAATTCGTCCAGGGCCTGACGCCGGTCATCCCCGTAGTCGGAGTTGACCAGCGCCCGCAGGGCACCCATCCGGTCTGTCATATTGTCGGCCTCATTCAGCTGGCTCACCGCCAGAGTGCGGCCTTTGTCATCATTGATCACCAGCAACCAGGCGAGCGCGGTATTACGCAGGCTGCGCCGGGCAATGGCCTCCGGAGTTATTTCATAGACACCGGTTTCGAGATTACGCTGGTAACACGCCAGTAGCTCGCTCCTCAGGGCCTGGGCCAGGCATTTGAGCACTGCTTCGCGGGCCTGGTGGATCGCGGCAACATCGGCGTTTTCCGCCAACTCGATCAGATACGCCTCAGACGGTAGCTGAAGCATTTTTGCAACCAGCGCCTGATCAAGACCGGTATCGGAAACCAGTTTCCGATAGGCCTCAATCAGCCTTGGCTCCACCTCCGCGTTGCCCCCGGCACCGACCAGGGACTGAATAACATCCACCGCCAGTCTCTGGCCGGCATCCCAGCGGTTGAATCCGTCCGGATCGTGACTCATCAGGAACAGCAACTGTTCACGGGTCCACGGATAGCGAACCCGGACTGGCGCCGAGAAGTGCCGCAGCAGAGAGGGCACCGGTTTCGCCTCAACGCCGTGGAACTCAAAGGTATGGACGGCCTCGGTAAGCTCAAGCACGCGCTCTGTGGGTGCCTCAGACACACCTGCCTCCAACTGCAAGGGCAGTGGCTGACCATCCTGCCCCAGAAGCCCCAAAGAAAACGGAATGTGCTGGGGTTTTTTATTGGTCTGGCCCGGAGTATCCGGAATGTTCTGCTCAATCGTCAGTCGGTAAATGCCCGGGCCGGCGTCGAATTCATCGGAAACGGTCAGCACCGGCGTTCCCGCCTGCTCGTACCACAACCGGAACTGGCTCAGATCGCGACCTGAAGCATCCTCCATGGCTTTCACGAAATCGTCGGTGGTGACCGCCTGGCCGTCATGGCGCTCAAAGTACAGGTCGCTTCCCTTGCGAAACCTGTCCGGTCCCAGCAGGGTGTGGATCATGCGCACCACTTCCTCCCCTTTCTCGTATATGGTCAGGGTGTAGAAGTTGGTAATTTCCATATAGGAAGCTGGCCGAACCGGATGCGCCATCGGGCCGCTGTCTTCGGCAAACTGGGCGGTGCGCAACAGGGTGACATCGTCAATCCGCTTGACGGTGGGCGAGCCCATATCTGCTGAAAACTGGGAATCCCGGAATACGGTGAAGCCTTCTTTCAGGCTCAGTTGGAACCAGTCACGGCAGGTGACCCGGTTCCCGGACCAGTTGTGGAAGTATTCGTGGGCGACGATGGCCTCGATGCGCTGGAACGCCATGTCCGTTGCCGTTTCCTGGCTGGCCAGCACGCACGAGGAGTTGAAGATATTGAGGCCCTTGTTTTCCATGGCGCCCATGTTGAAGTCGTCCACCGCCACGATCATGAAAATATCCAGATCGTATTCCCGACCGTAGACCTCTTCATCCCAGCGCATGGACCGCTTCAGGGAATCCATGGCATGATCACATTTTTCGGCGTTCCGGGGCTCCACATACATGCGCAGGTCAATGTCACGACCGGAGCAGGTGGTAAAGCTGTCACGCTTTTCCACAAGGTCCCCGGCTACCAGGGCAAAAAGATAACAGGGTTTGGGGAACGGATCTTCCCAGGTCACGAAATGGCGCCCGCGCTCCAGCTCGCCCCTCTCGACATCGTTACCATTGGACAACAGGATCGGGTACGCGTCCTTGCTGGCCTCAATGCGGGTACGGAAGCGTGCCATAACGTCGGGACGGTCCGGGAAGTAGGTAATACAGCGGAATCCCTCGGCCTCGCACTGGGTACAGAACATGCCAGAGGATTTGTAGAGACCTTCAAGCCGGGTGTTATTCTGGGGTTCGATCCAGGTCACGATAGTCAGACAAAACTGGTCCGGTACTGACCGGATGACCAGCTGATCGCCCCGGTCCTCATAATCACTCGCCGCCAGTTTGGCACCATCCAGGGCAACGGACTCCAGCTTCAGGCTGTCACCGTCAAGCTCCAGGGGGGCCGATGCCTCGGCGGACTCGGGATTCCGACGAAGTTCAAGCGTGCTGTGTACCCGGGCACCATCCTCAAAAAGCTCGAAGGTCAGTTCCACGGTATCGACCAGATACGCGGGCACCTTGTAATCGCTCAGGTAAATGGTTTGTGGCTGGCTGGTACGCATTGGATTTCTCCAGAATTCGCTGCCTGCACAGGCCGAAAATCAGGGCCCAGAGGCATAAACAGATTGGCCGGGTGGAGAGCGGTTCAGCTCTCCGCGACCCGGAAACGGACTTCATAACCGGTGAACTTCCTGATGTTAATCACACCGGTATCAAGAATAAGATACTGCCCCTTGATGCCTTCAAGGACGCCTTCAACTTCCGGCGTTTTGTCGAGGTTATGGGTTTTGATCTTCTCTGGCCAGGCCTCAACGGGATAACGGAGGGCGAGCCCCTGCTCATCCACCTCACGGATAGACTCTTGGCAGTGAGTTTCTCTCAACGCTTTAAGATCCCCGGCAATCAGCCCCAGAATTCTCCGGCGCTCTTCGGCCAGATCCAGCTCCGGTACGTCGCCTTTGAGCATCGCCCGCCAGTTGGTTCGGTCGGCAACGTGGGCCTTGCAGGCAACTTCCACCAACCCGGCGATGTATCGGGTCGCAACCCGCACCATGGGAATGGCATCTACCGCGCCCTGGTCAATCCAGCGGGTGGGCACCTGGGAGGCCCGGGTGATACCCACTTTGAGACCGGATGAGTTCGCGAGGTAAACCACGTGCCCAACCATACAATGGGTCTCACCCCACTCCGGCTCACGACAGGTTCCCAGATGATAATGGCACTTTTCCGGACTCATGATACAACTGTCACAGACTGCAAGCTTGCGAAAACAGGGGTAGCAGAATCCCTGGTTAAAACTCTTTTTAGTGGTTCGGTCACAGTGGATACAACGAATGATACCGTCGAAATCAAACCGCAACGGCCTGCCAATGAGCTCGTTCAGGGGGATATGGGTATCGCCGACGGCAATGGTGTAGGCCACCGGATCTGCCGCCACGGCCGGCATTTTCCGGAGCCGACCGGTTACATCCATGGTTTTGCTCAAGACTTGACCTCAACAAACTGGTCCGGATCTGCGTCGCTGTTACTCTGATTACGCTGTACGGAAGGATCGCAGGCGGTTCCCGCCTTGCTGCCTCTGTCGAGGTAACCCACACGCTCCTCTTCGGGAATGCTGTGCAGGTTCTCGTAATAGATGACTGCCTCCAGGCTGATTTCCCGCTGCTCGGGAGTCAGCCTGCGGCCGTCGGGCCATTTTCCGAGCTCAATGGACTGCCGGAGGCTCCGGTACACACTGGGATCCAGTCGATCAATCAGTTCTTCGTAAGTCATCCCGCTCTCCTGAAAAAACGTTCATAAAAAAGTGGCGGAATCGTTTGACAGACCCAAACGATAATGATTATCATTGCCCTACCAAATGACGACGGTCGTATCATTTGGTCTCTCTCATCAGGAGCTTACAGCTCTTTTCATGCCCCGCCTTTGGCGGGGCTTTTTTATGCTCCACGCCTGGCTCTTACGGGCAAAATCACCGCAAGGGCCAACCCCGCGACAAATCCTCCCAGATGAGCTTCATTTGCCATACGCCCGAGACCGAGCATTTCAGGAAGCGCGGTAAAACCGATCACCATCCACACCACGGCAAAGGTTACCAATGCCGGCGGAAACTGAAACCTTGGCGCAGACCGCTGGCTCAGCCAGCAATAACCCAGAATACCGTAGACAACACCGGACAATCCGCCAAAAAGGGGCCCGGAAACAACGTACTGCAACCCGTTGGAGACCAGGCTGGTCACCAGGAAAAGGGTGATTAGCCGCCCCCGCCCGTCAAACCATTCAATCTGACTGCCCAGGAACCAGAGTATCACCGAATTGAAAATTATGTGGGTCCAGCTGAAGTGCAGAAAATCCGGAGTCAGCAGGCGCCACACCTGGCCACTGGCCAGAGTCGCCAACAAGGCGTCAATACGGCCGGCCATGGTGCTCCAGTCATAATCACGCGGGTCAATCATCGTCAGTGTGGCAGCGAGCTCATTCTGTCCCATGGCCGTGAGCCAGGCCATAATCACTGCAAAGCCGATGATACCCAGAACCAATGGCGCATGGCGAGGCGAAGGCTGCCAGCGCCCGCCAACAAAAACCGGCGACCGGCTCTGACGATCAACGGCATCCCGGAGCTCCGGTTCCGCCATGAAGCGCTCAAGGGCGGCAAGCACCGGCTCAGCGTGGGCCGGATCCTCCAGCCAGATCACCTGAAAACCGCCCTCCTCGGTAATCCGGTGAATAACACCCTGCCCGCTCAGCCAGCGGCTGAAACCGGCCAGATTCACCGTGGTATCCACCTGTTTTACTCGGTACACCGCTTACTCTGCCTCCGGAAATGGTTGGGCCCTTCCATAGGGTCTAGCGTGCAACACTGTCTTCACTGGTGGAATAATCCGGCTGCTCCGGCCGCTCCACCTCTACCCAGACAAACTTGTCCCGGGAAAGTGCCCGCTCTCCGTCCATCCGGTAGGCCACCAGCCGGCCGTACTTCACCGCGCTGAAATCAATACAGGCAACGTTGGACCTGAGCGGCGCCGGCTCACCCTCCATCCAGTAATGCCCGACGAAGACCGGCGGTGCCTCCAGGGGGTAGCTGATCAACTGCTTTCGTTCGTTCTCCGTTAACACACGGCGCGCCACTTCCGGCGGCAGTGGGTCCGGCTGGAACACAACATCGGCATACGTGTGGGGATCATCCGCCCAGAACTTGGTGCGGAAAAACTCACGGACATAGCCGTCCTTTCCGGCAATTGACATGCCCTCGGGCAGCCGCAGATCCGTGCCACGAAGAAGGGTATCCATCACCTGCCCGGCGAAAGACTCAATGGCCGCCGAGGCGTGCAGGAAATCCTCGTCAATACAGGCATCTCCCTGCACCCGCTTGAATTTCTCGATCAGGTCGCCATCCCAGCAGGCATGAACCGCCCGGAAACTCTCACCCTCAATGAACAGGGGAATAGTGTAAAACCACTCAAGAAACTCATTCCACTCGTGGGGGTAGGCTTCAAACTGATCCAGTGTCTCCTTGATCAAGCGGTCATGACGGGCGTTGTGCTCTCGCAACCACTTCTTGCCACTGCCCGGACGGGCTCGGGTGCAGTAGCCCAGGGCGTTGTATTCATGGTTACCCATAACAATCCGGGCCGAGCCATGCTCCACCATATCTCTGACAAGATGCAGCGCCTCCCGGATACGGGGGCCCCGATCAATGATATCGCCAATGAAAATGGCCTGCCGGCGTGAGTGCCGGTACACACCGTTGACCTTGCGATAACCCATCTGATCGAGGAGCCTGGCGAGCGTGTTCGCACAGCCGTGTACATCGCCAATGATGTCATAACCGCGGCTCGCGGCTTGTCTGTTTCCAGCCATGATCAACTCGCTGATATTTCGCTAGCCCAGCCAAGCTTGTCACGGCAGGTGGCATAGAAATTGTGGTCGGTGGGATGGATCAACCGGATCTTGAACGGCTTTTTGGTGATGCGGATGATATCGCCCGGCGCACAGGCGATGTTCATCTGGCCGTCGAAACTGATTTGCGGATAGGTTTCGTTGGTCTCACCGATCACCAGCTTGATTTCACTCTTGCCGTCAACCACGATTGGCCGGCTGCTGAGAGTGTGGGGGAACATCGGCACCAGAACAATGGCGTCCAGCTTGGGGTGCATAATCGGCCCGCCTGCCGACAGTGAGTACGCCGTCGATCCCGTGGGCGTGGAAACGATCAGGCCGTCCGAGCGCTGACTGTAGACAAAGTGGCCATCAATAAACAGGTCAAAACCGATCATTCGGGTGGATTTACCGGGATGCAGCACCACATCGTTCAGGGCCGTGCCAAACCCCAGGGGCTGGCCGTTGCGCTCAACGTTGCCGTCCAGCAGGAATCGTGTCTCCTCCATGTATTCGCCTTCCAGAACCTTTCCGAGGCGTTCCTCAAGATCGGAGGGGTAAATGTCAGTCAGGAAGCCCAACCGGCCACGGTTCACCCCAAGCAGGGGAATCTTGGATTTGGCAAGCTCACGGGCGGCACCCAGCAAACTGCCATCACCCCCGACCACGATAACCAAATCACAGATTTCGCCCAGCAGTTTCTTGCTCGCCACCTGCAGCCCGTGCCCAGGCAGCATGCTCGCTGTGTCTTCTTCGAGAATAACGTGGTAGTTGTGGGTAATCAGGTACTGTTTGAGCTGGCGTAGTGATTCAACCACTTTCACGCTGCCCATACGACCAATCACACCAATGTTCCTGAACTGATCCATGAGGTTTCCTGTGCTGTCGGGATACGGCGGGGACAAACGAAACCATTACCCCGGTGACAATCTGGGGTACAGTTTAACGAAAGTCACCCCGATACTGAAAAAACTTCCCGCACTCAGTCCTGGTGTTTCTCGCAGCAGTCATCAATCCCCGGACGGAACTCCGCCGGCTGACTGATACGAAGAATCGGCTCACCGCAACGCTTACCACCCTCGTCTTCATGGGTACAGACGGGATTTTCGTAGTGCTCCAGCCATTCCCGGTAGGCAGGCTCATTCATGCCGCATCGATCAGCCGCGTAGGCGGTGGGGTTGTTGAAGTAGGCTTCGATGTCGTCGTAGGGCAGCGTCACATGCCCGACGCCGGGATGATAGGCCACCAGGAACACCGACTGGCGCTTGAGGTGATCGAGGATGGAGTTTTCGGCGGGCTCCCGGTGCCGAAGCTCGTGATTTTCCTGCTCAAGGGCTACAATCTTGTCGTCCCGCAGCTCCAGCTCCCTTTGCCGGCGCTCGAGCTGCTCCCGCAGCAGCACCATCTCTGCATCCGCGTTTGCATCGTCCCGCTGCTTGTCCTCGCCACCGGAGACCATCTGCTCCTGCATGGTCAGGTATTGCTCATTGCGTTCCGCCAGGCGCTTCTTGAGCTGCTCATTGCGAAGGCGCTGACGCTCGTATTTCTGCTCAAGATTTGCCAGTTCACTGCGCAGGCCCTGCATTTCCAGCCGATGCTCCCGCTGGATATCGGACTGGGAATCCCGATGAACGCTTTGCAGTGTCTTGATTCGCAGGCGCTGTTCCCGGATGAGCTGCGCCAGGCGGGAACGATTCGCGGCAGCCGAGGACTCTTCCGGATCGGCCGAATCCTCGGCCTGGGCACTTAGAACCGGAATGTTTTCTTCCTGTGCCGGTTCCATTTTCCGAAACTTAAGACTATTCGCCTCTACCGCTTTGCGAATCGCCTGAAAGTGGTTGTTCCCCGGCGTCATATCCGGGTCCCACAGATCTTCCTTATACTGAGGATCGGGGCACTGGCTACGGCAAACAAGGCGAATAGCGCCACCACCCATGTCCGGCCCCTTGGCACCACGCCCCGCCAACTCCTCAATGGGCAGGTTCCAGTGGCTGTCTGCCCGGCCTTCTTCATCAAACCAGATCCGGAAGAACACCAGAGCCTGCACGAGAAGATCACCACTCAGCTCGACCAGAACGGCCCTGACATCGGTTTCGGCGAGATCGGACAGGCCCACATAACCGTCCAGAAAAGCGCCGAATTCGCTGGCGCGCATTTCGCGCGCCACCTGCCCCCCCTCCATGAAAAACACCGCCGAATAACCATCGGCTGCCTGGCCGGCAGACACCATTGCTGACTCCCATGACTCAAAGATTCGACTGACTCAAGCGTAGTAGTCTAGCCAGACAATCCTTGCAGCACAGGGAAAAACTGCAACATTTTGTGATCCTGTTTGTGCTCAGAGTTCCGCAGCCAGGCGACTTCCCTGATTGATGGCCCGCTTGGCATCCAGCTCCGCCGCGACATCCGAACCACCGATCAGATGAACCGGCA
>PAKW01000047.1 GCA_002707215.1 Halomonas sp.
CAGGCTCCAGCCAGGGGGCTGCCGAGAGGGTAACACTTGCCAGGCACGCTACCGCCCCACCGACCAGGGCCCAGTGTTTTAAGGTCATAGAGTTGGATTATCTGAAAAGCGACCGGAAACAGACAATAAGGAAGGGAACAACAAAATCCCAACTGCGTCCCTGTCGGAAGATGAATATGGTGTTTCAGAAAGGTGCTGATTTTACGGCATCGCCTGTGACAAGCAAGTGGCAAAAAGCCAGACACAAGGCGATTCAGAGAGTTATCTGAGTAAAGAATTGTTAAAACTTCGGAAAGGCAAGAAAACCGCTCACGTTTCGGTCAATTGCGCCTTCACCAGGCTTGCGAACTCTGTAAAGAATGCGAGGAAAACCCCTCCCATCAAACCCAGCAGGCCGGCCAACAGAACAATCAGGCTCCGAGCCGGCCCCTTACGCTCCGCGCTTTCCCGGCTTACCGTCAAAACTTCCATTGGCTGCATGGAGTTGAGGGTAGCCTCAAGCGATAACCGCTTTTCGAAAGCCGCCGCAATTGCCGCGCCGGCATCCGTTGCGCCTTCCAGCATCTTTATCGTCGAGGAAAGCGATTCGATTTGCCTCTCCAGATTCTCCCTCAGGTTCGATACAGCCGCCGATTGCGCTTCCGAGAGCTTATCAATGAGCAGGGCATGAGACTGTTTGACACCTTCGCTCTGAGATGGCGATGCCTCCGACACCATTCGGATCAGCCCGGTGTTCTCCGGATTCTCGAAGAGGATTTCGAAGGGGATCTGCTCGTCATGGTCCGCATGGTATGTCGACTGATATTCCGGCAGCCAGCGATTCTCCAGTGTTGCAATGACTGCTGCGGGCTTTTCAATGTAACTGCCGGGTTCCTTCTCTGCCAGCTTGATCAGGCTGACATAATCGTATTTCTCCGGCATCAGCACGGCGTAAATAATCCCCGCCAGTAACACTGAAAAAAGCACTGCATAAAACACTCGCCGGCGTTTTAGAAAAGTGGCCGCCAGATCCACCAGGCTGATTTCGTCATCGTAGTGCGACTGAGGTTCGCGAGGTCTTTCTTCCATTAAAGCTTCACCTTCATTGTTATGTGGCGCTGGGCTGAGCTGTTAAACGAAATTGGCGCAGCTCCGATTCATTGCCCTGCCGGGTCTTCCTGTTATTTCTTTATAGCAGACACCGGCACTTTCACCCGCTGCTGCTTCTGCATGAAGCTGATCAGTACAATCGCCCGCTCTTCGCCATCGTAAGCCTGGAAAATCGCACTGATGCCTTCAAAGGGGCCTTCGTTCAGTTGCACGGCCTGGCCCGGTTTGATACCGCCCTGTTCAGCCACCGAATCGAGGCTGTCCTTAATGTGCTGAATGACGCCGTCTGAGATGGGCGCTGGCTTGTTGGCGAAGCTCACTACCCGTATCACGCCCCGGGTGGACCGCAGCTTGGACCATATAGGGTCGGTTTGTTCCAGGTTGACGAAAAGGTAACCGGGGAACAGAGGCTCCAGCTTTTTAGTGCGCTTTCCGGCCTTGATTTTTTCCACCGTGATTTTCGGGAAGAAGCAGGCGATGTCCTGGTTTTGCAGGTGCGCCAGGGCACGGTCGCCCTGGGCGGGTTTGTGTTGGAGGGCGTACCAGGTCATTGGTGCCTCTTGGTTGGGGTGTTTTGGGCGATGTTGGGTGCCGCTTTGGGCCTGATGGTCAAGGACATGCCGAAGGTGCCCAGTATCTGATTGAGTGTTCTGGCAGTTGCATGATTCGCATCGCGCTCAATGGCGGAAATGGTATTCGCGGACAGGCCCGCGATTTTACCAAACCGGCTCTGGCTGAGCCCGGTCCACTCCCGACGCATTCGGCGAATAGCCTGCCCTATTGTAAGCTCCCCCGCGTCCAGGAGTTCAAACATTTCCTGTCGGGCGATGATTCTTTGTTCTGTGGATATCGGTTTTTTTAACTTTGGCATTGGGTGAACCTTTATCCAGGGCCCTGGCCGGTAAGCTGCGGATGACTTAACTGATCCAGAGCCTTCTCTACGGCGTTGAACCGAATAACCTTGTTTTCAAGCATCTCTGCCGGCGCCCCATGCTTTGCCAGTTCTTGCTTCAGGCCCGTCAGCTGCTCCAGTTGGTCAACCACGCCCCTTGTTACCTCACCAGGGTCAGCAGACAAGGCATTAATGATGGAGGGGTAGTCTGGCTCCAGCGTGCCGCTTCTCAACTTCCTGGGCCACAAGGTCGTCCTCGCTATGGCTTCGGGATCTAACACCATTGGGGCAAGGTCGTAGGCTGGCGACAGTTCGATGTGCCTGTCTCGCTTTATAATAGAGGTGTTTCGGCCATGGTTGTCGCGATTGCCGATTGCGGTGTTCAGGATGTCGCGTACCAGATAGTCCGCCAGCAACCTGTCCGGGTTGGCCGGCCAGGTCACACAGGTTTGCAGCTTACTGATGACCTCTGCATGATCAAGACCGGAGCCATCGCCTATCCGGCCCATAATGGAATAGACGGACTCAACACCATGACAAACCAATTCACCATCAACCATTTCCCGGTCGAAACGAGTGAGCCAGAGTGCGAACTGCCCGTCCTGCTCATCAAGGCGTGACTCTTTGATCGTGTTGAAACCGCGACTCTCGAGGGCCCGGTAGATGGCAGCTTCACCCTGCAGTACGGCAACATCGGCGCGGGTTTTACGGCCACGGGGAAACTTCACGAGCCAGTGTTTGCGAATCTCGCTTGGAGGGACCGTTCCTTCAAGGGCAAAGAGCTCTTCGTGGTTTTCCACCAACAACAATTTAGGAGCGTCGCCGCCGGCACCGGTCGCACCACCAATGGCAACACCCATAGCCTGGGCATGCTCGACCAGATTATCGGCGCGAGTGCAAACCTCTTCCGCAGAAAAGTATGAAGGACCGGCCTGGGAAAGCTTCTCAGCAAAAGCATCCGCCGCTTCCTTGATTCGCAGGTTGCCGATTGGGGCAATGCAACCCTCCGCCAACAGCCGGGTATCAATAGCCTGTTCCGGGTCCCGCTCGTATCCAAGCATCTTTAACCAGTGCCTGCGACCCGCGCCCTGTGGAATGATGTCCCGTAACACAGGGGCAATCTCTCCCGCCAGGTAGTCACCGCCCAAATGACAGGGCAGATTAACACCGACGGCTGTTTTATCGATAAGTCCCTGCGCCTCAAAGTCACCCAGCCACTCCAGGGCCTCTACCGCGTAACCCGCACTGTAGGAGAACATGGGCTTCCCGGCCAGGCCTTGCTGCGGCTGTACAAACCGAATAAGCCCGGCATCGTGCCAGCGGTTGTTCCAATGAATCTGGAGTGTGAGCTCCATGGGCTATGCCTTAAATTCCAAGTAGAGTTGAAATTTTAGCATTGATTTGATGTGTTATTACAATTTTGGTTGGAATTATGGGAAAGGCATTTGCCTTCGGAGGAGCGTTTGCTGGTGATTGCCTCTTCGATTTCCCGCATACCTTCTTCCCGAGGTATACCGGCCAGAATTGGCCTGGGTCTCCACCCACTCCTTCATCGGTTCTGGCAATGAAACATTCACTGTAGCCACAGTCATCTCGCTCTCCAACCGCTTTTGACAATTATTGCCAAAGATGAAAGCTCTATATCAAACGCCATAGGCATCAATGGGGTCTGCCCTCTTGATTTTTCAATACCAATCGCCGGATGCGACGAAATATGGATTCAGGACATCTTCCTTACCATATCGCAAGGGCTCACGCTCCAGCGTTTCCACCTTACCACCTGCTGCCGACAACACGGCATGAGCTGCGCCGGTATCCCACTCGCAGGTCGGCCCCAGCCGGGGATAGATATCCGCATGGCCTTCGGCGATTTTGCAGAACTTGAGGGAGCTGCCGGCCTGCACCAGCTCGTGCTCGCCAAGTGTTTCGATGAAAGCTCTGGTTTCTTCGTTGAGGTGGTTTTTGCTGGCCACCACGCGCTTTACGGCCTTGGGCTCGGCAACACGGATACGGCGAACTCTGCCGGTGCGATCACGCATGTGGGCGCCCTCGCCTGTTACGCCCCAGTAGGCTTCTTTAAGAGCCGGTGCAATCACCACACCCATCACCGGCTCGCCGTCTTCGATCATGGCGATGTTAACGGTGAATTCACCATTGCGCTGGGTGAAATCCCTGGTACCGTCGATGGGGTCCACCAGCCAGAACCGGCGCCAGTGTTTGCGCTCTTCCCAGGGAATATCCTTGCCTTCCTCGGAGAGGATGGGGATATCCCGGCTGATGTTGCGCAGGCCGTGGGTGATGATGTCATGGGCGGCAGTGTCTGCAGCCGTGATGGGCGAATCGTCGGTTTTGTAGCTCACTTTGAAGTCCGACTGGTAGATTTGCAGCACTCTCTCGCTGGCCTCGTCGGCCACCTTAATGACATCCGGGAGGATCGAGCTGTAATGCATGTGATTCGCTTCCTGCTTCAGGTCAATTTGGGGTCAGATGAAATGTTCATCTGACCCCATTTTTATAAGCCCATAGTATCATCTAAAAAAAGGGGTCAGAAGAAAGCGTTCTTCTGACCCCGGATTCACCCGAAAGAAGGAATCAGATATGAAACTTCGCTTCCTTGGCGGCACAGGAACGGTTACCGGCTCTCGCTATCTGCTCTCGGATGACAAGCACCGGGTGCTGGTGGACTGCGGTATGTACCAGGGGGTGAAAACCCTGCGGCGGCGCAACTGGGCGAAGTTTCCGGTGGATCCGTCCACCATTGATGCGGTGGTGCTTACGCACGCTCATATTGACCACTCGGGTTATCTGCCGGCTTTGGTGAAAAACGGCTTCAAGGGCAAGGTGTACTGCACCAAGGCCACCCATGAGCTGTGCAAGGTTCTGCTGCCGGATGCCGGCTTCCTGCAGGAAGAGGACGCGAAATACGCCTTCCGCAAGAAGTTCTCGAAGCACGAGAAACCGGAGCCGTTGTTTACCGAGAAGGACGCCTGGGAAGCCCTCAAGCATTTTGAATCCCTGCACTATCACGAGACGTTCGAGCCGGTGAGAGGGTTCCAGGTAACCTTCACACCGGCCGGGCATATTCTCGGCTCTTCCTGCGTGCACGTTCACCATGAAGGCGATGGCCGGACGATTGTATTCAGTGGTGATGTAGGCCGGCAGAACGACATGATCATGCGGCCGCCGGAGCCGCTGCAAAAAGCGGATGTGCTGGTGTGTGAATCCACCTATGGCGACCGGGTTCATGGCGAGACCGATCCTGAGGCGGAACTGGCGAAGATCATCACGCGGACGGCTGGCCGGGGTGGCATTGTACTTATACCGGCGTTTGCGGTTGGGCGGGCGCAGATGCTGCTTTATGCGATTCACAAGATTATGGGTGATGACAGGATTCCCAAACTGCCGGTATTCCTGAATAGCCCCATGGCCATCAAGGCAACAGAGATTTTCTCCAGGCATCACAAGGAACACAAGCTCAACGCCGCCCAATGCGAACAGATGGACGAGAAAACTGAGTTTGTCCGTACGGTGGAAGAATCCATTAAGCTGGACTCTGTTCGTTACCCCTGCGTGATTATATCCGCCAGCGGCATGGCCAGTGGCGGGCGGGGGCTGCACCACCTGAAGACCTTACTGCCCAATCCGCGAAACAGCATCGTTTTTGCCGGCTTCCAGGCCCCGGGTACCCGGGGCGATGCGCTGGTGAATGGTGCGGAATCGGTGAAGATTCATGGCGAATATTGGCCGGTTAAGGCCGAAATTCATAATCTGGATTCGCTTTCCGCGCACGGGGATTACAAGGAGATTCTGGCCTGGCTGGAGCAAGGCTCACTTAAACCGGAGAAGGTGTACGTCACTCACGGGGAGGCAGTGGCGAGTGACGTGATGCGCAAACGGATTCGGGAGAAATTTGGCTGGGAGGCCGAGGTGCCGGAGTTGTTTGAGGAAGTGGAGGTTTAGCGCGGCCTTGGAGTCGGCCTTGGGGTCAGATGAACTTTTCATCTGACCCCGTTTTCAGACCCCGTTTTCATGCCCACCCGCCTCACGTATTCACGTAACTCATCGCTTTGTTACACTAAACATAACAAAGCGCGGATATTTTCATGCAACCTCTACAACGATTGGAGCGGTGGCTACTTGCCTCCAACTCCGCCAAAACCGGACGCCTTCATTCCTCGGCAGCTCTTCCAAACTCTGCGCAATCACAAACAAGATCTATTCTGCAGGCCTATAGGCCACCGTGTTTCGACCAGAATTCAGCGGGGGTTATCACCGGATAATGTTCCTTTAACTCAAGCAGGTCTTTATCACCGGTTATCAGGTAATCTATCGAGTGTGTCTGTATCCCGCTTATCAGGGTTCCGAGTACCGGGGTATCTTTGATGTCTCTCACGGATTCCAGTGGCAGCGCCGCTGGCTCAATGACTTCAGCCAGCAGCCCGAGGATGTCCACGAGGTCGTCTATTTCTGCCTCAGACATGCCATGCCGGTGTTGCAGCCTCGGTAATACCCTGCGAATTTCATCCAAAATATACTCGGAGAGATACACATCCACTGCCCCGCTGCGCCAGGCCTGTATGATTTTCCCTGGCACGCTCGCCGGATACGCCATGCCCGATATGATTACGTTGGTGTCAATAACTGCCTGAATCAACGCCATCCCTGGTGCCTTTCATTAATTTCCGGAGCGATCTTCAGCGATCACACTTTCAATTTCTCTCATGCCATCTTCCTGAGGCACACCTGAAAAACCTTTCTCCAATCGCGAACTAAGCGCCTCAAAGCGTTGTTCCATTTTTCGGATTCGGCCAAACAAGCGGGCATCCACCAAGGCTGCCACCGGCTTACCGTCTTTCTTAATCAGGATGCTGTCGTGCCGGTACTGTACCTGATTAATCATCTCACCAAGATTCTGCCGGAACTTCACTGCGCTGGTTTCTGTGATCATGAACGCCTCCAACCATATTGATCGTATTGATCATAGCATACTGGAATGGTGTAAAGCTTTTTTGCCACGGGCGCTCACAGACGGAAAGTGAGGATTGCCGACCAGGGCTTGACAAAGCAATGTTGTGCCTGCCCAAGCAACACATACACTCCACTCGATTTAAATCACGACACAAGAGTCAGGACTGAAAGCGTCCTTCCAGCGAGGGGCAGCACTCGGATCAATCTCGCACCGCCAGATGCCGCCAGCGCTGCGCTCAAATCTGATTAAAACACCCGCCAGGTTTGGGTGGGCATTGCCCCCCATGGTCACCTGAATGTGACCAGAACCGTCAGCGTTAAGCACGGCGATATCTGTGGCGGCATCCCCCGTGGTGAGGTTTGAGGGGGTATACCCCAGCGCATTATTCGTAACGGAACCAGAACCGGACACTTGGGATTCAAAGGACGTTTTGTAGGTCGAAAGTTCTCCGACAGCCCTATTTACCTGGGATTTCGACACATAACCCTGATAGGAGGGTATCGCGACGGCGGCCAGTATGCCGATGATGGCGACGACGATCATAAGTTCAATCAGGGTAAAGCCGCCGTTTTTTCGTTGCATAATAAAATTGCACCAGGATTCAGATATCGATTGTCTTGACTGATGCAAAAGGCCGGCCAGATTAAGCGTATCACTCATAACCCATTATTTTGAGGCGGCATCTGGCTGGGATGCCTCGGGAAATACCCGTGAAACCAGAACCGGGGAAGGTGGCCGAGTGAGACTTCGTTCTGGTAATAATCAAGATCGTCAGCCATCGCCTGCTGGTATCTGAGCACTTCACGGAACCAAACCGTACTGGCGACGAGAAACACCATGATAAGGGCGTATCCAGCCATTCTCGGGAGCCTTGACTGGCTGACAGAGGCAGTCATTGTTCGTTGCGCAGGTTCCGGTTTCATGAGCGCCCAAAAAACCGCAAGTATTGGCAACCCCACCAACATGGACCCTGGTGCGATGAACACCGCCGACACGCCGGCGTGAACCAGAGCGGACAGCACCGAGGCCGTGAACGCCACCAACAATAGACCATTATGGGCCTGCCTGGCCCGAACCACTGCAATCTGACGCCACAAATGTCGCAACGCAAAACCACACAGGATGACCAGGCCCACTATGGAAATCCACCCGTACTCCGCCGCCCACATCAGGTACATGTTGTGAGGGTGCCCTAATTTGGAGGATGCCCGGTAAGCATCTGTCAGAATATCATGAGTCAGCCACGATTGGGGCCCCATGCCGAACGGGACGTACTGCAAACTCATAGCCCAGGCTTCTTGCCATAAGGGCATACGCCCGGAGCTGTCTGCCTTGAGCCCACGAACCTGAATCTCATCAAACACGAGGCTGGGAATAACCACTGACAGGATGAGCCAGGCGACCAACCCGTAAACCGCAAATCGGGCGAACAACCTTACCCAAGGCAGTGCCGCTCTTCCAAAGCAGGCCCACACCAAAACAAAACCAATAAGCAAGCCAATCATGGAACCGCGGGACGATGACAGAAACAGCAACCACCACCATACAGCCCCCGTAAACGCAGCACCCATCCGCCAGAGCGTGTTTCGTTTACAGGGCACAACCAGAAGAAATAATGGAAACAGCGGTATCAGCCAAGTCGCTATGTGGCTCCAGTAACGGATATTCACAAAGCCCCACGGAATAATGTGGTCGAGCTGGGAGAAGTCATCGGTAATGGCAAAAAGATAAACTGTGATCGTCATCGCTGCATAGAAGAAACAAACTACCGCAGCCACCACTACCAGCGCCTGTGCGGCCTCCCGAGCCAGACCCTCCGTCCGGATAACGTAGCCACTGATGCCAAATGCGAAAAAGTAAAGCGCATAAAACACCGGCTCCACCAGATAAAAAGGCCCGGAGGGATATTGCAGCATGGCAAGTAGAAAGCTGAACACCAGCAAGAGAAACGGCCACACCTCCGGCACTGCAGACGCCAGTTGCCCCCTATATGACAGCCTCCCAAGCCCCAGGGCAATCACGGCAATCAACAACAACGAGAGCAAAATCCGCTGATCCGCATAGGCACCAAAAACTGATGGAATAAAGTCGGCAAATAGGACTGAACCAAAGAACAGAGCGAAAACCGGAACCAAAACCGGGGAAGACTTGTTTTTCATTTTTTTGCGCGGCCGAGAACAGGGATTAGAGAACAGCGGAGGACCATCAACGATCCGCTACTCCTTCATTCCGAATTCTGACTAAACTTTCCGAACAGGACCAGAATAACGAACCACCAACTCGTCAGAGGTTAAAAGAGTTCAGCAATCTCAGCATCCACCCGGTCAAACTTTTCCGGCATCCATGTCCATCGACTTGCTCCAGTATTCCAGTGCCTGTCTGCCTGTTCCACCTCCTGTTCCAGAGTATTCCAGCGCCTGTCCATGAAAGGATGATGTCCATGAAAGGATGAATTTCGCGTCAAACCCAGTCTGCGTATATAAGACCAGGAACACGGGCAAATTCACGCACGTTGTTTGTTATCAAAGTGCAAGCAGTGGCGATTGCGTGCCCTGCTATGGCCGTATCGTTGGGGCCAATGAGCGTGCCTGTTTTACTAAGCTCCAGCATTACACTTACTGTCGCGTCTACTGCCCGCTGATCCCAGGGCAGAACGGCATCAGTTCGCTTAACAAATTCATCAACCAGCGCCTTGTGTTTGGTTGAGGCCTTTTTGCCAATCTGGCCGTAACGCATTTCGGCATAGGTGATGGCAGAAATGACAATCTGGTTGCCCTGCTCAACCTCGGCAGTTAATCGCTGGATGACCGCTGCGGGGTGTTCTCGCATGATGAAGGAGCAGATACACGTGTCGAGCATGAACGTAGTCACAGATTAAATCTACCTTCATCACCGGTGATCACAGGGCGCTCCTGAAGAAACTCGGGGGTTGCTTTTGGCATCTCAAGCAGAGATGCCCAGGATGGCCTCACAGGGCGAAGAGTAATCACGTCCCCCTCCCGCAAAATCTCAAGCTCCCCAACACCTTCATAGGCCATATCAGCAGGTAGCCGAATAGCCTGATTCTTACCATTTTTGAAAATAGAAACAGTACGCATCTTTTTACCTCCAGTTAAGGGATCACAGAGTTACTGTAGTGCATATGCCATACATATGCAAACAAGATGCATGGCCCCGCAGTGTTCAATAAACCCAGAATAGGCGCACCACAAAAAGCAAAGGCCCGGGGGTCGAAACCACCGGGCCTTTGGGAATCAGGTCAGGCTAAGCCGAGCCTATCCATCCGAGATTGCACCTTGAGATCAAGCTGCGCCTGTCCATCCTAGGTCTGTCCGAGAGATCATGCGGCGGATTCGTGCTCAATATCCCAACCTGGGAATACAAGCACGGCAGGATGGCATTGCAGAGCCCGAGCCAAGACCTTTGCACGTTCAACACCCAGGCGCACCCGATCATTTTCGATAGCCGAAATAGTAGACTGGGGTATGCCAGTAGCCGCAGCTAGCTCATTCTGACTCATACCCTGAAGTTCACGCAGAATCCGGACAGATTCGCCAACAGAAACCTCAACTCTTCTTTTAGCTTTATCATTATGTATTATTCATAGTGGCTCCAGAGCCTTAGAACCTTCACCACCCGCTCGTCTTCGTGCACTTGGTAAACCAGACGATGCTGGATATTGATACGGCGTGAGTAGGCTCCTGCAAGATCGCCAATGAGTTTCTCAAACGGAGGCGGCTTGCGGTATGGATCTTCCGCTATAAGCGCTAACAGTTCCTGGGCTTTTGGTTTGAGACCGCTGGAGGCCAACTTCTTTGCGTCTTTCTGGGCTTGCTTGGTGTAAACCAACTTCCATGTCACCAGTCCAGCTCCTCATCGCACTCATCCACGGGGGTGTCCATCCCCTCACGAATAGATTCACGCATACCCGGTACGGAGAGCAGATAAAGTGTTTCCTGAATTGCAGACCAATCTTCTTCGGATACCAAGACCGCTTTATTCCGCTTACCCATAATGACGATTGGCTGATGGGACTCGGCAGTTTCATCAATCAACCGATACAGGTTGCTGCGCGCCTCAGTTGCTGTGATCCCCGTCATGACGCACCTCTTGTGTGTTTAAATTCTAATCAAGTGTACGCCTTTTGGCACGTACGTCAAGACGAACGCTTTGCAGCGCTGCCAGCATGCGTGCCTTTGCAGTGGAGGCAAAGCCGCACCGAAAAAGGTGTCGCCGTGCCTGGCCTGGCCTGGCTAACTCTTGAAATACTCTACTGTATCCTCATCCAGCCTAATCGTTACCTGCTTCTTAAGCTTCGCGGCGTAGGCTCGCGCAGCAGGGCCACATGAAGCGCGGCCTCCACCTCTCCGGTCAGCCCTGGCCGTTCCATGATCTCACGCATGTTATTCATCGACGGTTCTGCCCTACCCCGCGCAGCAGGACAATTGTTTTACCTCCTTGGTGAACGTCTGGGCACACAACTTTAGACCTTCCACCATGGTCAGGTACGGGAACAGTTCGTCGGCAATATCGTTGACGGTCATGCGCGCACGCAGCGCCATCACGGCGGTCTGGATCAGCTCACCGGCCTCGCCTGCCACGGCCTGAACACCCAGTAATCGCCCGCTTTCACGCTCCGCGACGATCTTGATGAAGCCCCCGGTATCGAAGTTAACCAGCGCCCGGGGCACGTTGTCGAGGGTCAGGATGCGGCTGTCGGTGGCATATCCCCGAGCCTCAGCGTCTGTCTCGGACAGGCCGACGGTGGCAACTTGCGGATCGGTAAAAATCACTTCGGGCATGGCGCTGAGATCGAGGCTGGCGTCACCGCCGGTCATATTGATGGCCGCCCGGCTACCACCGGCGGCGGCCACGTAGACAAACTGGGGCTGGTCGGTGCAATCGCCAGCGGCGTAGATGCCCGGCGCAGTGGTTTGAAGATGTTTGTCAATCTGGATCGCACCGCCCTCGGTGGCAACGCCGATGGCTTCGAGGTTCAGGTTTTCAGTATTGGGTGTGCGACCACTGGCCACCAGCAGTTGCTCCGCCTGCAACATGCCGGCGTTGGTCTGCAGGGTGAACAGTTGGCCGTCGTGAGCAATCTCGCTGGCCTGGGTCT
The DNA here is from genome assembly GCA_002707215.1 of Halomonas sp. GTDB lineage: Bacteria > Pseudomonadota > Gammaproteobacteria > Pseudomonadales > Oleiphilaceae > Marinobacter. The sequence continues at coordinate 12,070 of PAKW01000047.1, forward strand.
GCTTGAGCACTTCAATACCCTCGCGACGGAAGGCCGCTTCCATCGCCTCACCCACCGCCGGGTCTTCCTGTGACAGCACCCGGCTGCGGGCCAGAACGGTGACCTGGCTACCGAGGCGGGCAAAGGCTTGTGCCAGTTCCAGGGCCACCACCGAGGCACCGATTACAACCAGGCGCTCGGGAATGCGATCCAGTTCCAGCGCACTGGTGGACGTTAGATAGGGCGTCTCGGCCAGCCCCGGAACGGGTGGTTCAGCGGGCCGGGCGCCGGTGCCGATAAAGGCCCGGTCAAAGCTCACCGTCTGCTCGCCGCCGGCGTTGAGCGTAACCGTCAGCGTGCGCTCGTCCACGAACCGCGCCTCACCCCTGAGAATGGTAATCGCGGCATTGTCATTGAGGTTATTCTGGTACTTGGACTCACGCAGTTCCTCCACTCGCCCCTGTTGCTGAGCCAGTAGCGCCGGACGATCCACCACCGGCGACTGGGCGCTCAGGCCGCCATCAAACGGGCTTTCCCGGCGAAGGTGGGCGATGTGAGCCGCCCGGATCATGATTTTGGAGGGCACACAGCCAATGTTGACGCAGGTTCCGCCAATGGTGCCGCGCTCAATCAGTGTCACGCGGGCACCGCGTTCAGTTGCTTTCAGGGCTGCGGCCATGGCACTGCCGCCACTGCCAATCACGGCAATGTGAAGTTTGTTGTCACTCATAAACGTTACTCCTGTTTTGCCTGAGGCTGTTTCAGTGTGGACGGATAGCCCGCGTTGGTCGTGGCTTGAGTCAGCGCCTCAACGGAGGTTTTCGCATCGTCGAAGGTGACCGTGGCATCGCGTTCTTCATAACGGACATCAACAGAACTCACCCCCTCGACCCGGTTAAGAGCCGCTTTAACGGTTATCGGGCAGGCCGAACAGGTCATGCCTGGGACAGACAAGGTGACCGTTTGTTGCGCCGCCAGGGCCGGCAGGCTAACAAACAGCAACAACGCAGTGGCAGTCAGTGATTTTTTCATGGTGTAGTGCCTCTCAGTAAAATAGGGGTAAAACATAAGGGAAAGCCAACGCCACCAGAATAAGCAGCGCGACGATCCAGAAAACGACCTTGTAGGCCGTGCGCACTTGCGGCACCGCGCAGACATCGCCTGGCTGGCAGGCCCCAGCGGGACGGTATATCTGGCGCCAGGCAAAGACCATCGCCACCAGTGCCGCACCGATGAACCATGGCCGATAGGGTTCCAGGGCGGCCAGGTTGCCAATCCAGGCGCCGGAAATGCCCAGCGTGATTAGCACCAGGGGGCCGAGGCAGCAGGCAGATGCCAGGACGGCCGCAACCCCCCCGGCAATCAGCGAACCGCGACCGGATTTGGACTCTGACATTACGATGGCTCCTTTCATGAGATGGGTGACTGAGATAAGGTTACTCCCGTAGTCAGCTACGGAATCAACCTTTATGTCCAAAAAAACACGCTCAATGACTATCGGCGTACTGGCTAAGGCCGCCGGTATCGGGGTGGAAACCATCCGTTATTACCAACGGCGGGGACTGGTGGCAGAACCTGAAAAACCCTATGGGAGCATTCGTCATTACGACGACCAGGCCTTGGCACGCCTTCACTTCATTCGAACCGCCCAATGGCTGGGATTCAGTCTTGATGAAATCGGAGGACTGCTGACATTGCAGGACGGTACCCATTGCGATGAAGCACGGGCATTGGGCGAGCAAAAACTAACCAGTGTGCGGCAGAAAATTTCAAGCCTGCAGCGTATCGAGCGTGCGCTGGACGGGCTAGTACAGGAATGCTGCACTCAGCGTGGGAATGTTGAATGCCCGTTAATTGCATCGCTCCAGGATGGGATTGAAAATATTCGGCTTTTACCTCATTAAAGGGCAAGGCAGCCCTTGAAAGGCGTGTATACGGAATTAATGGCTGAAGGGAGGTACGCTAACCTCAGCAACCCAAAAAAGCAGTGCCTCCCGAAGGACGAGACACTAGGCATGGCGCGCACTCCCTCTGAGATTGACAGTCGCCTTTTCTATTATTACGTTTAATCACATATTTATATCTTTTGCATTTTTTCACAAGGTTGAAATTCATGCTGTTCCGTCAGTTCTTCGACAAAACATCCAGCACCTACACCTATCTCATTGCGTCCGGTCGGGGTCGAGAAGCGCTCATCATCGACCCCGTAAAAGAGTCTACGGAGACCTATCTTGGGTTAATTGATCAACTTGATCTCAAGCTTGTCCGGGCGATTGATACCCACACTCATGCTGACCACGTCACTGCCCTTGGTGATCTGCGTGACGCCACCCAATGCGTCACCATCATGGGTGAATTTACTAACGCGGAATGCGTATCAGAACATGTATCGTAAGGTGATCGAATTGATATCGACGGCATTCGGTTGGAAGCCATTTACACTCCGGGTCACACTGATGAATCCTTCAGTTTTTACTGGAATCAGGGCGACCAGAAGGCGGTATTCACTGGCGATGTGTTATTGATTCGCGGTAGTGGCCGGACTGATTTTCAGGGCGGCGACCCACGCAAGAGCTACGATTCTATCGTTAACAAACTGTTCCGCTTACCTGACGATACGTTGGTATATCCAGCGCATGACTACAAAGGAATGCTGAGCTCCTCCATCTACGAGGAGAAGCATTACAACCCACGTCTGGCGGGCAAATCGGAAGCCGAGTACGCCCGGATCATGAATAATCTTAACTTGCCCGACCCCAAACTGATGGATGTTGCCGTGCCTGCAAATCTGGCATGCGGAAAGCAACCGTGACGTTTGTAAGCATGGATTGTTACCCAATGGCGCAGCACTCTGCATTGAGTACTGAGTCCGGCCTCGATCGTGCCCTGGCGATAGCGATCCTTGCTGGCATTCTCGCCGGTCTCTTTTTGGATAAACCCAGCCGCTATGAGCTGACATAAACTTATTCATAAGTTCCCTGAAATTAAAGGAGATATTCGATGGATATCAAACAACTTGATGAGCGCTTTAGTGTAACGGCGCAACCTGGTATTGACGATATTGAACAACTGGCAAACGCGGGTTTCCGCACGATTATTGCCAGCAGAGCTCGAAATGAAACGGACGACCAGCCTGATACCCAAACCCTGAAAAACAAGGCAGAGTCCCTGGGCATGACGTGGTACGAAATTCCAGTCGAACCGGGAAAGTACGCCCCTGAGGATATCGAGGCTTTTGCCAGCGCTTTGCAATCATCCACGGACCCGGTTCTCGGCTATTGTCGCACCGGGAAGCGCGCCATCCACTTGTGGGCCTATGCCAAGGCGGCTCACTATCCGATCGCGGACCTGCTCAGCCAAGCCAGCGCAGCCGGCTATGATCTGGAACCACTGCGGGACGATCTTGAGATATATCGAAATCGGATGGGTCAGAAGTGATCGCGAGATCGTCCCGTTAAAACTGGCCTTAAAATGTCAAAATGCCTTGGTGCCATCCGAGGGCTCACGAGCATGACTTTGTCGTTGATGATCGTCACATCTACTGGCCCAAATAAAAAGGACGCGCCACCCACTGGATAACGCGCCCCACAGTGCTTTCCAGGCTCTACAACTCGCCGGTGTGATTCGCCCCAACGGGGTTGCCGAACTCAAACGCATCGAGCTCGCGGTTCAGTTTCGGTACCGGCAAAGTGAATGCGCTGGGAGGGTTCA
>PAKW01000048.1 GCA_002707215.1 Halomonas sp.
ACCGGAAAGCCGGCTTGATGGCATTGCCCGCACCCTGCCGGCCATGGCCCGGGCTGAAAAGCTCCAGAAACGGTCGGCGCGCCACGGCTTTGACTGGCCGGATATCGCCCCCGTGTTCGACAAGCTCCATGAGGAAATTGACGAGCTCAAGGAGGCCTGGGAAGCGGCGCAAACCGGCGCTGGTGATCCGGACGCCGTTGAGGATGAGCTGGGCGATCTCCTGTTTGTCTGTGTGAACCTGGCACGGTTCATGAAGGTTAATCCCGAGCAGGCTCTCAATCGGACCAACCACAAGTTCGTTGCCCGCTTCCGGGCAATTGAAAAAGTGCTTGAGCGTGAGGGCCGCGACATGGACGAAGAATCACTGGAGGCGCTGGATGCCGTCTGGAAGGCGGTCAAAGGTGTGGAGCGGGGAGGAAGAGAGGACTGAACAGGGCGGATCGGTAAGTACAATCCGTTACCAATTTTCTCGCCCCCGGACCGACGGCTTCGTCTACACTTCCGGTAGCGGAGGCACTGATTTTGTGCGCCGTGCGCCATGAATAAGATGCAGGAGTGAAGGCACCATGAAAATCAAAGATCTGGTCAACTACTGGGACAAGCATGCTCGTGGTCGGCTTACCCGGGACGCCTATTTCATGGCGTTATCTGACCAGCATCACAAGCGCCTCGAAAAGCTCGCAGCGCTTTATCCAATGAAGTCGCCCCAGGACCTGATGCGGGACCTGATTTCCGCGGCACTGGACGAGATGGAAACCAGTTTTCCCTACGTTCAGGGAACCCGGGTGGTGGCTTATGACGAGGACGGTTTTGAGATCTACGAAGATCAGGGCCTGACTCCGAAGTTTGTCAGCCTCAGCCAGAAGCACATTCAGCGCATCAAGGCCCGTCAGCTGGAATCAGTAGCCTGACGGGCAGCACATTGCCCGTCGTTACTTACTTTTCCTTCCCTTCCAGTTTGTCTTTCAGAGGGCTCTGGCGAACCAGATCGTCCAGGGCCGCGCCAATCATGTCGTTCAGGATGTCGCTCTCGCTACGGTCCGGGTAAAGCTCGGCTAGTGCGGCTACTCGTGCGGCATCTTCCAGTGGCAGGCGCAGGTTGTAGTCGTGGGTGCGTTCCACGGGTTTTTTTTGCGTTTCCCAGTGTTTGGGCAGATCAGTAACCTTCATGATGACTCCTTGCAGCTACAGGCTTGAATTGCCAATAGACTTTCTCGACTGTTCCTTAGTATCGTAAGTTTACTTTGCCTCCGTCAATTCAAAAGGATGCCAATGTGACCGAGCTACATCCCGATCTCCGAGAAAACGTGCGAATGTTGGGCGAGCTGCTGGGCCAGAGTATACGACGACACCCCGGGCAGGATTGTTATGAGCTGATCGAGGAAATCCGGGCCGCCGCAAAAGCGGATCGCCTTCAGGAAAGCGGGTCCGGCCAGCGGCTGGTGAGCTTGCTGGGTAAGCTGCGGGATGACGAACTCCTGCCGGTCACCCGGGCCTTCAACCAGTTTCTCAACCTCGCCAACCTGGCCGAGCAGCACCATGGCATAAGGCGCAAACAGGGGCGTCAGTCTGATCTGATGGTTGAATCCCTGGGTGAGGTCTTTGATCGGCTGAAAACCGGAGGTGTCAGCCCGGAGGAGCTCCACCAGCGGGTGGCCGATCTGCGGATCGAGTTTGTGCTGACCGCTCACCCCACCGAAGTGGCCCGCCGCACACTGATTATGAAATACGACGAAATGTCGGATTGCCTGGCGAGGCTGGATCATGACGACCTGATGCCCGCGGAGAGGGAGGAAATTACCAGCCGCCTGTCCCAGCTGGTTACGGAAGCCTGGCATACCGACGAGATTCGCCATGAGCGGCCAACGGCCGTGGATGAAGCCAAGTGGGGTTTTGCGGTGATCGAGAATAGCCTCTGGCAGGCGTTACCACAGTTTCTGAGAAGTCTCGACGCTTCGTTGCAGGGGGCCACGGGTAGAGGGCTGCCCTTGCAGGCGTCTCCTATCCGGATTGCGTCCTGGATGGGGGGGGACCGCGATGGCAATCCCAACGTCACCCATAAAGTGACCCGCAAGGTTTTCCTGCTGGGCCGCTGGATGGCGGCGGATCTTTACCTGCGGGATATCCAGGCATTGAGAGCCGAGCTGTCGATGTGGCAGGCGAGTGATGAACTCAAGGCCGTTGCCGGTGATTCCCGGGAGCCCTATCGCCATGTCCTCGCCGAACTCCGTGACAGGCTGATTAAAACCCGCGACTGGGCCGAGGCGAGCATTAACGGTGAACCGGCAGATGCCACCGGTATTCTGTTCGAGAACGAGGACTTTACCGGGCCCCTGGAGCTTTGTTACCGGTCTCTGGTTAATTGCGGCCTGGAGACGATTGCCAACGGCCCGCTGCTGGACACCATTCGCCGGGCCCACACCTTCGGCCTGCCACTGATTCGGCTGGATATTCGCCAGGAAGCGAGCCGTCACGCCGAAGCCGTTGCAGAAATGGTGGATTATGTTGGTTTGGGAGATTACCTTTCCTGGCCAGAACAAAAGCGCCAGTCGTTTCTGGTGCAGGAACTCCAGGGTCGGCGACCACTGGTACCCCGCAACTGGGAACCCTCGGAGTCGGTTGGGGAGGTGCTTGCCACCTGTGAAGTTGTGGCCCAGCAAACGCCGCAGGCTCTGGGTTCCTATGTGATTTCCATGGCCAGCAAGCCTTCCGATGTGCTCAGCGTCATTCTTCTGCTGCGGGAATCGGGAATGAAGTACCCGATGCGGGTGGCGCCCCTGTTTGAAACCCTGGACGACCTGCGTGGTGCTCCTGAGAGTATGGCCGCCCTGTATGAGGTGGAGTGGTATCGGGAGTACTGCCAGGGACGCCAGGAAGTCATGATTGGTTATTCCGACTCCTCCAAGGATGCCGGCCAGCTCATGGCCGCCTGGGCGCAGTATCAGGCCCAGGAAAAGCTCACCCACGTTGCAAGCCAGTATGGTGTGCACCTCACCCTGTTTCACGGCCGTGGCGGCACCGTGGGCCGTGGTGGTGGCCCGGCCAACCGGGCCATCCTGTCCCAGCCGCCGGGTTCGGTAAACGGCAGTTTCCGGATTACCGAGCAGGGTGAAATGATCCGTTTCAAGTTCGGTTTGCCCAGGCTGGCGGTGCAGAGCCTGACGCTCTACACCACGGCGGTCATTGAAGCGACCCTGGCACCGCCACCGAAGCCGGAGGACAACTGGCGGGAAACCATGGACTGGCTCACGGAGCGGTCCCTGAAGGCTTATCGGGACCTGGTCCGCGACAATCCGGACTTTGTGCCTTATTTTCGCCAGGTAACGCCGGAGCAGGCGTTGGGAAAACTGGCCCTCGGAAGCCGGCCGGCGCGAAGAAAGGCGACCGGCGGCGTGGAAAGCCTGCGGGCCATTCCCTGGATTTTCGCCTGGACCCAGATGCGACTGATGCTGCCCAGCTGGCTTGGCAGTGATGTGGCACTGGAAGAGGCGGCTCGGGATAACCGGCTCCCGGTCCTCAGGGATATGATGCATGGCTGGCCTTTCTTTCGAACCTATGTGGATATGCTGGAGATGGTGCTGGCCAAGGCAGATTTGCGCATCGCCAGCTATTATGAGCAGACGTTACTGGACGATGACAAGCTCAAGGCCCTCGGGGAAAGCCTGAGAATGCGGCTTCAGGGCTGCATTCATCGGCTTCTGGAGCTCAAGGAGCAGAGCGACTTGCTGGAAGGTGAACCAGTGTTCGCTCACTCCATGCGGGTGCGTAATCCCTACACGGACCCTTTGCATTACCTGCAGGCCGAGTTGCTCCGACGTGACCGGGAGGGCGAAGGCAAGGGCGAGGTGCCGGAGCTGGTGGAGCGTGCCCTGAAAGTCACGATGGCGGGCATCTCGGCGGGCATGCGCAACACCGGCTAAAAGTGCTGGAAAAAAGAGGCCGGGTAGCCCGGCCACCGACGCTGGATAACAGGAGTAGGTTGTGGCATTGGCTGCACGATTGGCGCGTTTTCTGGCCCGCAAGGGTATTGATTTTCAGGAGTTGCCGATGGATCAGGTAACCAGCCTGGATTCAGCGGTTATTGCCTCGGGACTCCCCCAGGCCGATTTTATCCAGGCAACACTGCTGGTTGATATCGGCGGTGTGGTGATGGCTGTCCACAAGTTTGACAGCACTCTTGACCCGGATGCGGTCTACCAGTTGACCGGTCGCCGATTGCAGCCCCTGACTGCCCGCCAGACCCTGCGCCTGTTCGGGGACTGCGACCCGGGGTTCACACCACCCATTGGCCAGGCTTATGAGCTTCCGGTGGTGGTGGATGACGATGTCGCCAGGGCCAGGCGGGTGTTTTTCTCCAGCGGCACCGGTCACTCGCTGGTGGAGATGGATGGTCGGTCCCTCATGCTCGCCCTCGCTGGCGCCAGGGAGGGCCATCTGGTTATCCGCGGGCCGGGCAACGGTAATCGTGAGGCGCTGACCCTGGAGGAAGTGGCCGACAAACTCCAGAAACTTTACCGCCTGCCACCGATGCCGGCCCTTGCGCTGCGCATTCTCCGGCTGACCGCAAATACCGACGCCACCGCTCGGGAGCTGGCTGAGCTGATCGAGTTTGATCCGAGTCTGACGGCCCAGGTCATGCGTTACGCCCGATCTGCACTGTTCAATTACCCCGGCCAGATCAATTCGGTCCAGGAAGCGGTAACCCGGGTGCTCGGTTTTGATCGTGTCGCCCACATTGCGCTCGGTATCGCGTCTGTCCGCGCATTTGAGGTACCCCGCCAGGGAATGCTGGGCATGGATAATTTCTGGCGCCACTCGCTGTATTGCGCGTTCCTGTGCCAGAGCATTGCGCCAAGGTGCGGTGGCGAGAAAGGCCTCGCCTATCTGTGCGGACTGCTTCATAACTTCGGTCTGTTGCTGGTTGGGCACCTGTTTCCCGCCGAATTTGACGAGCTGAATGAGCTCCGTGAAATCAACCCTGAAACCAGTATGCAGTCCCTTGAGCAGCAGGTATTCGGCCAGGGGGACGGGCAGGAAATTCTTGCCGTGGGCCATGGTGCCATTGGCGGGATTCTCCATCGCCTGTGGCAACTGCCGGACCCCGTCATCAAGGCAGCTGGCATCCATCAGCAGCCCGGCTATCACGGAGAGCATGAAAATTACGTGTTGATGGTGCAGCTGTCGAATGCCTTGCTCAAGGAGCGTGGGATTGGTGATGAATTCAATCTTGACGACGTGCCAGCGCTGTTGGAGGGGCTGGGGCTGCAGCCAAATGTGCAGGATGAACTTACGGCGGAAATGGATCGGGTGGCTCCGGATCTGGACGCCTTGGCCAGCTCCCTGTCATCCTGACACCCTGGCGTTGTCCGTTGGGAAAGGCGCACTTCCGGTGCATGATACGGAGGTCGACTTTCTCTGACGTGGTTGACTTCGTATAATGCGCCCTCGCCGATTCCGGCTGACCACCTGTTCCGGATGGGAGAGGCTTTCGCAAAGGCAGAGGTTTTTGCCACAGCTTTTCAAACGATAATGACTAAAACGGGAGCACAGCGTTATGCGAATCATCATGTTAGGCGCGCCGGGCGCAGGTAAGGGAACTCAGGCCCAGTTCATAACCGAGCGGTTTGATATTCCCCAGATCTCCACCGGTGACATGCTGCGGGCGGCGGTTAAGGCCGAGTCGGGGCTGGGTAAGCAGGTGAAGGAAGTCATGGCGACTGGCGGCCTGGTGTCTGACGACATCATCATCGCGCTGATTGAAGAGCGCATCCAGCAGCCGGATTGCAGGAACGGTTTCCTGCTGGACGGTTTTCCACGCACCATTCCCCAAGCGGAGGCCCTGAAAGATCAGGGGATTGCCATTGATTATGTGGTCGAGATTGCCGTCGACGACGAAGAAATCGTCAGCCGTCTGTCCGGCCGCCGGGTTCACGAAGGCAGTGGCCGGATTTACCACGTAAAATATGATCCACCCAAGGTGGAAGGCAAGGACAATGAAACCGGTGAGCCACTGGTTCAGCGTGAGGACGACAAGGAAGAAACGGTTCGCAGACGTCTGAAAATCTACCACGACCAGACTGCACCGCTGATAGGCTACTATCTGGACTGGGCGTCAAAAGAGCCTGCTTCGGCACCGAAATATGTTCGGGTGGAAGGTGTTGGCAGCCTGGACAGCATTCGCGACCAGATCCTGTCTGAACTCACGTAAATCCACGGCATCCTGACCTGAGGTTTTCACGCCCGTGAAACTGCTGGCACTGGATACGTCATCAGAGGGCTGCTCCGCAGCCCTTCTTGTTGATGGCGAGATCTCAGAACGTTTTGAACTTGCCCCGCGCGGCCATACCCGTCTTTTGATGCCGATGGTGCGGGAGCTCCTTTTGGCGTCGGGCCTGGTGCCCGCGGATCTGGATGCCCTGGCGTTTGCCTGTGGCCCCGGTTCCTTTACCGGCCTGCGAATCGCAACCGGGGTGGTACAGGGGCTGGCATGGGGGCTGGATATTCCGGTGGTACCGGTTTCTTCTCTTGAAGCCGTTGCCCTTGGCGCGATCAAAACCCTCAATATTCCCGAGTACAGTGGTATCGCAGTGGCTTTTGATGCCCGCATGGGGGAGGTCTACTGGGGCTGTTTCGAATGTCGTTCTGGCCTTCCGGTTTTGCTGGGCGAGGAGCAGGTTTGTCCCCCTTCAAAGGTTGCTCTCCCATCCGGGCTCGATCACTGGTACGGCGTTGGCCCGGGCTGGCAGTATCGCTCCGGGATGCCCTCGGCAATAACCGGACAGGCAGAAACGGTCGATGAGGCACTGGTGCTTCGTGCCTCCTGGGTTGCACGGTTGGCCGTTATCGGATATCGGCAGGGTAAGGCGGTTCCGGCGGAACAGGCCCAACCGGTGTATATCCGGGACGAAGTGGCCTGGAAGAAGCTGCCCGGTCGCTAGTCAGTTCGATCATCCAGGCCTGAGTGAATACTGAACAGCCGCCTTTTCTTCCGGTCGGGAATCTTCCATACTTCCAGTTCAGGTTTTCCTGTCAGCGGACCAGTGGTATCTGAACATGATTGGTGGCATTAATCCGGGCAACACTTTCGCTTCTCAGGCGGGCAGCAACAGCCAGGTCCGCGAGCGCAGTGATGTCGCACGCGCTCCCGCTTCGGCGCCAGAGAAAACGGGCGATTCTGCTCGCCGTGCTCTTGCCGATAGCCGCCAGGGTGTGGCCAGTGAGCGAACCCCCACCGAAAGTCTTGAGCGTCGGGTCGAGGCCAGACGCGCCTCCGAAGACATCCGTCTTGAGCGTTTCCGGGCGGGTGAAGTCTCCTTACCTGCCGCCCGGGCGCTGTCCACGTTTGCTTCCGTTGCGGCCGCAGGCCAGGACGCCGGCACCGGCGGCAGCCTGGCCGGAATCGATATTCTGGTCTGATGTCTGATCCTTCTTTTTCTTCTGTAATGCCCGCCGACTGGCAACAAACCATTGCCATTGCCCGAAGTCCCCTGGGGGACAGGGTTCAGGCTGAGTCCCTGGCCGAGTCTCTGTTGCTGGAGAATCTGGGGGTGGTGCTGCCAAGGAATGTTCGCGGCCTCCCGGTTCTGTTGTTCCTTGATGAGCAGGGCCTGGGCCTGCAAGTTACCGGCAAGGGAGCGCCCGGGCCGGTGCGCGCGGAATTCGTTACCGGCAAGATGGGCTACCGGCGTGAGCATGGTGGTGGGGCCGGTCAGTTGGTCGCCAGGGCTGTCGGCCTGCAGAAAACCCGCGCCCGTCTGCATGTTGTTGATGCCACGGCAGGACTTGGCCAGGATGCGTTTATCCTCGCCAGCCTTGGGTGCCGGGTAACGTTGTTTGAGCGCAATCCGGTTATCCATGCGCTCCTGGCGGATGGTCTGGCCCGCGCCGCCCTGAACGTGGATTGTGCGATGATCGTCGAACGCATGCAGTTGATGGAAGGCAGCAGTATCGACTGGCTTGAACGGGCCGGCGGTGAGGCTGCGGATGTAATCTATCTGGACCCGATGTTTCCGCACCGGGATAAGTCGGCCCTGGTTAAAAAGGAAATGCAGGTATTCCGGACGGTGGTCGGCGACGATGACGATTGCGCACGCCTGCTTACGGGAGCCCTTGAGTGCGCCCGTCACCGGGTGGTGGTCAAGCGGCCGCGGAAGGCGCCGGCGATTGCCGGGCCGGATCCAACCACACGGATAGAGGGCAAAAGCAGTCGCTACGATGTCTATTCCATCAAGGCCCTGCCTGCCCAGTGAGCCCTTAGCCTGAAAAAAAGCCGCTGGTTAGCCTGTGGCGCGCCCCTCAGGCTCCCATCATCGTGACCTGCTGAATCGCCTGCCGCTTCTCAACGCTCAGCACCAGCCGTGCGTCCTCTGCCACCTCATCCAGCCCCTCGCCATAACACAGCAAGCCGTTATCATCGGTAGTGATCACGCCGTTCTTCTGCATGTTGGCTATGAAGTTCCGGAACAGGCTCTTGTCGAAGAACTCCGGTGCATTCAGGCCGAACAGGATCGACATGCGTTCGGCCAGCAGCGCGCTCTGCTCTTCCAGTTCTGTCGCACCGATCTTGCCCGACCCGTATTTCCGGAGGATGCCGAGCGTGATGTGGTAGCGCTCGACGGTCTGGATGATAAAACGTGACAGCACCCGCAACCTCAGCATGGCCTCGGTGCCTTCGTCTGGCCGGCCGATCCGTTCGCCGTCCAGAGGCTTTAGCAAACCCTGGGCGATCAGAACATCGATCCATTGATTGATGACGGTTTCAGTCTCATCCGACCGGAACTTCAGAAACAGCTCGGATTGCAGATAGGGGTAGGCCACGCTGGCCAGGAACACGATCTTTTCTCGTCTAAGGGAATCCATGTTCTCAAAGAGGCTGGCAATCAGTGAAGGCAGTGCGAACAGGTGCTGGATATTGTTGCGGTAATAGGTCATCAGAATGGCATTGCTGCCTTCCAGGGCGATGATGTCGCCCAGCTTCTGGGGCTGGCGGCTAATCAGTCCCATGCCCTCGCAGTAGGCCACCCAGTCTTTACCGCTGCCTTCGGGCAGGGTGACCGTCGCGGCATAGGGAAAGGCTTTCAGCAGGGCGGCGTATTGATCCATCAGCCTGATTAACTGGCCTTCGTCCATCGCAAGGCGCTCGGCCCCGAGCAAAACCGTTGCGGCCATGCCAATCGGATTAACCGCGACAGAGGCATTGATGCTGGAGGCTACCCGGAATGCGAGTTCGGATACGGCAGTGTTGAGCCAGGCCGGGCGGTACCCGGCGTCGTAGGCTTCCTCGCGCCAACTGTCATGGACATCATCCAGAACTTCGGAAAGGTGAATGGCCTCACCGAAGTTGACCGCCACGCGACCGAAGGAATGGCTGAGTTTACGCGCCGTTCTGGCCAACGCGAAGACACTTTCTTTTTCTTTTTTCTTGCCACGAAGTTCGCCCAGATACGAGCGGCCCTCCATAACCTTTTCGTAGCCAATGTAGACGGGGACGAACACGATGGGCTTGCGGTGATCCCGAAGGAAACTGCGTACGGTCATCGCCAGCATTCCGGGACGGGGTTGCATCATCCGGCCTGTGCGGCTTCGGCCACCCTCGACAAAATACTCCACCGAGTAACCCCGGGAAAACATGACATGCATGTATTCGTTGAACACGGTAGCGTACAGCGGGTTGTCCTTGAAGCTGCGGCGCATGAAAAAGGCGCCGCCCCGACGCAGAATGGGGCCCACGACAGGCATATTGAGGTTGACCCCTGCAGCAATGTGCGGCGGCATCAGGCCGTTTTTGTAGAGCACGTAGGACAACAGCAGGTAGTCGATGTGGGAGCGATGGCAGGGTACGTAAACCACAGCATTGTCCTGGGCGACGTCTTTCACCACCCGGATGTTGTTGATAGCAATGCCTTTGTAAATCCGGTTCCACAGCCATGACAACACCACTTCCAGGAAGCGAATGGTGACGATGGACATGCTGGCGGCAATTTCATCCGCGTACTTGTAGGCCCTGGTGCGAACTTTCTCCGGGGGGATGTCGTCTCTGGCGGCCGTTTCCCGGATCGCTTCTTTTACTGACGGGGTCCGCACCAGGCCTGCAACAAGGGTGCGGCGGTGTGACAGGTCCGGTCCCAGCACGGCCTGGCGTACCCGGCGGAAGTGGGTTCTGAGTATCCGGGCCAGTTTCCGGTTGGCGCGCCCTTCGTTATGCCGGTATTCATCAATAACCTGCTTGAGCGAGAGGGGCTGATTGAACTGAACGTAGGTGTTGCGGCCGTGAACCATAATGATCAGAAGCTTCTGCAGCCTGCCGGCAATGGACCAGGTGTCAGACAGCAACAGCTTTACCAGGGATTTCTCCTTGTCCGGGGAGCGGCCCCAGAACAGGGAAACCGGAACGATCTGGACATCCTGATCCGGGTGTTCGAGGCCGTAGTGAACCAGAGCCTGGAACTCGCTGGTAGGCGCCGGCGCCTGGCGCCCCCGGAAAAAACCACCAATCCGGTGATACAGAAAGAAGAAAGAATGCGACGGTCCGTTTTTAACCGGCAGAGCTTCCGCCGCTCCGGGTAATCCTGCCCGGATAACTTCCTGCTCCAGGACCAGTCGACCGGAAAGGGAGCTGTACTGCAACACGTAGCATACCGGCTTGTCCGGGTCCAGGGCGAGGGCGTCAACGCTGTTGCCGCTGACATCTGTCCGGACCCAGATAAACAGCATCTTGCGAAAAAGGGTCAGGATCAGGCTGCGAATGCCCTGGTAAAGACGCATAAAGTGCAACTCCGTTGAAAAGACAGGTGCCAAGTTTACTTGGTTGAGTATAGGGCGGAAAGCCGAGGTTGCATTCTTGGCCAGCAAGGCAATGTGGTACATTTCAGCTTGGTCTTATAATCACTCAGGCAGCACATCAAACGGTGGTCTTGATGACTCAGTGGAAACCCGGCTGGACAAACAGGCCGCCGGAGCAGAACGACCTGATTCTGGCGCTTGCGGGGTCAGGCGTGGTGAAGCCCGATAACGGCTGGCTGCATCCCCGGGACAGCGCGCTGTTCGGGGATATCCTGCCCGGTGCCGTCTCTATGGGAACCTTCGACGGTTGCGATGTATTCGTCACTGAGTTACCGGAAAGCGCGGTTGGAGAACAGCAGATCATTCCCCTGAGGGAGGCCCTGCTGATGATGAACGATGCCCCCGCGGATATGCTGAGTACCGGTTTCCAGGTCTGGCAGTGGTGGCGCGACCACCAGTACTGCGGGCGCTGCGGTGAGGAAACCGGTTTTCATCCCCGGGAGCGTGCCAGATGGTGTGCCGCCTGCGGGATTTCCTGGTACCCGAGGCTCGCCCCCTGCGTTATCGTTGTTATCCGTCGGGATGACCGACTGTTGCTGGCCAGGTCGTCACGGGTCAAGCGCCACTTCTACAGCCTGATTGCCGGATTTGTTGAGCCGGGGGAAAGTCTGGAAGGGGCTGTTTGCCGGGAGGTGAAAGAGGAGACCGGCCTGGATGTGACCAATATCCGGTACCACGCATCGCAGCCTTGGCCTTTCCCGCACCAGCTGATGGTTGGGTTTTTTGCGGATTATGCCGGAGGCGAGCTGGTGTTGCAGGAAGACGAACTCGCCGATGCTGGCTGGTTTTTACCGGGTGACACACCGCCGGTGCCGCCGGAAACCACGATTTCAGGCCGTCTGATCCGGGCTATGGAGAAGGAAATTTCCCGGGGAGGTATTCCGGTTTGAACGAGCAGGCGTCTCCCAGGGTTCTGGTATTCGATTCCGGCGTCGGCGGCCTGAGTGTTGCTGCCTGCATTCACCGGTACCTGCCGGGCGCGGACCTGATTTATCTGGCGGACAACGCCGGATTTCCTTACGGTGACAAGTCGGAACCGGTCGTGATTGAACGCTGCTGCACCCTGATTGCCCGAGCCCTTGAGCAATATCCCGCCGATGTCATCGTGGTGGCCTGTAACACGGCCAGTACTGTGGTATTGCCCCATCTGCGTGGGAGAATATCGGTGCCGGTTGTGGGGGTGGTGCCAGCGATCAAGCCCGCGGCGGCGAAAACCCGGAACCGGCGTATCGGGCTCCTTGCAACGCCGGCCACAGTTCGCAGACCCTATCTGGACAGGCTGATCGAGGAATTTGCCGGTGATTGCCGGGTGGAGCGTATCGGGCATCCCGGCCTGGTGCGCTGGGCGGAAGAGCTGGTTGCCGGCGGTGTGGTACCGGCCCGCGAGCTGGCAGATGCCATGGAGGCATTTCGTGAAGCAGAGGTGGACACGGTGGTGTTGGGCTGTACCCATTATCCCCTGTTACTGGAGAGCCTGAAGCGGAGCCTGCCGGCGGTTCGGTTCTGGGTGGATTCGGGAGAGGCGATTGCTCGGCGGGTCGCCTGGCTGCTGGAACAGACAGGCCAGCTTGCCGTCGCCGAGAGAGCCATTGCTCAGCCGGCACACTTGCCGGTCACTGCCGCCCTGTTTTCCGGCCCGCCCCCGGAAGGAATCGCCGGTTTCATGTCCGGGCTGGGCCTGCCGCCCCGGCAGGTGTGCGAAGGCTGGCCCGACCAGCGCCCGGTGGCTATAGAAGCCGGGTCAGCTTGAACATGGCGAGAAACTCCAGCGCTGGAATCGACCGTTTATGGCAACAGTAGGTCTTGAAGTTGTCTCCCCGAAAGCGTGACTTGGTGAACTCCAGCCCTTTGAAATTGTAGAGGAAGTTGCCTTTCTCATAGAGTCCGTGCAGCAGGCGTTTGAGCAGGCGGCTCTCTTGATGTTCGGTCGCCGGATCGAGCGACAGGGGAATCAGCCCCAGATCCAGATAGGGCACGCCCTCGGTCTTGAAAGCGTCGATGGCATGGGCCATCAGGGTGTAGAAAATGCCCTGGCGAAAATCGGCATTGGCCCGGGAAATATTGGGCACATAGCTGATGATCTCGTTGTTGCGGTAAATCGGATCAAAGTAGATAAAGCCGACTGCCTTGCCATCCTGATAGGCGTAGAAGTGCCGTTCATTCTCCCGGTATTCCATTTCCATGGGCCGGATCAGGAAGCGGATTTCATTGCTTTTACACTTGCGGGTGCGTATCCAGGCCTCGGAGATCTCCCGGGTATGGTCGTCGCTGAAGCGCTCCTTGACGGTAATGCCGTTTTTTTCCGCCTGGTTCAGCGCGGTTCTGAGCACCTGTTTCTTCTTCCCGCTGAGGGACCAGCGGGCAAGATCGATGCGGGATTCGCTGCCGAACTGGGTGCCATAGAGGCCAAAGCGCAGATGCAGAAAATCCACCACCGGCTTTGATACCTGAATGTAACTGGCGTTCGGGAAGCGGCCATGAAAGCTCTCCAGCAGTCGACCGAAATCGTCCGGCGCACAAACCGGGTCCGAGAGGACAAAAGTCCCGCCCCATTTCCGCATGTAGGCGATATAGCCAATGCCCGGCACATCAAAATACTGCATGCCCGGCTGCAGAGTCGAGAAGGACTGGGAGTGGGTTCCGAACTTCTTCAGATAACCAACCCGCTCGCTGAAGGTGAACGAACCGCTATCCAGTGTGGCGATTCTGTCGAGTGCGAGTATCTGATCCGACATGCTGCTGCTCCCCGATTATTTTTGTTGGCGACTCCGAGCGACGCTGTTCAGGCCTGCTTGCGTCCGAGAATGGACCAGTAACAGTCCATGTTCAAAAGCTTGAAATGCTTCTTCTTGGTGACCTGGAGGCCCAGGCGCTGCATGTGCTCGGGGTAGTTGTAGATCCTGTGGAATGCGTTATTGGCAAACAGCCAGAAGATGAATACGGCCATGTACCAGTAAAGCTTCTTGAACATCCGGGAGAAGATGTTGCCGGTGGGGTAGCAAAAGTCGCCGACAACCACTCTGGCGTCTGGCTTGCCAAGACGAATGAGGTGCTCCAGGACCCGGACCATCATGTCTTCATCAAATACGTTGAGGAAGAAGTTGGCCACCACCATGTCGTACCGCTCGAACTCGTCCACGTTCATGATGTCGCTGTGGATGCGGCGGATAGTCAGGTGGGGGGCCTCCTTTTGCTGGGCTTCGCCAAACTTGCGCAACATGGTTTCCGACAGGTCTACCACGGTAACGTCCGCGCCCAGTTCAGCTGCACGAATGGCATCCCTGCCATGGCCAACCCCGGCAAACAGGATCCTGTCTCCGGGTTTGACGGTTTCAACGTCCAGCATGGCCGTTTTACAGCGGTGTATGTTCTTGCCGCTGTAGAGATTGCTCAGAAAATCGTAGACGGGGCCAATGTACCTGTACTTGTCGCGCATGATGACTGCTGCCTGTTCTTGTTCCTTGGATGCCGCCACCGTTGTTGTCGTTTTTGACCCGACAGACTGTCGGACATTTCGGTGGTCAGCGCCTGATGGATTTGAGCTTAGAGAACAGGGTGGGAGAAATATGTGCAGTAATGCGCATTTCCGGATACACAAAGTAACGTACTGCAATACTTTGCAAACCAGAT
>PAKW01000049.1 GCA_002707215.1 Halomonas sp.
CTTCTCTGAAACATAATCCTTCAGTGCGGGAGTCAGTTCTACGTGATGGCCTGAAATATTGAGTTGCATAGGCGTCTCCTGTTGTCATCGTTCCGGCTCCTGGGAGCCGGTCTGGGTGCTGGTGCATTGTGCGCCGGCGAATAGTGCGTTGCGCCCGGACCCCGGGTGTTCAGACCAGTCGTTTGCGTTCGTTCGAAGGCGGAATGTGCATGGCCTCCCGGTACTTGGCAACCGTGCGTCGCGCAACCTTGATTCCCTGTTCCCCTAGCATGGCTGCAATTTTACTGTCGCTCAACGGCTTTTTGGGCATTTCCGCGGCAATCAGCTTTTTGATCATCGCGCGGATTGCCGTGGAAGAACATTCACCGCCTTCGTCAGTGCTGACATGGCTGGAGAAGAAATATTTCAGCTCGAAAATTCCCCGGGGGGTGTGCATGTATTTCTGGGTGGTGACCCGGGAAATCGTGGACTCATGCATCTCAACCGCCTGGGCGATATCAGAGAGGATCAGCGGTTTCATGGCTTCTTCACCCTGATCCAGGAATCCTTGCTGGTGCTCGACAATACGGGTCGCCACTTTCAGCAGGGTTTCATTGCGGCTCTGCAGGCTCTTGATAAACCATTTCGCCTCCTGCAACTGATCCCGCAGGTAGGTGTTGTCGGCACTGCTGTCCGCACGCCTTATAAGAGAAGCATAGCTGGCATTGACGCGGATGCGCGGGGCAATTTCCGGGTTCAGTTCAACGCGCCAGCGGCTGTTGTGCTTGCGAACGATCACGTCCGGAATCACATAGTCAGGTTCGGCGCGGTCAATCACGTCACCGGGACGGGGATTGAGGCCGGTAATCAGGGCCAGTACATCCCGCAGTTGGTCTTCTTTCAGGCGGCTTCGGCGCAACAGTTGGGCGTAGTCGCGGTTGCCGAGCAGATTGATGTAATGGGTGATGACCAGGCGAGCCTGGGCCAGCCAGGGCGTCTCCGGCGGCAACTGGTTGAGCTGGATCAGCAGGCATTCCTGCAGGTCCCGGGCGAACACGCCAGGAGGGTCAAAATGCTGCAGCCGGTGCAGGACTGCCTCGACTTCATCCAGCTCAAGGGGGTCTTCTTCGTTTTCATCCAGCAACCCGGAATGAATCTCTTCCAGGGAACTGGTCAGGTAACCGCGCTCATCCACTGCATCCATCAAGGCGTGTGCAATGGCCTGGTCCCGTTCGCTCATCGGGGTCAGGTTCAGTTGCCATTCCAGGTGATCCTGAAGCGTGTCAGTGGGGGAGTTGCGGGTCTCGAAATCGTGATCGTTTTCGTCATCGTTCCGGGCGGCAGGTGCCGGTGCGGACTGGTAGATATCGTCCCAGGCGGTGTCGACCGGAAGATCGTCCGGAATGTTATCCGGGATTTCGTTTTCCGAGGACCAGTCCGGACCGTTTTCGCTTTCATCCCAGTCGGGTGAAGGCTCGGGAGCCGTTTCAGCGGCAGACTCGGTGGCATTGGCCTCCCGTTCGTCATTGCCGGTGTCGGTTTCCGGCTGATCCTCATTCTCGGATGTTTCCAGCATGGGGTTGGATTCCAGGGCCTGCTGGATTTCCTGCTGAAGGTCGAGAGTCGAAAGCTGTAGAAGCCGGATCGCCTGTTGCAGTTGGGGCGTCATGGTCAGGCTTTGACCCAGCTTTAACTGTAAGGAGGCTTTCATCACCATGGTTCAGGATCCGTCACTCATCAGCTCCCGGTGTCGTGGGTAGTGAAAAAAATCTTTATATGTCGGTTACTTGCCTTGGCTCTTTATTACCCTAGCAAGTTCTTTGCCGAGTTTACTTGCTACCGATCATCAAAACAATCCGGGGGTCAGATGAAATTGTGGTCAGATGAAAAGTTCATCTGACCCCAATTTCATCTGACCCCAATTTCACAGCCGGAACTCATCGCCCAGGTACACTTCCTTTACCTGCTGGTTGGCCAGAATGGATTCGGCATTACCGGAGGCGATGATGTGGCCACCGGAAACGATGTAGGCATTCTCGCAGATGTCCAGGGTCTCCCGTACGTTGTGGTCGGTAATCAGTACACCGATGCCCTTGTCCCGGAGATGCCGGATGATGTGTTTGATATCACTCACGGAAATGGGGTCGACACCGGCGAACGGCTCATCCAGGAGGATAAAGGCCGGCTCCATCGCCAGGGCCCTGGCAATTTCCACACGCCGGCGTTCGCCGCCGGACAGGGCCATGCCCATGCTGTCACGAATGTGGGTAATGTGGAATTCTTCGAGCAATTCTTCCTGCTTTTTTTCCCGCTCGGCCTTGCTCAGACCCTTGCGGGTTTCCAGAATGGCCATGATGTTGTCGCGCACCGACAGTTTGCGGAATACCGAGGCTTCCTGGGGCAGGTAGCCGATGCCCTGGCGCGCCCGGCCGTGCATGGGCAGATGAGTGATGTCGCGGCTGTCGATGGTGATCCGGCCGTGGTCGGCCGGAACCAGCCCCACGATCATGTAAAAGCAGGTGGTTTTACCGGCGCCATTGGGGCCCAGCAGACCCACAATTTCCCCGCTGCGGATTTCCAGGGAAACGTCGATCACCACTTTTTTCTGTTTATAACTCTTTGCCAGATTACTGGCCCTCAGAACTGCCATCGGATTCCTGTCTATCAGTGCGTCTGTCAGTGCTGCGTGGCTGAATCACCATTTCTACCCGGCCGGACCCTTCGCCGCTATCGGCGCCGCCTTGGGCCGTGACGACCCGGCGGGCGGTATCATAATGGATGATGTCGCCACGGAACAGGTTGCCATTCTGTTCGATGACCGCTTGCCGTTCAAAGATCAGACGCTGGTCGGCGGCCGACCAGGTGATATTCAGCGCCCTGGCGTCGGTTTCACCTTCACCTTCACCTTCACGGCTTGGCTGGCGGTAACGGGCCGGATTTCCGAAGGCTTCAATCCGGTTCAGCCCGTTTTCGTCGCGGTACAGAACCACACGCTCCGCACTCAGATGGGTCTCGCCCTGTTCCAGCTCTACATCGCCGGTGTAGGTGGCGATACCCCGGTTGTCGTCGAGGCGGGCGTTGTCTGCGGTTACTTTGATGGGGATGTCAGAATCAAGCTCGAAAGCGGCTGCCGGCCCGGTCAAGGTGATGGCCAGCAGGGCAGCCATCAGGCCCCGGTTTCGGTTAGTTTCCGGTTTCATAGAGTCCTTCCACCTGGGAGTTCAGTTCCAGAATCCGCTCGTCGATCCACGCTTTCATGCCTGTGGCACGGGTGGTTCCTGTCACGTCGCGTATTTCTACGGGTGCATCTGTGTATGCCAGGCCCCGGTCGTTGTCCAGGGTCAGGGTTGGCGTTGTCAGGGTGGTGTCCCGACCGTCCACATTCCGGAGTATCCGGACATTGCCAGTCAGGTAAAGCAGGTTTTCATTTTGCAGGAGACTGCCATTTTCGGCCTCCACAATCCAGGGCAGGGTGTCGGCGCCGTCCGTGACGCTGTAGAGCTCGGCCCTGGGCGATTCCATGGTGGCCAGGTTACCCTCCTCGAACTGCTCGATCCGCGGGCTGGTAAAACTGACCTTGGGGTTGCCGGCTTCATCGAACGAGGTGTACTTGCCATTGACCACGAATCCGTCGGGTTCGGTATCGCCTCTCAGATCGGCGGCCTGCCTGTCGATAACCGGGGGCTCATCACTTCGCCACAGCAAAAACACCGCCGCAACAATGGTACCCGCCAGTGCCAGTGTTTGCAGTCGGGGCCGGTCCGGCAGCCAGTTCACCTGCCAGCCTCCTGATCAGGCTCCAGGTAGGGCGCCAGCGCTGCGTCCAGCTTTCCGTGGGCGCTAAGCAGCAGATCGCAAGCCTCCCTCACGGCGCCGTCTCCTCCCCCCGCCCGGGTGCAGTAATCCGCATGCTGGCGAACCAGCCAGTAGCCGTTGGGTACGGTGATTCCCAGGCCCGCAAACCTCAGGGCTGGCAGGTCTGGCAGATCGTCGCCCATGTAGGCGATAGCTTCGGGGCGGATGTTCATGGTGCTCACCAGTTCCTGCAGGGCTGCTTTCTTGTCCTCTCGTCCCTGCACCAGGTGCGGGATACCGAGGTCCCGCATGCGTTTTTCTGTCAGTGGTGACTTACGCCCGGTGATGACAGCGACAGTTATACCCGCAGCTATCAACTGTTTCAGGCCCAGGCCGTCGAGAATGTTGAACGCCTTGAGCTCATCGCCGGTGGCGCTGAAGTAGAGCTTGCCATCGCTCATGATGCCATCGACATCCAGGGCAATCAGTCGGATTAACGCCGCTTTCGCCAGCAGGGACTCGGGCCATTGGTTCTGCATGTCAGATAACCCCGGCCCGCAGCAAATCGTGCATGTTAATGGCGCCGGTCAGGGCACCGTTCTCATCGGTAACCGGCAGGGCGTTGATCTTCATTTCTTCCATCACGTTCAATGCCTCTGCCGCGAGATGATCGGCCTGGATGGTTTTTCCATGCCGGGTCATTACTTCATGAATGGGCGTATTGTGGATGTCTACTGAGCGGTCCAGGGTCCGGCGAAGGTCGCCGTCCGTAAATATTCCTGTGAGCGCACCCTGGTCATCAACGACCGTGGTCATGCCAAGGCCCTTGCGGGAGATTTCCAGCAGCGCACCGCTGAGGGGCGTGCTCTCGCTGACCACCGGAATACGATCACCGGTATGCATGATGTCAGAGACCCGCAGCAATAGCCGCCGCCCCAGGCTTCCGCCCGGATGGGAAAAGGCAAAATCTTCGGCGCTGAAACCTCTGGCCTCAAGCAGGGCGACCGCCAGAGCATCACCCATCACCAGGGTTGCGGTGGTGGACGACGTTGGTGCCAGGCCCAGGGGGCAGGCCTCTACCTGCACGCTGACATCCAGATTGGCTATGGCTTCCCGGGCCAGGGTGGAATTCGCATTGCCGGTCATGCTGATCAGGGGCGCGCCCATCCGTTTGATCAGTGGCAGAATGGTGACCACCTCGCTGGTGTTGCCGCTGTTGGAAATGGCGATAACTACGTCCTGGGGAGTAATCATACCCATGTCGCCGTGGCTTGCCTCGCCCGGATGAACGAAGAACGAGGGCGTGCCGGTGCTGGCCAGGGTTGCGGCGATCTTGTTCCCGATGTGGCCGGACTTGCCCATGCCGGTAACCACCACGCGGCCCGTGCACTTCATAATAACTTCACAGGCCCGGGTAAAATGATCGTCGATACGGCTCTCAAGAGCGTTGATGGCGTCTCGCTCGATGCGGATGGCACGCAGGGCGGGCGTTCGGAAATCGGTCGGAGTCTGTTCGTTCATCGGGCTTGGGGCCTGGCTGTTAAGACATTGGAAATGGTCGGAGGAGTATATCATTTTCGCCCGGCAACGAGGCCCGGTTACCGAAAGTTCAGTCAAACTGATCATTGCTATCAGTACATTTTGGGTTCTTTGGATTGAGCTTGGGCGTTCCTTGGCATAATGTAGCCCTCTTTGAAAGGTAGGGACTATGGATTCATCGGCTTACATATCGCTTGAGGATGTTGTGTTTTCCCGCTCCGGGCGCCGGATTTTCGACGGTGTCAGCCTGGAAATTCCCCGAGGCAAAATTACCGCCATCATGGGCCCCAGCGGAACCGGTAAAACCACACTCCTGCGCCTGATCGGCGGTCAACTCCGGCCCGATTCCGGCCGTGTGGTGGTAGATGGCCACGAGGTGCCCAAGCTCAGACGCAAGGCCCTCTACGCATTCCGGGAAAAAATGGGGATGTTGTTCCAAAGTGGTGCCCTGTTCACCGATCTGAGCGTATTCGAGAACGTTGCCTTCCCCCTGCGCGTGCACACCCGTCTTCCGGAAGACATGATCCGGGATATTGTGCTGATGAAGCTGGAAGCGGTCGGGCTGCGTGGTGCCAGGCATCTGATGCCCTCGGAACTGTCCGGAGGCATGACCCGACGGGTCGCCCTGGCGAGAAGCATTGCCCTGGATCCGGAACTGATCCTGTACGACGAGCCTTTTGCCGGCCAGGACCCTATCGCCATGGGCGTTCTGGTCAAACTGATCCGGGACCTGAACAGTTCCATGGGGCTGACCAGTGTGCTGGTTTCCCACGATGTGCCGGAATCCCTGAGCATCTGCCATTACGCCTGCATCATCGCTGATGGCAGGGTTATCGGCGAAGGCTCGCCGGAGCAGCTTCGCGAACACCCCTCCGGACAGGTCCAGCAGTTTCTTCAGGGGCAGCCAGACGGGCCGGTGCCTTTCCATTATCCGGCAGAAGGTGCCGCCAGGGATTTCGGGCTTTCCGGGGGTGTGTCTTGATCGAAAGAATCGCCGCATTCGGGCGCCTTGGCCTGGATACTGTCTCGTCGTTTGGCCGTTCAGGCCGCTTCCTTGCGGGTGTGCTGGGGGGCGTGCCAAGGCCGGCAACCGGTTTTCCGCTGTTGATGAAACAGCTGTACGCGGTTGGTGTCCTGTCGCTGCCGATTATTGTGGTCTCCGGTCTTTTCATCGGTATGGTGCTGGCGCTGCAGGGTTACACCATCCTCAGTGATTACGGCTCCGAAGCCGCCATCGGCCAGATGATTGCCCTGACCCTGGTGCGTGAACTGGGCCCCGTGGTGACTGCGCTGCTGTTCGCGGGCCGCGCCGGCTCCGCCCTGACAGCGGAAATCGGCTTGATGAAGGCCACCGAACAGCTGTCCAGCATGGAAATGATGGGGGTCGACCCGCTGCGCCGCGTGGTGGCGCCCCGGTTGTGGGCCGGCTTTATTGCCATGCCGGTGCTTGCCGCCATTTTCTCCGTTATCGGTATCTGGGGCGGCATGCTGGTGGGTGTAGACTGGCTGGGCGTGTTTGAGGGCTCATTCTGGGGCAATATGCAGTCGTCGGTGGATTTCGTTGACGACGTACTCAATGGCATGGTCAAAAGTGTCGTATTCGGCTTTGTCTGCACCTGGATCGCTGTTTACCAGGGCTACGACTGTGTGCCGACATCGGCAGGCATCAGCTCCGCGACCACCAAGACTGTGGTGTACTCGTCCCTGGCGGTGCTGGGGCTGGATTTTGTACTGACCGCTGTCATGTTTGGCGATTTCTGAACCATCGATTAACGAGACATTACCGGAGCCGGAAATGGCACAAAGAACGACTGAAATCCTTGTGGGCCTGTTCATGATCGCAGGCATTGCAGCCCTGCTGGTTCTGGCGCTGCAGGTGAGCGGCCTGTCGCCGAAATCGGCCGAGAGCACCTACACCATTTACGCCAATTTCAACGATACCGGTGGGCTCACGCCCCGTGGCCGGGTCTCGATGGCGGGGGTGACTGTTGGTACTATCGAATCCATCACCCTGAACAAGGAGACCTTTCAGGCGAGAGTCAGGATGTCGATTTCCTCTGACGTCGATAATATTCCGGCTGACAGTTCCGCAGTTATACGTACATCCGGCCTGCTCGGTGAGCAGTACATTGATATATCCATCGGCGCCGAGGTGGAGTCGCTGAAAGAGGGCGATACTTTCTATTCCACCCAGTCGGCCATGAATCTTGAGCGACTGATCAGTAACTTTGCGTCTGGCCGGGCCGGCAACTAATTAACAGGAGACCCTGATGTCCGCACTGAAACACCACATTCTCGTTGGCTTCGTAATGGCGCTGTTCCTGATGGCGCGTGTTCAGGCCGGAGAGGCTGAGGATCTCCGTGACTATGTGGATGAAAACACTCAGCGGCTGGTCGAAAAGCTCAATAGCGAGCGGGGGCTCTATCAGAGGGATCCCGAGGCCTTCTATGAAAGCATGGATCAGGCGCTGACTGATTTTGTGGACTTCCGTCGTATCGCTGCCCGGGTCATGGGGCGGTATGCCCGCCAGACCACGCCCGAACAGCGGGACAAGTTTGTGGTTGCGTTCAAGCGCAGCCTGTTCGACAGCTACGCCCAGGCGCTGGTGAACGCCCAGGACTTCCAGATCGAGGTAAAGGGGGCTACCATCAACCCGCAGAGCAACGACCGGGCGTCGGTCCAGATGGAAGTGATCAGTGCGTCCGGTAACCGGTACCCGGTAACCTATTCCATGTACAAGACCGGTAATGGCCGCTGGTTGATGGAGAACGTCATTGTTGAAGGCGTAAACATCGGGCTGGCCTTCCGGGATCGGTTCAGCCAGGAAATGGAAGAGAACCGGGGCCAGATTCAGGCAGTGATTGATGGCTGGAGTGACGCTGCCAAGTCCCTGGACCTGGAGCAGAAAGTGGACAAATCATGAGCTCCGGGGAGCCGCGGGTTCAGTTGGCGGACGGCATTCTGATCGTGACAGGTAAAGTGAACGCGGATACCGTGGTGGCCCTGAGAAAACAGGGTGAAAAGCTGATCAGTACCGCGTCCGGAAATCTGATTGTCGATCTGGACGGCCTGGTCACCGCCCACAGTGTTGTCTTGTCCATGTTGCTCTGCTGGCAGCGACTGGCGCGTCAAGGGGGCATTTCCCTGTCATTCCGGGGTGTCAGTGGCCGTTTGGCCTCACTGGCCGCCCTGAGCAACCTGGAAGACCAGCTTGCCGGCTTCGGCCCCGAATCCGTGCATCCCGCCCACTGACCACCCCTCCGGTGCCGATCCCTTTGGTTACAGGACAGTAAAGCTGACCCGGGCTTCGGAATTGGTTACAATCCCGCCGCTGATTTCAAAACCCCCGAGGATTTTCTATGGATGCCACCGAAGTGACCGAGCTGGTCAAGGAAGCACTGCCCGGCTGTGACGTTCAGGTGCAGGTTGACGGTACCCATTATATGGTCGTCGTGGTGGGTGACGTATTCGAAGGCCTGCCGACCATCAAGCGCCAGCAGTTGATCAACAAGGCGCTGTTCCAGCAGATCATGGATGGCGCAATTCACGCACTCCATCCGAAAGCCTTTACTCCGGCTGAATGGGCTGAGCGCCAGGGCTGAAGCGCCCGCACAAGACAGGAACTTTATCGTGGACAAACTTCTGATCAGGGGCCGCAAGCCCCTGGATGGTGAAATCCGGATTTCCGGTGCCAAGAATGCAGCACTGCCAATTCTGGCAGCCACCCTGCTGGCGGATGAGCCGGTGACCGTCGGCAACCTGCCACACCTGCACGACGTGACCACCATGATCGAGCTGCTGGGCCGCATGGGCGTTGAAGTGATCATTGATGAGAAGATGAGCGTGGAAATCCATGCCAACACCATCAAGCACTTTCACGCGCCCTACGAACTGGTGAAAACCATGCGGGCGTCCATTCTGGTGCTCGGCCCGCTGGTGGCCCATTTTGGCGAAGCGGAAGTGTCCCTGCCGGGTGGCTGCGCCATTGGTAGCCGCCCGGTAAACCTGCACATCCACGGCCTGGAAATGATGGGCGCGGATATCAGGGTCGAGAATGGTTACATCAAGGCCAAAACCAATGGCCGCCTCAGGGGCGCCCACATCTTCCTCGACACGGTTACGGTAACCGGCACAGAAAACCTGATGATGGCTGCTGCGCTGGCAGAGGGTAAAACCATCCTGGAGAACGCCGCCCGTGAACCGGAAGTGGTGGACCTGGCCGAGTGCCTGATCGCCATGGGCGCGGATATCAGGGGCCACGGCACCGCAACCATCGAAATCAACGGCGTCGAGCGCCTGCACGGCTGCCGTTACAACGTGCTGCCAGACCGTGTCGAAACCGGTACCTACCTGGTTGCCGCAGCAGCCACCGGTGGCCGGGTAAAGCTCAAGGATACCCGCGAAGAACTGCTCGAAGCGGTTCTGCTCAAGCTTGAGGAGGCCGGTGCCCATATCAGCACCGGTCCGGACTGGATTGGGCTGGACATGAAAGGCAATCGTCCGAAAGCGGTAAGTCTGCGCACGGCGCCTTATCCGGCGTTCCCGACGGACATGCAGGCCCAGTTCGCCGCCATGAACGCCGTTGCCGAGGGCACGGGCACCATCGTGGAAACCGTGTTCGAGAACCGTTTCATGCATTTGCAGGAACTGATCCGCATGGGCGCGGATATCGCCCTTGAAGGCAACGCCGCCATCATCAAGGGCGTAGACCACCTGACCGGTGCGCCTGTTATGGCCACGGACCTCAGGGCATCCGCGAGCCTGGTCATCGCTGGCCTGATGGCCGACGGCGATACCATCGTAGACCGTATTTACCATATTGATCGCGGGTACGAGTGCATCGAAGAGAAACTGCAGTTGCTGGGTGCCACCATCCGCCGCCTGCCAGCGTGAGAGACATCAACGGGAAACTGGAAGAATCCATGACAGATTCCATCACAATCGCCTTGTCGAAGGGACGAATCCTGGAAGAAACCCTGCCGCTGCTCGCGGAAGCCGGCATTGAGCTGGTCGACGACATCAGGAAATCCCGCAAACTGGTGTTTCCGACGACTGATCCCAGCGTGCGGGTGCTGATCATCCGCGCTACCGACGTGCCAACCTATGTGCAGTACGGCGGTGCGGATCTGGGTGTGACGGGCAAGGATGTTCTCATGGAGCACGGTGGGGAAGGGCTCTACGAGCCCCTGGACCTGAACATTTCCCGTTGCCGCCTGATGACGGCCGGTCCGAAGGGTCAGACTCCGCCGCCGGGTCGTATCAAGGTGGCTACGAAGTTTGTAAACCTGGCTCGCCGGTATTATTCGGCACAGGGGCGCCAGGCCGACATCATCAAGCTCTACGGTGCGATGGAGCTGGCGCCGATTCTGGGGCTGGCTGATGAAATCGTCGACATTGTTGATACGGGGAATACGTTGAAGGCAAACGGCCTTGAGGCCCGTGAGTTAATCGAGCATATCAGCAGCCGGTTGGTGGTGAATCGTGCGTCCATGAAGATGAAGCATGAGCGTATCAATCCCATCATCGAAAAGATGTCGGCTGCGGTTGAAAAACGCCGGGCTCCTGAGTAGAGGCCGTCCTGGAAAGCCCTGTGGAGGTAGGGGTCAGAAGAAAGCCTTCTTGTCACCCCGGAAATTTGGCCGCAGTATTAAGACTAAAGCAATGTTCTCCTGCAGCAGGAACGATGAAATGACCGACGCAACCATCAAACGACTGAGCGCCTCTGAAAGTGACTTCAACAGCTCGCTGGCCAGACTTCTGGCCTGGGACGACAGCGTTGATCATCAGGTGAACGAGTCGGTGCGTCACATCCTGCATGAGGTTAAAACCCGCGGTGATCAGGCCGTTTTGGAATTCACGGAGAAATTTGACCGTTTGAAGGTTGGCAGCGTCTCCAATCTGGAAATGGACCAAAGCCGTTTGCAGCAAGCGTTGGAAACCATTCCCCGGGATCAACGCGTGGCTCTTGAGAAAGCGGCCGAGCGGATTCGGGATTACCACGAGCGGCAGAGCCAGAAATCCTGGCAGTATGAGGACGAAGACGGCACCGTGCTTGGCCAGAAAGTGACGCCGCTGGATCGGGCAGGGTTGTATGTGCCCGGCGGTAAGGCGGCTTATCCGTCATCTGTGCTGATGAATGCAATTCCGGCAAAAGTGGCAGGTGTGAGCGAAGTGATCATGGTTGTTCCAGCGCCCGAGGGTGTAGTGAACGACCT
This sequence comes from Halomonas sp., assembly GCA_002707215.1. Taxonomy (GTDB): domain Bacteria; phylum Pseudomonadota; class Gammaproteobacteria; order Pseudomonadales; family Oleiphilaceae; genus Marinobacter. The sequence goes on from PAKW01000049.1 coordinate 11,530, forward strand.
GGTCCTGGCGTCTGCTGCCATTGCCGGTGTCGACCGTGTCTTCACCGTAGGCGGTGCCCAGGCAGTGGGTGCCCTGGCCTATGGCACGGAAACCATTCCGGCCGTCGATAAAATCGTGGGCCCCGGCAACATTTTCGTTGCCACTGCCAAGCGGGAAGTCTTTGGAGTCGTTGGCATCGACATGATTGCGGGTCCCTCGGAAATCCTGGTGATCTGTGACGGCAAAACCAATCCGGACTGGATCGCCATGGACCTGTTTTCACAGGCCGAACACGACGAGCAGGCCCAGTCCATCCTGGTCAGCCCGGACGCAGAGTTCCTGGATGCCGTCGAGGCCAGCATCAACAAACTGCTGCCCACCATGGAGCGAGCCGATATCATCCGCACCTCCATGACCGACCGCGCCGCGCTGATCCAGGTCGCCGATCTGAAAGAAGCCGCTGTTGTCTCCAACCGCATCGCGCCAGAACACTTGGAACTGTCGGTGGAAGACCCCGAGGCCATGCTCGAACACATCCGCCACGCCGGCGCTATCTTCATGGGCCGTTACACCGCTGAAGCCCTCGGAGACTACTGCGCTGGCCCGAACCATGTACTGCCCACCAGCGGCACTGCACGGTTTTCCTCGCCGCTGGGCGTCTACGACTTCCAGAAGCGGTCCTCCATCATTGGTTTCAGTGCCGAAGGTGCCGACCGAATGGGGCGTGTGGCGTCAGTGCTGGCCCGGGGTGAAGGGTTAACCGCCCATGCCCGGTCCGCGGAGTATCGAATCAAAGAGTAATGTGATCGGACCGGGGAGGGGTCAGAAGAACGCTTTCTTCTGACCCCATGTTCACGAAGTTTAAGAACGCTTTCTTCTGACCCCATGTTCACGAAGTTTAAGAACGCCTTCTTCTGACCCCAGTTTCACGAAGTTTGCAGACAGGTGGGCGGAGCCTCGCCCACCTGCCGTCTACTCGGAGCCAAAAATGAGCAAATTCTGGAGCCCCCTGGTAAACGACCTGGTCCCGTATGTCCCGGGCGAACAGCCAAAAATGGCCAATCTGGTGAAGCTGAACACCAACGAAAATCCCTTCGGCCCCTCACCAAAAGTCATCGAAGCCATCCAGGCTGAACTGAACGACAACCTCCGCCTCTACCCGGACCCGGAAGGTGAAAGCCTGCGCCAGACGATTGCCGCCTACCACGGCATCAGGCCCGGGCAGGTATTCCTGGGCAACGGCTCCGACGAAGTCCTGGCCCACATTTTCTACGGCCTGTTCCAGCACGGCGACCCCATCCTGTTCCCGGACGTTACCTACAGTTTCTATCCGGTATACTGCGGGCTCTACGATATCCCGAGCAAGACGGTTCCGCTCACCGGCACCTTTGAAATCAATCCGGAAGACTACAAACAGCCCAATGGTGGCGTCATCTTCCCGAATCCGAACGCCCCGACTGGCCGTTACCTCGGATTGCAGCGTGTCGAAGAAATCCTGTGCGCCAATCCCGACCGGGTAGTGGTCGTGGATGAGGCCTACATTGATTTCGGCGGCCAAACCGCGATCAATCTGGTTGACCAGTACCCGAACCTGTTGGTCTCCCAAACCCTCTCCAAGGCCCGCTCTCTCGCCGGCCTGAGGGTTGGTTTTGCGGTAGGGCACCCGGACCTGATTGAAGCCCTCAATCGCGTAAAAAACAGCTTCAACAGCTATCCGCTGGACCGTCTGGCCCTGGCGGGTGCCCAAGCGGCCTACGAAGATGAGGCCTGGTTCCGGAAGTGCTGTGATGGCGTGATCAGCGAACGGGAGCGGGTAACAGAGGCCCTTGAGGGTCTTGGTTTTCAGGTCTTGCCTTCAAAGGCAAACTTCATCTTCGCCCGCCATAAAGGGCGGTCGGGCGAAGCTTTGGCCAAAGGCCTGAGAGAGCAGGGCATTATTGTCCGGCATTTTAATAAGGCCCGTATCAGCGACTTTTTGCGCATCACCATTGGCACGCCAACTCAGAATGATTCATTGATTGCAGGCCTCAAATCCCTCTAACCTGCCTTACTCGTCGAACTACTCAGATAGAGTCTCTAAAGGAACCTTTATGGCAAATCGAATCGAAATCCTGAAGAGAATTGAGCAATGGCTTCAGCCCGGTGACTTTCAGGACTACTGTCCGAATGGACTACAGGTTGAAGGAAAGCCCGAAATCAACACCGTTGTATCCGGTGTAACCGCCTCAAAAGCCCTGATCGAAGCCGCGATTACCGCAAACGCCGATATGATCCTGGTCCACCACGGCTATTTCTGGAAAGGCGAAGACCAGCGTATCCAGGGGATGAAACGCGAACGCCTGAAACAGCTTCTCGATAACGACATCAATCTCGTCGCCTACCATCTGCCGTTGGACGATCATCCCGAATACGGCAACAACCGCCAGTTGGCGGATGTCCTGGGCATCAAAAATCCCCGCCCGCTGGGTAGCCTGGTCTGGGAAGGCGAGCTTGAAGAGGTCATGTCGCCAGAACAATTCGGCTTGCACCTCGCCAGGCATCTCCACCGTGAACCCTTGCGGGTAGGCGAGGGGCCCGGCTTAATCAAGCGGGTAGGGTGGTGCACCGGTGCCGCACAAGGGTTTATTGACATTGCCCTCGAAGCCGGCCTGGACGCCTACATCAGCGGCGAGATATCCGAGCCGACGACGCACGCCGCCAGAGAATGCGGTATCCACTATTACGCAGCCGGTCATCACGCAACCGAACGCTATGGAGTGCAGGCTCTGGGGAGGGCGTTGGCTGAGGAGTTCGGGGTGAGCCACAAGTTCATTGATTGTGACAACCCGGTATAGCGGCGAATTTGGGGTCAGATGAACTTTTCATCTGACCCCAAATTTCACAGCCCCGCTCCTGCACCGAAACATACAATCCTGCTGTTTCAGTGTCACGCCTGCTGAGCTTTATCACCGCTCTTGAGGCCAAAGTCCTCGGCCAGCGTCCCGGAATCTTTCGGGTCCGACTTGGGAGCATAATCCCGAGGCGGCTCGGCGGCGTCCTCGCGAACCTCCTCCAGACGCTTCCTGGAAGTCTCCTGCGCCAGTTCCTCCAGCCACTCCTCGTCATTGCACAGCCGATTGGCACCGCGGGCCATATGCTGGTTCACATCCCGGTAGGCATCATTGAAGCGGCGCAGCAAGTGGGCCGACTCCATGAAATGCTCATTCACCTGAGCCTGGTAGCGTGTGTACTCGCTTTTCAGTTCCTCGATCTGCTGTTCCGCCCGGCGCTGGCGAAGTGTCGTTCCCTGCCCGGAACGGCCAACAAATACCCCGATGACAATGCCAACAACCAATGCGGCAATCGCTGCCAGAATCAGGTTTGTCATATGCTGTGTC
>PAKW01000050.1 GCA_002707215.1 Halomonas sp.
CACCTCATAATGCGAACGAGCGTTCACTTTCATTATACGGATCATAGCCCGACGACCGCCCGAAAAAGTGCGTATTCGGCGCGTTTTTTATCGTTTATCGCTATTGATAATTAATACGATCCGTATTATTTAAAAATCACGCCGGAAGGGAAACCGGAAGAGACATAAACCAAATTCCCCGCGACCCGGAAGGGTTGGAATCGGATCGAGCGGCAAACGCGAGAGTCGGGAAGGATAAACGGGCTTAGGCCCTGAAGGTACCCGAAGGCAGCAACTAGCCAGGCACTCGAACCCCGGTGAGGGCGAAGGAAGAAAACGAGCCTAGGGGCTCACTGAAAAGGAAATGAAATGGATAATCTTGAGTGGACTATCTCAGATAGTCGCTGCATTGCGCCCGGCCTGTCGGTCGAACTCGTCTTTCGCAATCGGCTTCAGGTGACGCAATGGCGCGTGAGGCTGATTTGGGACGACGGGCTTCAGGTTACGAACATAACGACGACAGACCAGTTCGAAGCCGGTCGCTGCTTTGAGAACACCGCTCGCGAATATGGCGAGCTACTAGCTTCCTAAACACCGTGCCCGGCGTTGCTTTGCAGCGTCGGGCTTCGGCGTGCCAGCCTATGCGCTGGCGATCACTGACGAGCCTACGGGCTCACCTATCAAGGGAATGAAAACATGATTTTCACCAAAAAGAAGAAGCGCGTCACCGGCCCGAAAAAGCCCGCATGGCTGATCGGTCGCGGCGCGCTTGTCGCTGCATCCCTGTTCTTCGCGGCCTTCGCGGTCGTGTTCTGGGCTCGCAGCATCGCCGACGAAAGCCTCGCGCTTGCGATCTTTGTCGCTGTCGGCTTCGCAGTGTCCGCTATGGTGACGCCGAGCGTCGCTCCGAAGCTGGCACATGCTAGCGGCGTCCCGGCGTGCGCGCTCGCGCTCGTCTGCATCGTATTCGGCGACGTTGACAGTCTCGGCGTCACGCTCGGATTTTCCGGGCTCGAAAAGGCGATGACGGAAAAGGCTTATCAAGCCGACGTCAAAGTCTACACCGCCGAGCGGGTTCGCCTCGAAGCGATCCGCGACAGCAACGTCACCAAGCGCGACGCGGTCGTTCTGGCGACAGCTTTTGCAGATGGCCGGCCGTTTGGCCCTCAGAACAAGGCTGAAGCCCGCGCGACCTATGAAGCCGAGCGGGCGGGCTTTCAGAAGACGATTGACGACGCGAAGGCCGATCTATCGACCCTCGCCGAGCCGGTTCGTCCGAAGGTGTTCGATATGACGCTTATCGCGCTCCTGTCGACCGCCCTGCAAGCCGCATTGGCTTTCGGTATGATCGCCCTCGAAGCGGCCCGCAATCGCGTTCACGCGGCGGCTGTGGCCGAATATGAGGCGAAGAAGGCCGCCGAGAAGGCCGAACGCGAGAAACGCGCTCGCGCCAAGGCGAAGGCAAAGGTGAAAGCCGAGCCGAAAATCGCCGAACCTGATCCCGCCGACCTCGCCGCGTTCGCGCGTCAGTTCGGCGGGCCGAAGCTGGCCTATTCCAGCGAAGGCGAGTAAGTGGCAGGGCGTGGCCTTCGGGTCGCGCCCTTTCCGCTTCAGGTGACGATATGAACAATGAACCCTTTATGAGCGCCGAAGACTTCGTCGACGCTCAAACGCAATTAGGCTTGTCGGATCGCGCGCTAGCGGCGTCCCTTGGCCTGTCAAACACGACAGGCGACGTCCAGGTTCGGCGGATCAAGAAAGGCAAGATCGCGTGCAGCGGGCCGATTGCTGGCCTAATGCTCGCATTCCTCGAAGGCTATAGAACGCCGTGGTATTTGGAAAGGTAGGAAAGTGACAGACTGGCAACCGATAGAGACTTACCCTGAAGGCGAGTATGTCGACGTTTGGGCTGTATACGGGGATGGCACGAATCCCAATATGAGGCCGCGCCGCTGGCCCGCTGCGTTCAGGTCTGGCGACTGGCCCCCGCCGCACAAGGGCGGACTAAACTCGGGACTTCGTGACGGGCATAGCTGGCAAGGCGTGGCCTTCGGTTGGCGCCCTACGCATTGGGCGGCTTTACCCCAAGGGCCAAACGGCGAGAAGAACGATTATAGCTAGAAAGCAAAAGCCGCCGATTAGGGCGGCTTTTTTTATGCGCGTTTCGAAGATCCTCTATCGAGCCCGACGAAGGCACCGACGGCGATCTTCAGACCGTCGGTTTTACCGCCATCGGTCGGCGGTCGGGCGTCGACAGACACTCTCGCTGAAGCCCGGCGGGCGGGCGTCTTCGAACAGGCACCAATAAGCGTTATTGTGGTCTTTGATCTGGTGCGCCGTGCCTTCGGTCATGACGTCCGCCCGGCTCGGAAGGATCGGGCGAAAGGCGAACCGAACCGACTTCACCGTCATTAGGTCTTCAGTCTCGATAGTGGTGGTCGGGTAACTTGGCCCCGCCGTCTGGCAAGCTGTTATCGCCATAACTGCCAACGTTGCGACGAGCGCTTTCGACTGTCTCGACATGATCTTCGGCCCTTTCCATGATTGCCCTATCCTTCGCCTCGGACGCCGCCTTGTGGCGTTCGTCCGATTCCCGCCTCCCTTCCTCGCGCCCCTCGTTCCGCGCGTCCTGGCGGACGACGTAAACGCCAATGGCGGCGAGAAAGACAATCCAAACCCATTCGGGAATGCCCTTAAGCCAATTCCCGAACCCGGCGAGCGCGGCCATCATTTGACCGGCCCTTTCGCCTTGACCTTGCCGTACCAGAGCAGCAGCGCGCCCGCGAGAATGATCGCGATGCCGAGCCGCCAATCCTTGACTTGGAACGGCGACATTCCCGCCAACTGCCCAACGAATGGCAGTTCGGCGACGGCCTGAGCAAGCGTCGACAGCCACCCGCCGACAAAGATCAGCAGACCCCAAAAGCGCTTAGACAGTGCCATGTCCTTTTCAGGCGTCGCCGGGTCGTAATCCTGATAAGGTTGCGCCTTCTTCTTCGGCGGCGCGACCGGCGGCGTCTCGACCTCCGGCAAGCCTTCCTCGATCACGACGGGTTCAGACGTCCCGCCCGGCGTCTTAACCGGGTCTTCGACGACGGGGCTTGTCGTGTTGACCGGCTCGACCGGGCGGGAACTCTCTTTGACCTTCTCGTCTGCCAGGCGCTTTGCGTCGGTTTGCGTTTCGGCGCGAAGAATGACGAGTTCCGGGTCGGTCTGGCGAATAATGTCTTTCGTCGACGGGTCGCGACGCAGCTCGGCGCGCCAAGCCTCTTTGTGCGAGGCTTCAGGATCGCAGCCAAACCACAAGCAAAGCTCGACAATGCGGCGACGAAACAACCCTTCTTCGAATTGCGTTTTCGGGTTGCGATACTTGACCCACCATTCGATTAGCGTCTCGCGCGTCCAGTCGCCGCGATTGATCAGCCCGCGAAGCGTGCTGTCGGCAACCGTACGCCAGCGAAGATTGTAGCAGAACGACCACAAGGCGTTACGCTGACCTTGCGTGAGCGGGATTTTCGGAAAGAAGAAGTCGACCCGGCGTTCGGCTTCAACCGCGTCAACCTCGTCAAACAGCCGGTGCGCCTCTTCCAGCGTGATCCGGTCGCCAAGTCGAAGCTTTCGCATCTTGCCCGTAAGCGTGTCGTAAATGTCGCCGGTATGTCCGAAGCCAATCGTCACAATGTCGCCTAGCTGCTGATAGGCTTGCAGCTCCGGCGCTGCGCCGGACTCCATCAACTTACAAAGATCATAGGTCGCCTGATCCGCACGGGCGGCGCGTTGAATGCTATTCGTCATCGCTCATTGCCTCTTTCTCGTCGTCCGCACCATTTCGATAACCGCCGCCGCGCGGGCTGGCCGGATGACTGTCGCGCGGGTCGGCCTTCTTCTTCGCCTTCCGGCGCTTCAGCTCTTCGAGTTCTTCGCTTTCGCGCTCTTGCTCTTCTTCATAGAAGCCCGCCGCCGTGAGTTGCGCCGGTTCGGCGGGCCGGACATTCTCAGCCGGAACGTCAATCGTGTTCGCCCTCTCGGCGGCTGACTGTCGGCGCTTGGCGTTCGCGTCTTCCTTCTTCTTCGTATCGACCGCCGCCGCCATGCTTTCGAAGTAGACGAGCGGGAAGAGGAAGCACAAAAACTGATGCAGCGAGACGCGAAGAACGCGCACGACAGGGTGATCACCAATCGGTGTGTGCGCCGTCTCGTTATCCGTGCCGACCTTACCCGCAAGCTCTTTGATTTTGTCGTTTGCAGCATTCAGGGCGGCGCGAGCCTCCGACAATGTCGTCAGGTCCGCTTCCCTTTGCGCAATCGCCGCAAGCTCGACATTCGCCGCCGACAGCTTGTTCGTTGCCGCCTCGACCCGCTCGCCTGCCTTCAGCCGGTTCGTCGAATGCGATTCAGGAACGGAAGCTAGCGCGCCTTCGGCGACGGCCAGTTGATCCTTAAGCAGAGCGATATTCGCCTCGACCGCTTTACGCTGCGCATCGAGAACAGCCTTCGGCGGCGTCGCCTTCAGTCGCTCGATTACGTCTTCAGCCTCGCCCTTGCGATCCGTCCAGTTCTGCTCTTCGACACCCGTTTGCACGGCCTCGACCCGGCGAACGTTCGACTTGTCGTCGTAATAGCCCCACTTCGTCGCAAGCGACATGAGAATGCACCCGACCGTCGCAATCATCACGAACCGGGCAAGCGCTGCGTTCTTCCGCTGCTTGAAGCCCGACGATAGCGGTGTCCCCAAATCAGAGAAGAGTTCAAGAAACAGCGCCAGGACGAAGAAGGAAATAACGCCGACGGTAAGCTTCGCATTCAGCGCCGCGTCAGGCTCGATCTTTTCCGCATTCAGCGCTAGGCCGGTCCAATAGGCGATGCCGATTGCCGCCGACGAACCGATCATGACGAGCGCGCCGAGAGCCGCCACCACAGCTAGAACTCGCCAGCCGTTGCTATCGAGCGTGACGATATGCTGAAGCCCTAGAATGTCGTCTTCGCCTTCGCCGCCGTAACGTGAACGGAAGAACAGCGCCGCGAAGACGAGCGCGACAACAATTGCGCCGACCGCAATCCCGTAAGGCAGAAAGTCGATTGAAGGAAACGTCATCGCTAGAACCCCGCGAACTTTTGCAGCGCGTACTTCAACAGCGCCGGGCCGACGAACTCGCTGAACAGCGCGCCGACAGCGAGCGACACAAGGATCGCCATCCCCGTCTGACGCAGCGACAGCCCGCGCGTCCGCTCATGCTCTTTTGCAGCTTCTTCAGCCGCCCTGACGCGCTCCGCCTCGCGACGGTCAAACTCTTCCTTGATCGCGAGAACCATCGCGGCACGATCTTCATGCGCCTGGATTGCGCGCTTGTCGGCGTTTCGCTTGTCGTTTTCTTCCAGCGCCTTCCCGACGAGAACTTCCATCCGGGCGAAGATCGCTTCTTTGAACTCGTATAGGTCAGGCCGTGACGCGGCCATAGCAACCTCACCTTTCAGGAGCCCTAACTTTTCATTGGTCGATCCGTGAGCGTGCCAAAGGGCGGCTATAGGGTCGACGACGCGCGCCTCGTCCGCCATCGACCTAGCCCTCTTCTTCGGCGGGCGTGGCCTCGAACTCGGCGGCTAGCTTATTGAAGACAAGCGCGGCCTCCAGCGTCTTCCCGTGCCAGCCCCCTTCAAGGATCAACTTCGAACAACCGGTCAGCACCTTGCGGCCCTCTTCGTTCAAGTCGTCAGTGTGCGGCGACAGCGCCTCGAAGACGCGGACCGACAGATTTACGATTGAGACGTTGACGAGCGCTGCGTCGTATAGATCGCGCGCCGCTTCGACGTTCGGAGTGTAAGCGAGGATCGCCTCGCGAACCGCTGGAATTGTGGCCGGATATGTCATGCGTTGCCCCTGTGAATAAGTCACAGTCACGCATAGACCCGCCCGGATGACGCGCCGTTACTCCCCAGCACCATCCGGAAAATACAGCGCCCGAAACTTGTCGCGAACTTGAAGTGTTCCGGAAACTTCCTCGACGTGAATACGCGACACCTCCGCCCCATTTCGCGCCAGCAGTCTTCCCGTACTAACCCGCGCGGCACACCCGCTAATGCCCGCGCCGCCGAAGTCGTCGGTCATATTGACCACCCTGGCGACCCCCACGCACCTAGTCTCTTCCCTGACTAGATAAGGGTTCGCTGCGCACCCCCCAACGATTGCGAAAATCGCAAGAACAGGAATCAGTCGTTTCATCGTTTTAGCTCCGCTACTGTAATTGACTTTGAGTTTGCTTTTCGCGTCTCAAGAGTTCCGCTCCCAGCCCCATTAGTCGCCATGAGTTGCAAAGAGTAGGTGAATGTGCCCGCCCCCGGTTCATCTAACTCAATTGCGCAATAAGCGCCGCCCGCGAGCATACCTGACGCCCCATCATAGACGGGAAAGGCCGTGGTATGCGCCGGACGAATAACCGTGCCGCCCCGCATAATTCGCGCATCGCACCTAGGGTAAGTTAGTCCGGCTGTTGTTACTATTGGCACTGCGTTAACGATTATAAGAACCTTGCCGCCTGACGTCGTAATCGTTTCAGATGCTACTGTCGTCCACGCGTGAGCCGCTAGAGTAGTGTCGCCGTCGTCCGAATTACCATCAATGTTCGTTATGGCTCCGGCTGCGATTTGCGCCGTGCCCACGTCGTTCCTCGTAGCTAGCGCCCCTTGCCCATAAATCGCGGGCGCCGTATTTTCTCCGGTGACGTCTGATCCGTCGTCGTAATCCCGCCCCTCCTGGAAAGGTGGCGGCGTTGAATTTAGCGTCGGCAAGAACATGAGCACCGGTTCGGCAAGGTAAACCGAAACAGTTCCCGCCGCCGCCGACCGCGCGCGCGCGTCGCAACGCACAAATGCCGTACCAGCAGGAGCAACGGCGGTTACCGAGGGGCGTTTCAATCGGTTTGCAAGCGGATAAGACAGGCCCGACGTGATTTCGTCGCCAATCACCTGCGATATGGTATTCCCCGCCGAGTCGTGAAAGCTGATATAGGTCGACAAAGAATTGCAGTTAGACGCAGACGCAACAAAGGAAGCGTGGACGACTTGGCCAGGGACGCAGGCCAATAATGGGCGTTGCGGCGACGCGCCCGCGAAACAATAAGTGCCCGCCGTCATCCCAAGCTGCTGATAGCGTATGTAACGCAGCCCGGCGCTTGTGTTGGCTGTCACTTCTCCTGGCGTCCCGCTGGCGCCTGACCCGGACCAAAACCCTGCCAACTTGTAAAAGCGCGTGTGATAAAGCCTGTTTTCGCCAAATGGCGCGTAGTCGTTGCTGGCCTCGTTTTCGCTCGCCGTCGCGCCCCAATTCTGCCCGACAAAGCTGTCGGCAATGCCGGACGTGCCCGACCGGTAAACGCTCGTCGTCGTGAACGTCTGGAACGATGACCAGGCCGACACCCGCTCGCCCTTGCGCGACTGAAACCGGATCGCGAACGTCGTTGACGGCGGCAATCCGATTAAACCCTCTAGCGTTTGAATATTGCCGGGAAAGGTGACGGTCGCGCTCTCGCCGGTGATCCCGCCTGCCCCGTCGTGAAGGCCGAACTCGCCGACAATCTCGTCGCCGATAAAGTCGTCATAGTCCGCATTATCCAACCGCACCGCCGGAACCTCCGCCCCACCGCCGGTGTAACTAAACGGCGTGATCGTGATCGACGGCGTTGTCAGGTCGATAATCTGGCTCGGCGGAATATATGGCGGAACCGACAAGTCGACCGCGTTCGACGCCTCCCATGCGTCGACGTCCGGATCGACTTCGAAAGCGAGTATCTTCGTCGTCCCGTCTTTCCGGCGCTCGATTTCGTCGACCTCGAACGTCTTCCCCGACGGGATGCCGCGAAGCGAACTTTCGCGCGAGAACCAATCGCTCGCCTTCAGGCCGCGAACCTTGCTCGATAGAAACACCTCTTCGAGCGTCGCGACCCGTCGCGAGAAATTCAGCTTCAGCGTCGCGACCCGCTGCGCACGCTCGCCGCTAATATCCATGTCGGCATTTTCAGTCCCGACAATCAAGTCGCCGCCGTCTTCGGCAACGTACGTGTCATTCACGACGCGCGGATAATCGGTCGACGCGAAATCCTGATCAGGATCGACAAATCGGCCCTCGACCGCGTTGACCATGTCGTCGATGCGCCCGGTAGGGTCGTAAACGCTATCTTCAGTGCTCGACAAGTCGCCATCTGTCAGCGTCATGACAACCGATTGCGACCGGATAGGGCGAAAGACGATCCGTCCGCCTTGGTCAACAGCGCGCGCGGCCATACCGGAAGCGAGTTTTTCAAGGTTCTTCTTGTGGTCATCGTCCGCCGACAAGATTCCGTGAACCTCGTAGCGCTTTTGCGATCCGCCCGCCTTCAGCGGAACACTTTCGTCGCACAAGTCCGCCAGGTCTTTGAACTCATCGTACGGGATGGCGTCGGCGGACTCTCCGACACCGAACCAATAAACCGACGGATCGGCCCCGCCGGCTGTGAAGCTCGGCGGCATAATTCGGATGCCCTGGCGATAATGATCGGTGACGACCATCCGGTTCGTCGTATATTCCCATGTAGACGGGTCGGTTAACCGATGCGATCCGGACCCGCCCGCCGTACTGTCTTTCCGCCGATCATAGAAGCGCGCACCCTTCCCGGCAAACTTGTAATCGAACGCCTCCGGCAAGTCGTCATCCCACTGATGTTCTATGACCACATACGCGACACCTCGTAGCCTGTGGTTAGACGTCCATTCGCTGGCATATGTGACAAGCTCACTATCAGCGTTCTGGTTATGACGACCATCGTAAAAGGTGATCCAACAGCGGTTTTCGCCCTTGTCATTCGGAAGGCGCACAAGGGTTCTAACGCCGTGCGCCAGCGCCGTGTTGACTTGCAGGTTTCCGTTAATCCAGACTTTATTTAGTTGCTCGATCCGGCAATCGGCGATGGCAAAGACGCGAAACCAATGCTTCAATTGCTGTTTGCCGGTGAAGTGCGCGACGAACGTCCCTTCGGTCGCAAATTCACCAATCGCCAGCTTGCGCGCGAAGAAGTCGTCAGTCTCCGCCGCCGACACCTCGACCGTTCCTGACTTTACCGTTTTAGTGCGCCAGGCGAGAACCTTCCCCTCGAGAACTTTCGCCAGGTCGAAGCCCTTGTCGTCGGGAAATGCCTCTTTCTGATTGACTGGCGACCGCGTTTGCATTCGGCGTTCAAGATAGACGAGTGACCCGCTTTCTATCTCGACGTCGAGTTGCGGCTCGCCGCCCGGTGAAATGGTGTCAGGCGTCGAGCGAATGCGTCCGTAAGTGTCCGATATGACGTCGCCGTCGTCCGGGCTGGCGTTGTAATGTACGTTCCGCAACCTGATCTGTCGGCGGCGAATGTTGCTGTCGAGCAATGCGCCGAGCGTGTCACTGTTGTCGGTCTGGCGCGAGCTATCGAATGAAAGCTTTATCGTGTCACTATCCAGGCTCGACCGTAGTCGAACCCGATCCGGCGGCGAAAAGCGGTCGCCAAGCGGATCGAACGTCTCGCCGTCGAATGTAATCGCCTCGAAACCATTCCAGAAGCGCACGGTCGAGCCGTCAAGAAACACCTCGACAAACCATCGCGACTTTTTAAACGTCATCGGATCACCTGCTTAGCTGTGAACCGAACACCCCGACGACGCCATTCGCCCGACCAACGGGGCGCGCCATCAAGTCGGAACTCGCCGAGCGCTTCGATCCGGCGCGGCGACGGCGTCGTCGCGTGCTTCGCCATCGGCTCAGGCCACACTGACAGGGTGATTGAGCCGCCGGATGGCGCCGCGTCGACCTGAACTTGTCCGATATAATAGCCATTATTTGCGGTTCGATAGCTGACCATATCGCCCGCGTAGGCTTTACCAGACCCGACACCGTTTAGTGTGATCGTCCCCCCGGAAGCGTTGACGGCTGACAGGGAAACGCCGCTGTCGCTCAGTATGAGTAAGTCGCGCGGAAGCTTCCGAAAGGTGCGCGGCGCGGTAAAGGTAACGGCTGCGCCGCCTCGTCTGGCGAGGAAGGCTGACCATGTGTCGAAGTCTTCCCGCGTCGGGCATTCGACTTCAAAGTCAACGACCCAATATGACGGCCCCAATTCGAGAACATCAGACTCGCCTGATAAAGTTTCGGGCGTCGCCTGTTGGTTCATCGGTTGCCAGTCAGCGCCGACAATGCCTCGACACGGTATCAGTTCGCCTGCGCTCATAGTCGCCCCTTTGAAAACTTGTTGGTTTCGGGGCTATCGCGGCGCGGATGACTTAGCGTTTCGGGCGAAGATGGCGCGGCGTGGTCATGGTCTGATTACGCTTCACAATCCGGCTCACGTCGTCGGCGAGCCGGGCGTCGCGGGCGTCCAATTGCCGTTGAAGGGCGGCGAGCGTGTCAGCCGTCCCGACGTCGCCCTGCACGACAAGTTGCGTCGATCCGATATTCACCGACGCAATCGACCGGTTGCCCGCGATCAACGCCTCGACCGACGCACCCGCGTTGATCGCTTGGAGAACACCCTTGTTCGCAGCAGTCCCGGCAGCGGTTATGACGCTTTCGCCGCGCGAAATATTGGCGCGAATGCTGTCGCTTCGACCGGTACCAGGTCCGCGAATGTCGACGCCACCATCGGCGAAGTTCGCGGTCGCGCTTTGCAGGTTCGCGACAACGCCAGCGCCTTGCGCCGCGACTGTGGCGGCGGCTCCGATATTCGCGGGAAACGGGAGCGACATAGCGCGCGCAACGCCGTGCTGAATATTCACGATTGCCGACGCGATGGCGAACGCCTTTTCAATGGCGAACATTGCTTTATACACGCCCGATTGTTCGCCTGCGAAGGTCTTTGCAATCCCCGCCAACCCGTTGAACAGTTGCTCGCCGTTGGCAAGCTGAACCTGCATCGAAGCGGCCCGAATTTCCTGAAGCCGCTTTTCTGTTTCCGCCTGAAGTTCGATTTCGCGCTCGGCGAACTCTTGCTTCGTGATCAGCTTTAGCTCCAACCCCTCGCGCAAGGTCGCGAGTTCGGCCTCCTGTTGCGCCCTGACGACTTCCGCGGCGTCGCTGCTATTCTCACCCTCGCCGAGTAATTCCTCGCGTATCTGGCGCCTGTATTCGGCGCGCTCGTCGTCCAACAGTCGAAGCGCTTCCGCCTTACGCGTCTCGTCGGCGATTTCGGCTTCGATCTGATCCCGGCGCGCCTGATATTCCCGCTCCGCAATTGTAAGCGCCCGACCGGCCATCTCGTCGCGCGCGTTCATCAATTCCGCGATTGCGTCTTTTTCGGCCTGAACCTTTTCTTGCCGGACGCGGTCAGCTTCGGTCAGGCCGTCGACGTAGTCGTCGAAGATCTTCATTTCGGCGTCGCGAATGTCCGACAGCTCTTTTTGATAGATCGCGTTCGCCTTCGAGCGAAGGTCGGCTTTTTCCGCCTCCGCCTTACCTGACGCCTCAATCGCCTTCAGACGCTCTTCCTTCAACCGAAGAATTTGTTCGCGCTCGGTTTCGAACGTGTCGCGATAGGCTTTGTTCAGCTCGTCTAGCGCGTCTTTTTCGGTCGAGCCACCACCGCCACCCGAGCCGCCGCCACCACCACCGCCGCCACCGGTTCGGGTCGACGGGTTGTTCAGTTGCTCCAACCGCGTCCGAGCAAGGTCGAGTGACTTGTTCAACTCATTGACTTTGCGAAGTTGGTTGCCGACGCCGGTTTCGATGGCCGCAAGCCCGCCATTCTGAAGGTTCGGCGACGATCCTACGCGAGAACGCGCGTTACGCTGCGACGCCTGACGACGCGCCAACTCGGCGCGCGCCTCTTCGAGTTTGGCTTGTGCGGCCTCGATAGTCGCTTCGGCTTCCTCGCGCTTCAGGCGAGCCAATTCTTCGGCGTCGATCTTCGCGTCGCCGGTCGCCTCGTTTGCTAGACGTTGCGCCTCTTCGAAGTCGTCGAGCGCCGAGTTCACTTCGTCGACCGCGCCCGCATACTCGCCAAGCGCCGCGCGACTCTTGTCGGCATTGATCGCGAGATATGCCAAGCCGCCAGCGAGCGCCGCGACGCCTAGAATGATCCCAGCCGGGCCAAACATGAATGTCGAAGCGGCGCGCAACACCGCGAGCGCCTTCGACGCAGTCGTCGCGCCGACG
>PAKW01000051.1 GCA_002707215.1 Halomonas sp.
GAAGCTTTCGCGGAAGTAGTCCATCACCGCCTGCGGGTCAGCGTGGATCGCCTTGTCCACGGTAATGCCGAACTGTACGGTGCCGGCATAGCTGAAAATACTTATGCCAATGCCGATGCTGCCGGTCTGGGGGACCCAGAACATGGGCTGGGTCAACTTGCTGCCGGCCAGGTACAGGGCATCCTTGGGCCCCGGCACATTGGTGAGTACCGCAGAGGCCTTGTTGCTGAGTAGGTCCAGGGCCCGGCGTTCCAGAATATCGGGGCCACGGCCGAACAAATCAAGGAGGCTGTAGGTCACCTGAGCCTGGTAGGAGCGCTTTAGCCGGTTCATGTTCTCCTGCACCTGCCGGAAACACATGATCGGATCCTGCACCTCCACAGGCAGTGTTACCAGCACCATTCCGAACTGGTTGCCGAGGGTCCCTATAGGCTGGTCGAGAGGCCGCAGGTTGAAAGGCACGGCTACCCGGATGCCACACTCCGGAATGGTTTCTTTGTGGGCGGCAAAATGTCGTTGCAGTGCGCCCGTGGTGGCGCAGAGCAGGGCGTCGTTGATGGTGCCGCCGAGGGCTTTGGCGCAAGCCTTCACTTCTGCAAGATCCAGGGGCTCGCCCCAGGAGACATGCTTGCGGCCGGAAAGCGGGCTTTTCAGGCCGGTTTTGGGCTCGAAGGGTGCCAGGCCAAGTTTGAGCAGGTCCATGGCAACCCCGCCGGCGGTGGCGGCCAGTTTGATCGGGTAGTTGGGTTCTGCGCGTACGGATTGAATGAACAGCCTGGCCTGGTCCGTTGCCGCTTGGGCGCTGTCCACCAGTCTGTGCAGGGTGTGCTGAGCGGTGGAGACTGGTTTGTGTCTGGCCTCTGGTTTGCTGGCAACCCGCTTGAGTTTTGGCTCCGGTGTTTTGTCGGTGAGTGAAAGCATCACCCGCACCAGGGAGATGCCGTCAGCAATGCAGTGGTGAATTCGGATTATCAGGGCACTGCCGCCCTCGTAGTTGTCGATGTAGTGCATCTGCCAGAGCGGGCGGCGGAAATCCAGGGACGTGCTGTTCAGATCGCTGGCCAGTTTCTGGAGCTCGGCCTTGTCGGCCTTGCCCGGCAGGGCAATCTGATGCAGGTGGTTGTCGAGGTGAAACAGTGGATCATCCTGCCAATAGGCCCGGTCGCTGTGGTCCAGCACTCGTTGGCGGAATCGCTCGAAGCACAGGAAGCGCTCTTCGAGCATTCGTTTCAGGCGGTTGACGGAGACCGGGCGGTCCAGGGCCAGAACCCCGCAGATCATCATGGGGTTTTCCGGAGTATCCATGCGCAGCCACGCGCGATCAACGGCGGACATGGGCAGTTGTTTAGGTGACATAAGCTCTCCCTTTGCCATGCACCGGGACTCCCGAGTATAGGCCTGTTGGCAACCTGAGCAAAGAGGGTGAGTATGCGACACACCGGCCAGTGCAGGCCGTGACCGGTGTCAGCTATTTGGTATTCTGTTTGGTATTCTGTGCGGGGCGGTAATCAGAGCTTGGTATCGCGCAGGATGCGCTGTTTCTGGCGGTTCCAGTCCCGCTCTTTCTCGGTGGCGCGCTTGTCGAACTGTTTCTTGCCTTTTACCAGGGCAATCTCGCACTTTACCCGGTTGTTTTTCCAGTAGAGTGCCAGCGGAATACAGGTGTAACCGGCCTGGTTTACCTTGCCGACGATCTTGGCAATTTCCTTGGCGTGCAGCAGGAGTTTGCGGGTGCGGGTCGGGTCTGCAATAACGTGAGTAGACGCTGCAATCAGCGGCGTAATGTGAGAGCCGAGCAACCAGGCTTCGCCGTCCTTGAGGAGTACATAGGCGTCCACCAACTGGGCCTTGCCGGCGCGCAGGGATTTCACTTCCCAGCCCAGCAGGGCGAGACCTGCCTCGAAGCGGTCCTCGATGTGGTACTCATGCTTCGCCTTCTTGTTCAGCGCAATGGTACTGCTCGGCGTTCCGGGTTTTTTCTTGCTCATGAATCAATGAATCCGGGGGCGGAGAAATGAACGGGCCGGCGTTAGTGCAGCCGGAAAAAGGCGCATTGTAGCCCACGAGTGCCGGACCGGTCACGAAATCGGCGACACCGCGTTTACCCGTTCGTGCGCGGCCGGATCCTTCGGCTACAATACTGTCCCAGACTTATTTAGGGGCGCGGATGCCTACGCCGTATCAGACACATGTCGGGTCCTTTACCCGAAAATCAACTTTTTTCTGGGCTGCGGTGGGTTCAACCGTTGGTCTGGCCAATCTGTGGCAGTTTCCCTACCTGGCCAGTATGCACGGTGGCGGCCTGTTCATCCTGCTCTACCTGGCCTGCCTGCTATTGGTTACCCTGCCGCTGATGGTCACGGAGGCCGCCATTGGTCGTTATGCCCGCCACGGTATTGTGCTGGCGATGGACGGCCTGATTCGCAGTGCCAAACGTTCCCGCGCCTGGATGGCGGTGGGCCGGCTCAGCATTCTTGCGGCCTTCCTGGTGTTGTCGTTTACAGCAGTATTCGGTTCCATCGCTCTGGCTTATGTCTTCTTTGGCGCGCTGGGGCGGTTCTCCGGGGCGGGTGACGCTGAGGCAGCGGCGATCCTGGCCGGGCTGGTTTCCGACCCCCACGAGTACCGGATGTTCATGGGCTGGCATATCTTTTTCCTGCTGCTGGTGATCTGGGTATCGGCGCAGGGGGTTGTCAAAGGCCTTGAACGGACGCTGCGTGTGGTGGTGCCGGGAACTCTGGTGCTGATGCTGGTGTTATTCGCTCTGGCGGTCTGGTACGGACGGCTTGATGGTGCCGTCGGCCAGATTCTGGCCATGCACCCGGAAGACCTCAGTTGGGGAAGTCTGAAAGCGGCTTTGTTTCATGCGTTCTTTACGCTGGGGCTGGGTATGGGGGTATGGGCAATTCTTGGTTCCTACACTACGCCCCATACCCGCCTCAAGCGTTCGGTTCTTGCCGCTGTTCTGATGGATACCCTGGTGGCGATCATTGCCGGCCTGATGATCTTTGCCATGGCTACAGACGGCAACCGTTTTGATGGCGAACGTGGGTTCAGCCTGTTATTCGTTTCCATGCCCGTGACACTGGCCCAGCTGCCGGCAAGCCAGTTCGTGATTGCCACGGTGTTTCTTGTGGTGGTGCTGATTGTCTGGGCCACATCGCTGAACCTGCTTGAACCCATCGTTGGCTGGTTCCGTGAATGGACGGGGGCACCGCGGGGGTTGTCTTTGGTGCTGATCGGCCTGGCGGTATGGCTGGCGGGGCTGGCATCGCTGTTGTCGTTTAATGTGTGGGCGCAGGAGCGTGTTGGCGGCGCCATCATTTTCCGATGGCTGGAGCTGGTGACCGGTGGCTTGTTGATTCCTCTGGCCGCCATTCTGATTGCGCTGTTTGCCGGCTGGGGCCTGACCCGGCATCTGTCCATCACGATGCTGGGCTCGACTCCGACGTTGTTCGCCGGTATCTGGTTATGGGTGATGCGGTTGGTGTCGCCACTGGTGGTTGCCTGGATTGGCGTTCAGTACACGGCGTTTTCGCTGTCGAATCTCTGTGACAACGGCAGCACCGCTGTGTGGTGTGAGTCGCCTGTTACGCTGCTGTCCCGTGACCGGGCATTGCCCTTGGAGGCGCCTGCGCAAGCCCGGGGGCCCGCGGAGTCGTCCGGGGGCGGAGCCGTAGGCAATGAAACCGTGCCCACAGTTGAACAGTCGCCGCCGGCGGAAAATGACAAGAAAGGAAAGTCGGGGGAAAAAACCCCAAAAGAGGACGATATCCTTTATCATAGCGTGTGATTGAGACTCTCTTCCTTCTCAGAAGTCCGCCATCATTTCACAGCATGTTTACAAGCAGGACAATCGGTTCCAATGCCCCATCTGATCGACAAAACAGCTTTGGTAATGCACTCGGCCGAGCGCATGTTCCACCTGGTAAACGACGTTGTCCGTTACCCTGAATTCCTTCCCTGGTGCGCGGGCGCCGAGATTCATGAGCAGAATCCGGAGCAGATTACCGCGTCCCTGGAAATTGCCAGGGGGGGCATACGGCATACCTTGACCACCCGGAATCAGTTGTTACTGCCTGACGCAATAGAGATGAACCTGGTGGAGGGTCCGTTTCGGAATCTGACCGGTCGCTGGCGCTTCAAATCGCTGAACAACAACGCCTGCAAGGTGATTCTTTCCCTGGAGTTTGAATTTTCCGGTTCCCTGTCCCGAATCACCTTCGGGCCGGTGTTCAGTCAGGCCGCCAACACCATGGTGGATGCGTTCTGCCGCCGTGCGGATGATCTCTATCGAAAGGAAGGTGCATGATTCAGGTGGAAGTGGCCTATGCCCGCCCGGACAAACAGGAAATTATTCCAGTGACGGTTCCTGAGGGGGCGACCGCGCTGGAGGCGGCGAAACTCTCAGGTATTGCTGATATTTTCCCGGAAATTGATGTGGATGCCACTGACATGGGTGTGTTCGGAAAGGTCATCAAGAACCCGTCGGCCCATGAACTCCGTGAGGGAGATCGGGTGGAGCTCTACCGACCGCTCAGGATCGACCCGAAACAGGCGCGCCTGAATCGGGCGAAGAAGAAAGCCTGACCTCAGTAAGCCGGCGTTTCTTCGAGCAATTGTGCTTCGTAATGGGCGTATTGATCGCCTTCGTAATAAACGATGATTCGCTGCTCTGTGATATCGCCACCTTCCCGCTGAAACGTATACACATAGTATTCCCGGGAGAGATCAACCGGGTTCAGCATGAGTGGTGTCCCCATAACTGCATGCACCTGGCTGCGGGACATGCCCTCAGCCAGTTGCGAAAGCTCATCATCGGTTACGATGTTTCCCTGTTGGACGTTGATCTTGTAAACGCCCGGGAAAGCACAACCGGATAGAAAGAGAGTGAGAATGAGCGCTGTGAGCTTTTGCATCGCCGGGGGAAATCCTCTATCTTGAAATCGCCTGCCCGAGGCAGGTGTGACACGGGTAAACCGTTTAATGGCGGCTTCATCATACCGGAAGCCGTGAGGCACACCAAAGAGTGAATAGTAACATGTCATCTGAAAACGCCGAACTACGAAAAGTCGGTCTGAAAGTGACTCTGCCGAGAGTGAAAATCTTCAACATACTGGAGACGGCCGAAGAGCATCATCTCAGTGCCGAGGATGTCTACAAGAAGCTTCTGGAGCAGGGGGATGATGTGGGGCTGGCAACGGTCTACCGGGTGCTGACGCAGTTTGAGGCGGCCGGCCTGGTGCTGCGCCACAACTTTGAAGGCGGCCATGCCGTTTTTGAAATGGCCGGTGATGATCACCACGATCATATGGTCTGTACTCAGACCGGTGAGGTTATCGAGTTCTTCGATGAAGTGATTGAGGAGCGCCAGAAGACAATCGCGAAAGAGCGTGGCTATGAAATCGTGGACCATAGCCTGATCCTTTACGTCAAGCCGATCAAATCCTGATTCCGGCCCGCGGAAGCGCCAGGTAGAAGGAAGCGCCAGGTAGAAAAAAGGGGCGGTGCTTAAGCCCGCCCCAACAGCTCTCAGGATCGAGAGGGGTAGAGGTTCGGTTCTTTGGCTCAGTGGTGAGTTGCCTGCCCCTTTGAAAACATTTCCCTGGCATGAGCGATCGTATGGTCGGTCATGTCCACGCCACCCAGCATTCTCGCCACTTCGCCGATTCTGCCCTGATCGTCCAGCGTCTCGATTTTCGAGAAGGTGGCGTCCTGTTCGGTAAATTTACTGACGAACAGGTGCTGGTGGCACTGGGCCGCCACTTGTGGCAGATGAGTGACACAAAGCACCTGGCCGTTTCCTCCCAGGGTGCGAAGCAGTCGGCCAACCACTTCGGCGGTGCCGCCGCCGATACCGACATCCACTTCGTCAAAGACCAGGGTGGGTGTGGTTGAGGTCTGGGCAACCACCACCTGAATCGCGAGACTGATCCGCGACAGCTCGCCACCGGAGGCAACCTTGGCCAGAGGCCGGGCAGGCTGGCCGGGGTTCGCGCTGACCACAAATTCAACGTCTTCCAGCCCGTGGGCCGCAGGTTCTGCGTCGGTGTTGCGGTTCAGGTGGGTGATGAACTGCATGTTGGGCATGCTCAGCTGGCCGAGCTCTGCGGCTACGCGCTGGTCAAGCTCGGCGCTGGCTTTGGCGCGTGCCTCCGACAGTTGGCCGGCCAGCTCGTCGAACCGGCTGCGCTGGCTGGCCAATTCCGCTTCCAGCTGTTCCAGTCTGCCCTCCCCCCCTTCCAGTTCGGCCAATTCGGCACTTAGGCGCTGGTGCAGCTCCGGCAACGCTTCCGGGGTAATCCGGTGCTTCCGTGCCATCTGGTAGATGGCGCTTAGCCGTTCCTCCACTTCCGCCAGTCTGGCAGGATCAGCCTCGTAATCCTCGACAAAGTGGCGCAGGTTGTCGCCGGCTTCGCCGATCTGGATCTGGGCCTCGTTCAGCATCTGGATGGTGTCGGCCAGTGCTGGTACGTCTACCGGAAGCTGTTCCAGCTGCTGCAGGGCCTGGCGGACCAGGCTGGCAGCGCTGGTTTCATCTTCTGTGCACAGCAGGGCCGCCTGGTGGCTGTTGTGCAGAACCGTATCGGCCTGGCTCAGTTGTGCCTGTTCCTGTTCCAGGCGTTCCTGTTCGCCAGTTTCAAGGGCCAGGCGGCCCAGTTCTTCCACCTGGTAACGCAGCAGTTGCAGTTTCGCCTCCGCCTCGTCAGCGTTCTGCCGCCGTTCGCTCAGACGCTGGCGGGTCTGGTTCCAGGTTCTCCATGCCTCCCGGGTATCCGTGGCCAGGGCCTCGGCGCCGGCGAACTCATCCACCAGTTTGCGGTGTGTTTCCTTGCGCAGCAGAGACTGGTGCTGGTGCTGGCTGTGGATGTCCATCAGTACGCCGCCAAGGTCCTTGAGGTGATTCAGGGGGCAGGGCTGGCCGTTGATGTAGGCGCGGGAACGGCCGTCTTTGCTGATAACGCGGCGAAGTATGCAGTCATTTTCATCATCCAGCTCATGCTCTGCGAGCCACTCGGTTGCCTCGGGGATGGCGGATACATCAAATGTGGCTGTGATGTCTGCGCGCTTGGCCCCGTGACGGACTGCGCCGGCATCGGCACGGCCGCCCATGGCCAGGCCCAGGGCGTCCAGCACGATGGATTTGCCGGCACCGGTCTCGCCGGTAAGTGCAGTCATGCCTTTACTGAACTGGAGTTCCACCCGTTCGGCGATGGCGTAGTTGGAAACCGTGAGCTGGGTAAGCATGCAGATAACCTCCGCGACTTTCTGAAAACCGGCTAAACACTGTTGATGCATACAGTAACTGGGAATATATACAGGGTTTATGTAATTTGCAAACCTGCGACGGCATTTTCTTCAGGAATCCTGGCGCCGGTGGTTGAAACCTGGAAGTGGGGCCCCATATCCGTTCGCAACGACATTTTCCCGGCGCACTGCGGCCGGAGCCCATGTTCAACCGGCCACCGAAAGGGGGCCGCTGGAGACCAAGCAGGAGTAGCCATGAGCACTGACGAGAACCGCAACGAGCACGAGGAACTGAACGAAGCCCTCGAGGCTGCCAAAGAGGAAGCCCAGACGACCGAAGGGGATGCCACCGGAGGCGAAACGTCCGAGGTGGATGCACTGAAGGCTCAGGTTCAGCAGTTCCAGGAGCAGATGCTGCGTTCCCAGGCCGAGATGCAGAACGTGCGTCGTCGTGCCGAGATCGATGTGGAGAAAGCCCACAAGTTTGCCCTGGAGAAATTCGTCAAGGAGCTGTTGCCGGTTGCAGACAGCCTGGAAAAGGCGCTTGAGAGCACCGAAGGCCAGGAAGAGTCCGGCAAGCTGGTGGCTTCCATTCGGGAGGGCGTGGAAATGACGCTGAGCCTGTTCATGGCCAGCCTGAAAAAATTCAACGTTGAACAGGTTAACCCGGTGGGTGAGCCGTTCGACCCCCGGCAACATGAGGCCATGTCCATGGTGCCGGCCCCGGACGCCGAGCCCAACAGTGTGGTGGCCGTGGTGCAGAAAGGGTATCTGTTGAATGGTCGTGTGGTACGTCCAGCCATGGTGGTCGTTGCCAAAGCAGAAGATGCACCAAAAATTGATGAGCAGGCTTGAAAAGCCGATCAAAGCGCCAATATAGCCATTAAATAGCGACACCGGAGGCCGGGCCTCCGGGAAAGCCTTCAGAAGAATTGGAGCGACTCAATGAGCAAGATTATCGGTATCGATCTGGGAACGACCAACTCCTGTGTGGCCATCATGGATGGTAACAAGGTCAAGGTTATTGAAAACGCCGAGGGTGATCGCACCACCCCGTCCATCATTGCCTACACGGACGATGGAGAGACCCTGGTTGGCCAGTCAGCCAAGCGCCAGGCGGTTACCAATCCGAACAACACCCTTTACGCCATCAAGCGCCTGATCGGTCGTCGTTTTGAAGACGATGTGGTTCAGAAAGACATCAAGATGGTGCCCTACAAGATTACCAAGGCGGACAATGGCGACGCCTGGGTTGAAGTGAAAGGCCAGAAAATGGCGCCGCCGCAGGTGTCTGCGGAAGTTCTGAAGAAGATGAAGAAGACGGCGGAAGACTACCTGGGCGAGAAAGTCACCGAGGCGGTGATTACCGTTCCGGCTTACTTCAACGACAGCCAGCGCCAGGCCACCAAAGACGCGGGCAAGATTGCCGGTCTGGAAGTAAAGCGCATTATCAACGAGCCGACCGCAGCTGCCCTGGCTTATGGCCTGGACAGGAAGAGCGGTGATCGTACCGTCGCAGTTTACGACCTGGGCGGTGGTACCTTTGATCTGTCCATCATCGAGATCGCGGACGTGGACGGCGAGCACCAGTTCGAAGTACTGGCCACCAACGGGGACACCTTCCTCGGTGGTGAGGACTTCGACCTGAAAATCATCGAATTCCTGGCAGATCAGTTCAAGAAAGACAGTGGCATCGACCTGCGTGGTGACTCCCTGGCGATGCAGCGCCTGAAGGAAGCTGGGGAGAAGGCGAAGATTGAGCTTTCCAGCAGCCAGCAGACAGACGTAAACCTGCCGTACATCACCGCAGATGCGTCTGGTCCCAAGCACATGAACGTGAAACTGACCCGCGCCAAGCTGGAATCCCTGGTGGAAGATCTGGTTCAGCGCAGCCTTGAGCCCTGTAAAGTGGCTCTGCAGGATGCCGGCATGAAGGCCGCCGAGATCGACGAGGTTATCCTGGTCGGTGGTCAGACCCGTATGCCGCTGGTGCAGGAGAAGGTAAAAGAGTTCTTCGGCAAAGAGGCTCGCAAGGACGTCAATCCGGACGAGGCCGTGGCCATGGGTGCTGCCATTCAGGCAGCCGTACTGTCCGGTGACGTGAAAGACGTTCTGCTGCTGGACGTAACCCCGCTGACCCTGGGCATCGAAACCATGGGTGGCGTGGCGACTCCGCTGATCGAGAAGAACACGACGATTCCGACCAAGAAGTCGCAGACTTTCTCCACCGCGGATGATAACCAGACTGCGGTGACCATCCACGTGGTTCAGGGCGAGCGCAAGCAGGCTGCCCAGAACAAATCCCTGGGCCGTTTCGACCTGGCCGACATTCCGCCGGCACCGCGTGGTGTGCCGCAGATCGAAGTCACCTTTGATATTGATGCCAACGGTATCCTGAATGTGTCCGCGAAGGACAAGGCGACCGGCAAGGAGCAGTCCATCGTGATCAAGGCCTCTTCCGGCCTGAACGATGATGAAATCGAGAAGATGGTGCGTGACGCCGAGGCCAACGCCGAGGAAGATCGTAAGTTCGAAGAGCTGGTCCGGGTTCGCAATCAGGGTGACGCCATGGTGCATGCCGTTCGCAAGACCCTGAAAGATGCGGGTGACAAAGTCAGCGACAGCGAGAAAGAGTCAATCGAGGCTTCCATCAAAGAGCTGGAAGAAGCTCTGGAGGGTTCCAGCAAGGAAGACATCGAGGCCAAGACCCAGAAGCTGACTGAAGTTTCTTCCGAGCTGGCCCAGAAGATGTACGCAGATCAGGCCGAGCAGGCACAGCAGGCTGGCGGGCAGGAAGATGCCCAGGCAAAGCAGGCTGATGACGCTGTGGACGCTGAGTTTGAAGAAGTGAAAGACGACGACAAACGATAAATCTGAAGTACATCAGGTAGTTGGAAAACGCGGGGGCGCCCCCGCGTTTTCCGCGTTTAAAAACAGGGTTTTAAAAGCATGGCCAAGCGCGATTATTACGAAATTCTCGGGATTTCCCGGGATGCGGACGAGAAGGAAGTCAAGCGAGCCTACCGAAAGCTCGCCATGAAGTACCACCCCGACCGTAACCCGGGCGACAGCGAAGCCGAGAACAAGTTCAAGGAGGCCAGCGAAGCCTACGAAATACTGGCGGACCAGTCCAGGCGAGCGGCGTACGACCAGTTCGGTCACGCCGGTGTGGACGGTCAGGCAGGCGGTGGATTCGGAGGTGGCGGAGCCAGCTTCTCCGACATCTTTGGTGACGTATTCGGCGATATCTTTGGTGGTGGTGGCCGTAGCCGTAACACCCGTGGTGCCGATCTGCGTTACACCCTGGAGCTGGACCTGGAAGAAGCCGTCAAAGGCAAAACCGTCCAGATCAAGATTCCGGGGCATCGCGAGTGTGACGTGTGTGACGGCAGTGGCGCCGAAAAAGGCTCCCGCCCGGAAACCTGCGGTACCTGTAAAGGTATGGGGCAGGTGCGTATGCAGCAGGGGTTCTTTACCGTGCAGCAGGCGTGTCCCACCTGCCGTGGTTCTGGCCAGGTTATCAAGAACCCCTGCCAGGCCTGCCGTGGCCAGGGCAGGGTTCAGGAAGAAAAGACTCTCTCTGTTAAAGTGCCGCCGGGCGTGGATACCGGCGACCGTATCCGCCTTTCCGGTGAAGGCGAAATGGGGGTTGATGGCGGACCTCCCGGCGACCTGTACGTACAGGTCGCCGTGCGCGAGCACTCCCTGTTCACCCGTGATGGTCGTAACCTTTACTGTGAAGTTCCCATCAGCATCGTGGATGCGGCCCTCGGCGGCGAGCTGGAAGTGCCGACCCTGGATGGCCGCGTAAAGCTCAAGATTCCGCCCGAAACCCAGACCGGCAAACTTTTCCGCCTGCGCAACAAGGGTGTTAGCCCGGTCCGTGGTGGCCCTGCAGGCGACTTGCTGTGCCGGGTGATTGTGGAAACGCCGGTGAACCTGACCAGGCGCCAGAAAGAACTGCTGGAAGAATTCCAGGCAACCCTGGATAGTGGCAATGGCACGGAGCATGGCCCGAAGAAAACGTCCTGGTTTGAGGGTGTGAAAAGCTTCTTCGACGAAATGAAATTCTGACGGCTGACAAAAAAGGAACGCGAGCATGAGGGTAGCGATCATCGGCGCCGCCGGGCGCATGGGAAAAGTCCTGATCGAAGCCGTTGACGGCATTGAAGGCCTTGAGCTGGGTGCCGCCGTCGTCGAGCCGGGCAGCAGCCTGATCGGCGCCGATGCCGGAGAAATGACCGGCATCGGTAAAACCGGCGTGAAAATGGCTGGCAGCCTGACCGATGTGAAGAACGATTTCGATGTGCTCATCGACTTCACCTTCCCGGACCTGACCCTGGAAAACGCCGAGTTCTGCAGGGACAACGGCAAGAGGCTCGTAATCGGCACCACCGGCCTGTCTGATGCCGAAAAGCGACAACTGGCCCTGGTCGCCGAATCCACGCCGGTGGTGTTCGCGCCCAACATGAGTGTCGGCGTTAATGTCGTCCTAAACCTGCTGCGCACCGCCGCTGCGACCCTGGGTGACGACTATGACGTCGAAATCATCGAGGCTCATCACCGCCACAAGAAAGACGCGCCCTCCGGCACCGCCCTGCGCATGGGCGAAGTCGTCGCTGATGCGCTCGGACGCGACCTTAAAGAATGCGCCGTCTACGGTCGCGAGGGTTTCACCGGTGAGCGCACCCGCAAGGAAATTGGTTTTGAGACCATTCGCGCCGGTGATGTAGTCGGTGATCACACCGTTTTGTTCGCCACTGAGGGTGAGCGTATTGAGGTGACCCACAAGGCCAGTAGCCGGATGACCTTTGCCAAAGGGGCGATGCGGGCGGCGTTGTGGCTGAAGGATAAGCCTGCAGGGCTTTATGACATGCAGGATGTGCTGGCGCTGAAATAACAGCTAACTCCGAGGCAGCGGGCCAGTTATCTTTTTCGGGAATGTCTGAGGCCATGGATAGCCTGCGCCAAGCGCACATGGATGTGCTCGTAGCGTTTCCCGGAAAAGATAACTGGTCCTCTGCCGGTGATTCGGGGGAAGGATTTCAGATGGACACAAACCGCCATATTTTTTACAATAAGGCGGTTTGACTGCACCAAGCGTACCTTTGCACAAAGTTTCTGAAAAAGCGGGAC
>PAKW01000052.1 GCA_002707215.1 Halomonas sp.
TAGCAGCCCTGCCAGGGCATTGCGGATAACCGGTGTCATTCAGCCTCCCAGTTTGCTGTGAATGTCGGGCAGCAGCGTTTGCAGTTCACCCACCACCAGATCCCGCACATCCGGGCAGTTGAAAAACGTTTGGTGCTCCTCCGTGGCCGGCAGGGAATAAGGTGGCGTATTGGTCGCGTGGTAAGTCCGCCCGGTTATGATCGGCTGGTCCGGATCACCGTCCAGGAAGCTGACAATCACCTCGTGACCGACGCGAGGCAAGGCCATGAATCCGTATTGCCCGCCAGCCCAGCCCTGGCTTACCCGTAACCAGGCACTGCTGTGCTCATCGTCCGTGCCGTAACGGTCCCAGGGAAACCATACCTTTACCCTTCCGTGGTCATCGCAATAAATCTCCTCCCCGACCGGCCCCGTCACCCTGGCTATTTGAGGGCCGTCCATTACCGGGCGGCAGTTGTCGTTCCGCGGACACCAGTTCACGGTCGCAGGCACCGCCGTGAAACGATTTCCGTAGGTTGTTGGCTCGCCGCCGGCTTCTTCCTCCAGCGCCTGCGGCTGGACACCGTGATGCGTCACCCCCGTCAGTAGCCATTCAATGTTGGATGCCTCATCAAAATGGTCTTCCAGAGGAACGCATGCGCCGGCCGTGAAATCGGCCCGATTGCTCTCACCGCTGGCGGTACTCACATTTCGTCGGAGGCCATCAAGCCGGGCCCGGGCGAACGGTTCGCCGCTGGCATCCTGCTTGTACCGCCCCGGGTAGTCGTAGTGTTCGTAGTCCGGTCGCTGATGCTTAAGGCCCGACGCCATGCCCATATGGTCAAGCCCAGAGGCGGGGTTACGGAAGGTGTAGTCTTTCATGACAACTCCGGCAACACCGACCCGCTCGGTGGTGTCAAACCGGGTTATGCAGCTTTGCCGGCTGCTACCGCCAGCCATGGCATTGTAGGGGGCTTTGTCCAGCTTCAGTGAGTCCCGGTGATGATCGGCAATAACAAACTCAGAGCTCTCCGGCCCGTGTTCGATACGGAAATGCCAGCCTTCCTCGGCGGCCAACCGCTGCAGGAATGCAAGATCGGACTCGCGGTATTGCACGCAGTATTCCCGTTCTTCCGGTGTTCGAACCAAATTGAAACGTGTGCCTGTCACTCCGTATTCATCCAGCAACACCCGCACTATCGCTTCGGTATCCTTATGCTGAAATATCCGGCTGTTCCGGCCTAAACCGAGGCGCCACAGGGTGGGCCTGATCACCATTTGGTAGCGGGTTCGGTGGTGGCCCACAGCACCACGACAAAACTCTGCCACTACCCCCCTGAACTGCCGCAGCAACCGACCATCCTGATAGATTCGAAGGATCATCTCTTGTTGCAGCACCTCCGCCGGCGCAACCTGGCTGGCTTTGCTGAACGCTGTCAGGTTGAGAGTAAACACGTCGGAAAGTGCCTCAACAACCTCGAACTCGTACACACGGAAAGTATCGTCGGGTAGGTCCCCAACACCCACGGTGAATTGCAAGCCTGTGGAATCCAGCATTAACAACGTCCTTTGTCAGTAGGATCAATACTCGATCAGTGAGTATCAGGAGAAAAAAGGGATAAGTGGGAACGGCGTCGAGTAATTACGGGAGTTCGCCTAGGGGATGGAGGAATACCCGGGCTCCGGTTCTCCTCGTGCTCGCTGCGATAGCAACTCTGGTAAAGCTGAAAGCCCTCAGGGGCCAAGGCGAGGAATCTGTGGTGGGAAATGCCTTCGGGGCGAGACGGAGAGCCGCCGAAGTGAGAAGTGCCCGGCCCACCCTCAAATCTTATTGAGAGCCCGCTTTCATGCCGCGCCAGACACGCAGAGAGACCAACTGTCCAACCCTTCCTTTGTGGCGTCATCTTCTCATTATCCCTTGAGAATGGATTAACGTTCCTCGCTTTCCGTTTCCGGAAATTACCAGAGTCAGAATACGGCAACAATATGGCGCATAACGTTACAGTCCAACGTTTGGTTTCGATCCTCACCATTGTCCCGTATAATTGCGTCCACTTTTCCAATGCAGTCAAACGCACCTCAGGAAGGATCGCACATGCAATTCGACAACATCCCCGCAGGCAAGAACCCGCCTGAAGATATTTACGTTGCTATCGAAATCCCGGCCAACAGCTCCCCGGTGAAGTACGAACTGGACAAAGACATGGGCGCCCTGCTGGTGGACCGCTTCATGGCCACCCCGATGTTCTACCCGGCCAACTACGGTTTCATCCCGCACACCCTGGCCGACGACGGCGACCCCCTGGACGTGCTGGTAGTAACCCCTTACCCGGTTCAGGCAGGCTCCGTGATCCGCTGCCGCCCGGTTGGCGTGCTGAACATGGAAGACGAAGCCGGTGGTGACGCCAAGCTGGTTGCCGTGCCTCACGACAAACTGACCACCACTTACCACAACGTTCGGGAAATCACCGATCTGCCCGAACTGCTGCGCGATCAGATCAAGCACTTCTTCGAGAACTACAAGACCCTTGAGCCGGGCAAGTGGGTCAAGGTTCAGGGCTGGGACAACGCCGAAGCTGCCAGAAAAGCCATCGTCGATTCCGTGAACGCCTACAAGGGCTGACCCGGTAATTCCAGGCATAGAAAAACCGGGCGCGATGCCCGGTTTGTCTATGCCTGCCCACCCGGGGCAGGTGGCCGGTCACCCCCGGGAAAGCAGATCCCGCATATCACTGATTGCCGCGCTGGCCCGGGAGAGATAGGCCGCCATGGTCAGTGAGTGATTGGCGAGTACGCCAAAACCGCTGCCGTTCAGTACCACCGGGCTCCACATTGGACCCTGGGCACCTTCCAGCTCAATGATCACCTGTTTCACGCTGGACATGGCATTTTTATCCTGCAGCACCTTCCGGAAGTCCACTTCAATGGCCCGGAAGATATGCAACAGCGCCCAGGA
Source organism: Halomonas sp. (assembly GCA_002707215.1). Taxonomy (GTDB): domain Bacteria; phylum Pseudomonadota; class Gammaproteobacteria; order Pseudomonadales; family Oleiphilaceae; genus Marinobacter. Next base: position 2,936 of record PAKW01000052.1, read on the forward strand.
ACTTCCCCGGGCTTCGTAGAGAACATCATCAATCTGGGTCCAGGGCGTCTTCACATCAATGCCCCTTGCTTCTTCCTGCAGCGGGTTATCCATATCCATATTGGCCACTGCATCAGATACCGAGGCCTTGCCAACACTCTCGCCCAATGTTCTTGAGAGGCTGCCGATTCTGGTTTCAAGGTCCGCCAACCAGTTTGCCAGATTATCCGCCCGGGCATAGAACTGGGCGCGGGACTGCTCCGGGCTGGACAACCGGTTGAGGTAGCGCTTCAGGGCTGCGATGCCGCGACGGTATTCCGCTTCGGTGGACGGGATGGCCCAGCTTCCGCTGTCAAAATTAAACTGCGGCTCCGCGATGGTCAGGTCCGGGTCCTCCGCGGACTGGCTCTGGGAGCGGGCAATATCCCGGCGCATGGCCCGGGACAGGTCCCGGAGCTGCACCAGCACGCCAAACTCCCAACTGGGCATGTTGTCCAGCCAAACGCCCGGCGGGAATATATCGTTGGAAATATAGCCGCCGGGCTTTTCAAGCAGGGTTTCGGCGATCCGGATCATGGTTACCGTGGTCGCGAAACCTGTCACCGGTTCACGCCCCATGGAACTGGCTACTGAGCGGGTATGCTCACGAACCGAAAACGCGTCGGGCTCGCTGCTCCAGTACATGCCAAGGACGACCGACACCAGGAGGTACACCACCAGCAACGCCAGAATGAGCTTACCAATAACACCGCTGCCCCCGGCAGAATTCCGAACATCGTCTTTCCTGTCCCTGAAGTACTGTCTGATTTTGCCTGGCATATGACTTTTAATCCCCTGTCTGTTGATTGTCAGCGGCAAACGGCCGGCCAGGATGGTAACCCATGGCTCCGTCGATACCCAGCGTACAGAGTACCGAGTATTCCGCCGGGGTTTCCACTCCTGCGGGAGCATGGTCTGGCCGGGTGATTGTGACCTGCAGCGCAGAGTTGACAAACATTTACAGTGCGCAACCTACGCCGACAACATTAAACACTATAGACTCTGCAAAAGGACTAAGGTTGAAAATTGTCCGCACCGGGGAAGGACGACCAATAACGAAAAAAACAGGCCGGAGCAACATGAACGACGAAAGCCAGAAAGAAAAACTCAGGCAGCATTTCGCACGCCGGGTAACAACCCAGGCCCGGGTTGTTCTGGATACCTGGCAAAAGATTCACGAAGACGGCGAGAAGGCCGCGGCTCATCGCGGGGAGTTCGCCACCGCCACAGGCAAACTGGTCCGTTACGCACAGCGTTTCGAAATGGTCAGCCACGCTGACGCCGGCCAGGCCATTCTGGAGCTGATCAACCACTGGGAGGCCGGCTCCGCGCTGGACGAGACCCTGGAACGGAAACTCCAGGATGCCATCGAGGCCCTCTCCCAAAGCACGCTGCGCCGAACAGACCGCAACAACCCCGAAATGCCTCACCAGTTCCGTCGCACCCCGGTTTACATTGCCCTCGGCAATCAGGAGATGGCAGGCCGCCTCATCCGTCAGCTGGAGTTTTTCGGCTTCCGGGCCTCAGCCTTTGCCAGCCCCGAAGATCTGACCGAAGCCTGCGCACTCCACAAGCCGGAAACCATTCTGGTGGATGTCAATTTTGGCGGCACGCCCAATGCGGGTATCGCCACCATTGAACATCTTCAGGAACGTCACGACACACCCATCCCGATCATTTTCGTGAGCGACGAAGACGGCTCCATTGAGACCCGGCTGCAGGCTTCCCGCTGTGGCGGCGAGGAATTCTTCTATCCGGCGGTTGATCCCGGCCAACTGATCGAGAAGATCGAAACCTACACCCATGGCAATACAGTAGAGCCCTATAAGGTACTGGTACTGGACGACTCCCGGGCCCAGGCCAAATACATGGAAACGGTGCTGAAAAAAGCGGGGATGACCGCCCGCATCATCACCGACCCGATGCAGATTATTCATGGCCTGGAGGAATTTTCTCCGGAGATCATCATTCTGGATATGTACATGCCAGGCTGCACCGGAATGGAAATCGCCCGGGTGATCCGTCAGCAGGACCGCTTTCACAGCGTACCCATCATTTACCTGTCGGCGGAAGAAGATGTCAGCAAGCAACTCCACGCAATGAGCCTGGGCGGTTACGACTTCCTCACCAAACCGATCGACTCCAAGCACCTGATTGCGACCATTCATAACCGCGGACGGCGCGCGCGTTCGCTGCTGGCACTGATGATTCGTGACAGCCTGACCGGGCTGTTCAACCACACCCACAGCCTGCACCTGCTGGATCAGGAAATCGTCCGGGCGCGGCAGAAAGGCCAGCCTCTGTGCTTTGCCATGATCGACATCGACTATTTCAAGAAGGTGAACGACACCTTTGGCCACCCGATTGGGGACCGGGTGCTGCGGAGCCTGTCGATGTTCCTCAAGCAGCGCCTGCGTAAAACCGACCACATTGGCCGCTATGGCGGAGAGGAATTTGCCATCATCCTGCCCAACACCCGCCCAAGCGATGCGCGGAATGTGCTCAACGAAATCCGAGAACGCTTCTCGGAACTGCATCAACCGGCGGGGGACAGGGAGTTCAATGTCACCTTCAGCTGCGGCATCGCAGCCTGGAATCAAGAGACATCCCAGGCCCTGTGCGAGCGCGCGGACCGGGCGCTCTACACCTCCAAGGAACACGGCCGCAACTGCGTTACCCTGGAGGATTGACCATCCTGCCCCGCCGGGCATGCTTCAGGCCTTGCCCGGCGCCTGTCATTTATGAAACCAACGTCGTATAGAAGTTCTCGCCATCGTTGACGACAATGATTATCGTCAACGGAAAGAGCCCGTTTCGCTTCATTTGCCGTCTTTATTACGACCAATGGACAACAGGGAAGATTGTCAAAAAGTGTTGATCTGAGGGAAACAAGCACGCACCATTGAGGGAACTTGCCGTTAATTTCGGCGATTCTGTTAAAAGACATCAAGGCAGACAGAACCATGTCGACAATTCTGGTGCTCCATGGCCCCAACCTCAACATGCTCGGCACCCGAGAGCCAGAGGTCTATGGTTACGAGACACTGGCCGATATTGACGACCGGTTGCGCTCGCTGGCGGCAGAGAAAGGTCATCACCTGCTGCATCTGCAGTCAAACGCCGAATACGAACTGATTGAGCGGGTTCACGAAGCCCGGGCGGAAGGCGTGGATTTCATCATCATCAATCCGGCTGCTTTCACCCATACCAGCATTGCCCTCAGGGACGCCATACTGGCTTCGGGGATCCCATTCATCGAAGTGCATCTTTCCAATGTGCATGCACGGGAACCCTTCCGGCATCACTCCTATTTCTCGGATATCGCCGACGGCTTTATCTGTGGGCGGGGCATCCAGGGGTACGACCTCGCACTTCAGGCCGCCCTGAAACGCATTCACCGATAGACCTGACAAAACGGGACTGGACTGACTATGGACATTCGCAAAATCAAGAAACTGATCGAGCTGCTTGAGGAATCTGATGTCGAGGAGCTGGAGATTCATGAGGCCGACGATTCGGTGCGCATATCTCGCCGCCGCGAGCCGGCCGCCGGCACCCACTACATGAGCCATTACCCGGCCCCTGCGCCCCAGGCAGCACCCGCTCCGGCGGCGCCTGCACCGGCCGCGGAAGACCCCCCTGCGCCAGCAGTTCCGGCCGGCCACACCCTGAAATCCCCGATGGTGGGCACGTTCTACCGTTCCCCGTCTCCGACCACCAAGGCGTTTGTGGAAGTCGGTCAGACCGTCAATGTGGGTGATGTGGTCTGCATCGTGGAAGCCATGAAGATGATGAACCAGATCGAGGCCGACAAGAGCGGAACCATCACGGAGATCCTGGTCGAGAATGGCCAGCCGGTAGAGTTTGACCAGCCCCTGGTCGTCATTTCCTGAACACGGTGATAGCTACTCATGGCCATGTTAGAGAAAGTTCTGATCGCAAACCGGGGTGAAATTGCCCTCCGGATTCTGCGCGCCTGCAAGGAACTGGGCATCAAGACCGTGGCAGTGCACTCCCAGGTCGACCGTGATCTGATGCACGTACGCCTGGCAGACGAATCCGTCTGTATTGGCCCCAACAGTCCGACCGACAGCTACCTGAACATCCCGACGATCATCAGTGCGGCAGAAGTCACCGACTCCGTGGGCATCCACCCCGGCTATGGTTTTCTTGCCGAGAACGCCGATTTCGCCGAACAGGTCGAGAAAAGCGGATTCCATTTTATCGGACCGAAAGCCGAAACCATTCGCCTCATGGGCAACAAGGTGTCAGCCATCAACGCCATGATCAAGGCGGGCGTTCCGACCGTGCCGGGATCAGACGGCCCGCTCGACGACGACGAAGAGCGGACACTCCGCATTGCCCGGGAAATCGGCTACCCAGTGATGATCAAGGCCGCGTCCGGCGGCGGTGGTCGCGGCATGCAGGTGGTTCACTCGGAAGCGGCCCTGCTCAAAGGCGTCCAGATTACCCAGAGCGAGGCCAAGAATGCCTTTGGCGATCCGACGGTGTACCTGGAAAAATTCCTGGAAACACCCCGGCATGTAGAGGTTCAGGTGCTGGCCGACATGCACGGCAACTGCATTCATCTGGGCGACCGTGACTGCTCCATGCAGCGCCGGAACCAGAAAGTCATAGAGGAAGCGCCGGCCCCGAACGTCAATCCGGAATCCCGGGAGCGTACCCTCAAGGCCTGCACCGATGCCTGCAAGGAAATTGGCTACGTTGGCGCCGGCACCTTTGAGTTCCTGTACCAGGACGGCGAGTTTTATTTCATCGAAATGAACACCCGGGTTCAGGTTGAGCATCCGGTCTCCGAAATGGTGACGGGCGTGGACATTGTCCGCGAACAGCTGCGTATTGCCAGCGGTCTGCCGCTGCAGTACACCCAGGATGATATCCGCATTTCCGGGCACGCCATCGAATGCCGGATCAACGCGGAAGACCCGAAAACCTTCGTGCCAAGCCCGGGCAAGGTCACACACTTCCATGCGCCTGGCGGTAACGGTGTGCGGGTTGATTCGCACATGTACAGTGGCTACACGGTGCCGCCGTTCTACGACTCCCTGATCGCCAAACTGATCACCTGGGGTGATGATCGCGAGATCGCACGGCGGCGCATGAAGAACGCGCTGGACGAACTGCTGGTCGAGGGCATCAAGACCAACCAGCCCCTGCATCGGAAGCTGGTACGCGATGGTGGCTTCAAACAGGTAGACTTCACCATCCACTACCTCGAGAAACTGATGCGGGATTAATCATGCCCTGGATACAACTCCAGATCCCGGCCGATCCGGACAACGCGGACCAACTGGAGGACCTGCTCATGGAGATGGGCTGTGGCGCCGTCTCCATGGAGGATGCCGCCGATCAGCCCCTGTACGAGCCGGACCCCGGTACCACACCACTGTGGAGTCAGACCACCGTCACCGGCCTGTTTGACTCCGACCGGGACATCGAGCAACTGTGCGCTGATGTTCGCAATGCCTGGCACCAGCAAACCCAGCAGGCCCTCCCGGAAATCGAAGTGACACTGGTTGAAGACAAGGACTGGGAACGGGCCTGGATGGACGATTTCCAGCCCCTGAAATTCGGTGAACGGCTCTGGATTGTTCCCAGCTGGCACGAGGCGCCGGACCCAGATGCGGCCAATCTGATGCTGGACCCCGGCCTCGCCTTTGGGACCGGCACCCACCCGACGACTGCCCTCTGCCTGGAGTGGCTGGACGGGCAGGATGTGCAGGGCAAGCAGGTCATCGATTATGGCTGCGGTTCGGGCATTCTTGGCCTGGCTGCCCTGTTGCTGGGCGCAAACCTTGTCATTGGTGTCGATACCGACCCCCAGGCCCTTGAGGCCAGCCGGGAAAACGCTCGCCGGAATGGCGTCGACGACAGCAAGCTGGCCCTTTATCTGCCGGAGGACGAGCCCGACAAGCAGGCGGACGTCATGCTGGCGAACATCCTGGCCCAGCCATTGATCGGCCTCGCCCCCCACCTTGCCTCCCGGACCAGACCCGGCGTGGATCTGGTACTGTCCGGCATCCTGTCCAATCAGGTCCGGGAGGTGGTGGCGGCCTACGAGCCCTGGTTCGTTATGGATGAACCCGAACAGAGGGAAGAATGGATACGCCTCACAGGGCGGCGCAACGACAGATGACGAATACGGTCTTAACGACTAAACTCCGACACTCGTAGCCCAGTCGCTTTCAGGAAGAAGCATGACCCAGAGCAGCCTGCAGACACAGTGCCCGAACTGCCAGACCCGTTTCCGGGTAACCGACGAACAGCTTGGCATTGCCAAGGGCAAGGTGCGCTGCGGGAACTGCATGGGCGTGTTCAATGCCATTGAACACCAGATTATCCCGGGCAGCGGCAAGAAACCACGAACATCCCCGGAGCCTGCGAATCCGGCAGGCGGCCCGTCATCGCCGGACACCGACGCTTCCGGCACCAGCGAAGAGGATTTCGTGTTTGCCGACAACCCGGAGGAGGATGCCACGGAAGGCCGCTATGCCGGCACTAAACTGACCTTCTCCGATGACGAGCTCAGTGACAGCTTCCGCAGTTTCGACGAGCGCGAAGCGACGGACTACAAGGATGCCGACACCGACACCTCGAACGAAGACGTGGATGAAAGCTGGGCCGAAGCCATTCTGCAGGATGACGAGCCGGCGTCCCGGGCACCTTCGGCTCCCACTCGCGCTGAACCGGAATCAGCCCCGGAGCCCGAAACCAGGCCGGAACCCGGACCAGAGCTGAGCCTTGAGGAAGAGCCGGTATTCGAACACACACAGCCACGGTCTTCGACCGGCTCCAGTCCCGCCAGGGACAGTGATCCTTCCGATGAGTTTGCTGGCGAGTCCGGTTTTTACCTTGATGAGCCAGATCGCCCGGGGGATTCATTCCATGCCGAACCACCCTTCAGGGACCTCCGGAGAGATCCCGTTGGCGTTGACTCCGGCAGGGGTAGTCGCATCCGGACCCTGGTCTGGAGTCTGATTGTTCTGGGGTTGGTGGGGGTTCTGGTCGCCCAGGTGACCTGGTTCCAGTTTGATCGCCTGTCGGCCATCCCGGAGCTGCGACCGTTTTACGAGAAGGGCTGCGAACTGGCAGGCTGCGAGCTCAAACCGCTGATTAACGTCGATGCCATCCAGAGCCGGAAGCTGGTGGTAAGGACCGACCCGGATAACCGCTCCCAACTGGTTGTTGACGCCGTGATCATCAATCGCGCCGACTTCGAACAGCCGTTCCCGGTCATTGCCCTGACCTTCTCCAACCTGAACGGCGATGTGGTTGCCCAAAGCGTGTTCACGCCCGAAGAATACCTCGCCGGGGAAGGCAAAGAACTGGACGCCATGCCTACTGATACGCCCGTGCGAATCGCCATCAGCATCCGGGATCCTGGCCGCGATGCCGTGAACTACAACATTCTGTTTCGCCCCAACTCACCCTGATACAGCAGGCAAGCATTTACCCGGCAGGCATTGCCGGCGACCATTGCACAGAACAAAAGTCAACCAGAAAGAGCGAAAAATAGTCAGTTTTTTCAGCCTCCAGCCCCTTCAATCAGAATGCCCCCGGCGGTATCATTAGCGCCCTTCGGATGATGGATCGGTTATTAATTGAACAATTGCTCAGATCCGACCTTGCTTAACCCGCTGTGACACGGACTCAGATCATGCTGCCAACGGCAAAAATCGGGCCGTACACCTTGCCCAGCCCATTGATTGTTGCGCCCATGGCTGGCGTAACAGACCGCCCGTTCCGGCAGTTGTGCCGGAGACTCGGTGCCGGCCTGGCCGTGTCGGAAATGGTTATAGCGGACAGCAAGCTCTGGCATACGCGCAAGTCCAGGACACGCCTGAACCACGAAGGCGAACCAGGGCCCCGCTCGGTGCAGATTGCCGGCGGTGATCCACAAATGCTGGCCGACGCCGCGCAACAGAACGCCCAGTTCGGGGCCCAGATCATCGACATCAACATGGGTTGTCCGGCCAAGAAGGTCTGTAACAAGGCGGCGGGTTCGGCACTGATGAAGGATGAAGCGCTGGTCCGCGATATTTTTGAGGCGGTGGTCAACGCAGTCGATGTTCCCGTAACCCTGAAAATGCGTACCGGCTGGGACCGGGACAATCGCAATGCGCTGATTGTTGCCCGGATGGCCGAGGACGCCGGCATACAGGCCGTGGCCATCCATGGCCGTACCCGTGCGGACAAATACGAGGGAAATGCGGAGTACGACACCATCGCCGAGGTAAAATCCCGCATTGGCATTCCGGTGTTTGCCAACGGTGACATAAACTCTCCGGAAAAAGCGCGGGACGTGCTCCGACACACCGGAGCCGATGGCTTGCTGATCGGCCGCGCGGCCCAGGGCAGCCCCTGGATCTTCCGGGAGATTCAGCAGTTCCTGGAAACCGGGCGCCACATGCCCGCCCCGGAGCTGGATGAGGTTGAGAACATCCTGACCGGGCATCTTCAGGAGCTGCACACCTTCTACGGCGAGACCATGGGTGTGCGCATTGCCAGAAAACATGTGGGCTGGTATCTGCAGTCCCACGACCCGGGTAAACAGTTCCGTAAAGGCTTCAACGCCATTAATGATGCGCTGGAGCAAAGAGACACCATTCAACGGTATTTTGCAGACTTACGAAATGGAGAGGTATTCGCAGCATGAGCGCTGAGACTTTGGCAAACGACAACCTGAGCACCCCGGCCAACGATGACACCCATCAGTTGCAGACCCTGAGCAGTGGCGGCAACAGCGTCACCCTCCGTGACAGCGTTGAGGTTGCCCTGAAAAACTACTTCGCCCAGCTGGATGGCGCTCCGGTCACCGAGGTCTATCAGTTGGTCCTTTCCGAAGTGGAAGCCCCGCTGCTGGAACAGGTGATGAAGTACACCCGCAACAACCAGACCAAGGCGTCCACCATGCTTGGGCTGAATCGCGGAACCCTGCGCAAGAAGCTGAAACAGTACGGTCTGCTATAATCCAGACACCCTGACTTACAGAGGGCCTCCCGGACATCCTTCGCGAGGCCCTTATTCGTTCATCTCCAGCGAAGAAAGTGACCCATGGCACATCAGGCTAACACCTCCGTCCGTCGCGCACTGATCAGCGTGAGTGATAAAACCGGCATCGTCGATTTCGGACGTGCCCTGACCGAACGCGGCGTAGAGCTGCTCTCCACCGGTGGCACCTACCGCCTCCTGAAAGAAAACAGCATCCCGGTAACGGAAGTCTCCGACTACACCGGTTTCCCTGAGATGATGGATGGCCGGGTAAAAACCCTGCACCCGAAGATCCACGGCGGCATCCTTGGCCGGCGGGGCACCGACGATGTCGTTATGTCCGAGCATGGCATCAGCCCCATCGATATGGTGGTGGTCAATCTTTACCCCTTCGAGGAAACTGTGGCCAACCCGGATTGTGACCTGCCAACCGCCATTGAAAACATTGATATCGGTGGCCCGACCATGGTTCGTGCTGCCGCCAAGAACCACAACGACGTCGCCATTGTGGTGAACGTGTCCGATTACGGCCGGGTTCTGAAAGAGCTGGATGCCAACGACGGCCAACTGAGCTACAGCACCCGGTTCGATCTGGCGGTCAAGGCGTTCGAACATACCGCCGGTTACGATGGCGCCATCGCCAACTATCTGGGCGGCCGCACGCCAGACAACGACAACGCTGACTTCCCCCGCACCTTCAACGTTCAATATGTGAAAGTGCAGGACATGCGCTATGGCGAAAACCCGCACCAGCGCGCGGCTTTCTACACCGAGCGCAAGCCGAGGGAAGCCTGCGTGGCCACGGCCAGGCAGTTGCAGGGCAAAGAGCTGAGCTACAACAACGTGGCAGACACCGATGCCGCCCTGGAATGCGTGAAACCCTTCGCCGACCCGGCCTGCGTGATCGTCAAGCACGCCAATCCCTGCGGTGTCGCCATTGGTGCCGACATCCGTCAGGCCTATGATCTGGCCTTTGCTACCGACCCTACTTCCGCCTTCGGCGGCATCATTGCTTTCAACCGGGAGCTGGACGCCCTAACCGCCAAAGCCATCATCGACCGGCAGTTTGTAGAGGTGATTATCGCCCCCACCATCGCACCCGAAGCCGTGGAACTGGTGTCTGCCAAGAAAAACGTGCGTCTGCTGGCCTGTGGCGAGTTTGATGGCGACCGCGCACCCGCCATGGACCTCAAGCGCGTGACCGGCGGTCTGCTGGTGCAGGACCGGGACCTGGGCATGGTGGCTATGGAAGACGTCAAGGTGGTCACCGAGCGCCAGCCCTCCGAGCAGGAGCTCAATGACCTGCTGTTTGCCTGGGAAGTGGCCAAGTACGTCAAATCCAACGCCATTGTCTACGCCAAGGCCGGACGCACCATTGGCGTCGGCGCCGGCCAGATGAGCCGGGTCTACAGTGCCAGGATCGCCGGCATCAAGGCCGCCGATGAAGGCCTGGAAGTGAAAGGCTCCGTCATGGCCTCCGATGCTTTCTTCCCGTTCCGGGACGGCATTGACGCCGCCGCCGCCGCAGGCATTACTGCTGTTATCCAGCCCGGTGGCTCCATGCGCGATCAGGAAGTGATTGCTGCGGCCAACGAGCACGGCATTGCCATGGTCTTCACCGGCATGCGCCATTTCAGGCATTAATACCTGAACATGGGGTCAGAACCACAGTTCTGACCCCGATCCGACTCGTGAACATAGGAAAGTGGGGTCAGAAGAAAGCCTTCTTCTGACCCCGGGTTAACCGGCTTCAAGGTAGAAAACTCATGAATATTCTTGTGATCGGCAACGGCGGACGTGAACACGCCCTTGCGTGGAAAGCCGCACAATCCCCGAAAGCGGATCGTGTTTTCGTGGCACCCGGAAACGCCGGCACTGCCCGGGAAGCCGGTCTGGAAAATGTTGATATCGACGTGATGGACCTGGACGGCCTGGCCAACTTCGCGGCGGCCAACAATGTCGGGCTTACCATCGTCGGCCCCGAAGCTCCGCTGGTGGCCGGTATCGTGGATAAATTCGAGCAGCGGGGGCTGCGGGTCTTCGGCCCGAGCGCAGGTGCTGCCCAGCTGGAAGGCTCGAAAGCCTTCACCAAGGATTTTCTGGCGCGCCACGGCATCCCGACCGCAGGCTACGGCAAATTCACCGATGTCGATGAGGCCCTGGCCTATGTGCGCGAGCAGGGCGCGCCGATTGTGGTCAAGGCCGATGGCCTGGCCGCCGGTAAAGGCGTGATTGTTGCCATGACCCTGGCCGAAGCCGAAGACGCTATCCGGGACATGCTGGCGGGTAATGCCTTTGGCGATGCCGGCAGCCGCGTGGTCATTGAGGAATTCCTCGAAGGCGAGGAAGCCAGCTTTATTGTGATGGTGGACGGCGAACATGTGCTGGCCATGGCCACCTCCCAGGATCACAAGCGGGTTGGCGACGGTGACACCGGCCCCAATACCGGAGGTATGGGCGCCTATTCGCCGGCGCCGGTGGTGACCGCCGATGTTCACCAGCGCATCATGGACGAGGTGATTTATCCGACGGTGCACGGCATGGCGGCCGGGGGTCACCCCTACAAAGGCTTTCTCTATGCCGGATTGATGATCGATACCAGCTGTGCTCCAAAAGTCATTGAGTTCAACTGCCGCTTTGGCGACCCGGAAACCCAGCCGATCATGCTGCGGATGAAGTCCGATCTGGTGGAGCTGTGCGATGCCGCCATCAATGGCAGGCTCGACCAGCACTCCTCCGAGTGGGACAACCGCGCCTCGGTCGGTGTCGTTCTGGCGGCCGGCGGCTACCCGGGCAGCTACAGCAAGGGTGACGTTATCTCCGGCCTGCCCGACACCGACACTGACGGTGAAAAGGTCTTCCACGCCGGAACCCGGCTCAATGGGGATCGGGTAGTCACCAATGGCGGGCGGGTACTCTGTGCCACGGCTCTGGGCAGTACCGTCACCGAAGCACAGAAGCGCGCGTATGAGCTGGCCTCCCGGATCCGGTGGGATGGGGTGTTCTATCGCAGGGACATCGGCCACCGCGCCATCGGCCGCGAGGCCAACTGAGCCGGGCTGCCCGGTCCGGTCATATTTACAATCCCCGGCCTGGCCGGGGATTGCTTCTCCTGGCCCCGCATCATAAGCATCGGCTATTGACTTTATAGTTACAGAACCGTAAAGTTCCAGTCGCACTGAATAGCAATGATTGTCACTTACATTTCCAAAAACGAATGGTAATGGAGATTAACCGCATGTTTAAACCTTCCCGCTTATCACTGGCCGTGGCGCTCAGCCTTGCCTCGGGCGCCGGCTGGGCCGCCGGCGATGATCAGCCCCAGATGCTTGAACCCATGGAAATCATTGGCGATGCATCCGCAGCCCAGACCTTGCCGGGATCGGGCTACGTCGTTGGTGAGCAGCAGTTGAAAACCGAAGTTGAGACCGACATCAACCAGGTGCTGAAAACCGTCCCGGGCGTCTATGTGCGGGAAGAAGAAGGCCTGGGCCTGCGCCCCAATATCGGCATCCGCGGCGCCACGGCCGAGCGCAGCAGTAATATTACCCTGATGGAAGATGGCATTCTGATCGCACCGGCGCCCTACTCCAATCCGGCCGCCTATTATTTTCCGACACTGAAGCGCATGTCCTCGCTGGAAGTACTCAAGGGTGCCCCGCTGCTGCGCTATGGCCCACAAACCACCGGTGGTGTCATCAACCTGATTTCCACACCCATTCCCGATCAGCGGCAGGGCTATGTTGAGACAGTCACCAACGACCGCGGCTCCACCGACGTTCACGCAACCTATGGTGACACGGCCGGCGACTGGGGCTACCTGCTTGAGACCGTCCAGCGCTCCGCGAAAGGCTTCAAGGAGATTGACCGCAGCGGCCGCGATACCGGCTTTGATATCGAGGACTACGTCGGCAAGCTGCGCTGGCAGGGAGAGCGCCAGAGCGTGACCGCCAAGCTGCAATACTCCGAGGAAACCTCCAACTCCAGTTACCTCGGCCTGACCGATGCGGACTTCAGCCAGGA
>PAKW01000053.1 GCA_002707215.1 Halomonas sp.
CGGGGCATTGTCCAGCGCTCAATGTGCTGGGCCCGGCAGGCGATCTGCATGCGCTCGGAAGGTTGGGGCTCAAGCTCGAACAGCCAGCGCGTCATATGCAGGCTGTAGGCATATTCCTTCGGCAGAAGGTCATCGCCAACACGCTCCGGGTTCGGGTCTGCCTGATTCGCCGTGTCGATAGCCTCCAGCGCGCATTGAAGGCTTGAATCCGTAGGGGTCATTATCTTCTCTCTTCCAGCAACAGGATGCGCCGGGCCTCAGGCCTGTGCCGAGGGGCGGGCTTTGATGCGATCATACCAGGCCTGCAAATTGGTCTGCTCCGGCTTGATGCGGATGCTCACTACCCGGGCGAAAGCCGCCGCGGTGAAGGCATTGATGTCCGCCGCGGTGAACCGGTCGCAGCAGATGTACTCTTTACCCTCCAACTGCTTATCGAGGAAATGCATGAACTTCTCCACATTCTTGCCGCATTCCTCACCCCATTCCTTGATCGGGTTCATCCGGTCCTTGAAGTAACCGGTGGTGTGCTGGAAACACATGCCGGTGGGCATGAAAAAGTAGTATTCGATCCAGCGCAGCCACTGTTCGAGTTGTGCTTTTTCCAACGGCGTGTCGCCCAGCAGGCGCGGCGTATCCGGATAACTTTCCTCGAAGTAGCGACAAATGGCCATGGTTTCAGCAATGCAGGTACCGTCGTCCAGTTCCATTACCGGCACCTTCTTCATCGGGTTCCGGGCGGCGTATTCCGGCGTCAGATTCTCGCCCCTCTGAAGGTCGATTTCGATGAAATCCGCCTTGTCGAGCAGGCCTTTTTCGGCCATGAACATGCGCACGCGGCGGGGATTGGGGGCAGTCTTGGTTTCGAAGATTTTCATTGTTATCGGCTCCGTTCCTGATGAATGGCGGCTTTGGCGCTTGAGAACGGGAAGACTGACCGGAAAGAGGAGTTGCGTCAAGCACCCGGTGCAACCGGGACAGCCAGTTTCAGACCTGCAACGCCAGTGAACGATGCAGTTAACTGATGTGATACACCAAGCCCCGATCTACATCGCGTTCTCTCCGGGGAACCAGGACTCAGAAAAGCTCAGCAACCTTCTTTCAGAAGGGACACGAGCCCTGAAGAGATCCGGGCGGATAGAGCAGATTATGGCCCGCTATGGGCTCACATGGTCAGACTGAAAAGCCCGAATCGTATCGCCTTCCTGCGTGGACAGGCGTAATTCCCCCTGTCGCCCGATTTTCGCTGAGGCGACGCTTGCCAGCAGATTGAGAAAACGGTCCTCCTGTCGCATCAGAGCCGGTGCGCACGCCATCCGGGTTATCGCCACCTGCCCGAAGGCAATCCCCTCATCGCCGAGCTTGTAGCTGCCCGTGTAGCGGTTACACGAGGAGCGGCCGGCAATCCGGTTATCCTCAAGAAACTTGATCGTGATTTGCGAGCGATCAATGATTCCGCTGCCCGCGAGATCCTCAACAACCCATTCAGCACCTCTGAACAGGCGTTGCGGATCGCCACCACAGCCATTGAACTCCCCGCCATTGACGGCGAGGCGCACCTGCGCCGGATACTGGGCGCCCGACATGCTGTCCTCACAGAGCTGCCGGGCAACGGTCAGGGTAATTGGAAGATCATCCAGCGTTGCAACAAATTCCCGGCCGTGCCGGTTGGCGGTCTGCAGTTCCACCGGAATGCGCCGGGTTCCGTCCTCTTCGTAGGGCCTCGTCAGCAAAAGCGCCTGACCCTCAATCGTCACATGCCAGAAAGGTTCGTTGCCCCTGGCCTCAAAAGGCATCTCCAGGCCACCCGGCGGCAGGCATTCGGGATAGGTCTGCCCCTGTATGGCCAGGGTTGCTCTCTCACCCTTGCTCCAGAAACGGGTCGTTTCATCTCCGGGAGCAACATACAGAGCACCGGATGCACTCTCCGCTGGCTTCAGCAAAATGCGCCGGTCAAGATAGTCTACGCTGATCAGATTGCTATCTTCGGTACCGGATACTGCGATCTCAAGCTGCCCGCAGGAGTAAACCCCGGAAACAGGCTTACTACCTTCGGGCAAGGAAGAGCAGGCAGTGGCGGCAAGTCCGGAGGCGGTGACGACAGACAGCATCAAAACTCGTCCTGAGCGCATGGTCAGTTCCCTTGAAGACATGGATACAGACGCACAGTGTAAAACCCAACAGTCGCGAAAGCCAATCAATCCCAAGGCAAGGCTTCTTATACAGAGCCGCCGGCATTATGCTAAAGGGCCGGATTCAGGAGACAACCCATGGCACTGAAACTCTACCAATTTGCCATTTCCCATTACTGCGAAAAAATCCGCTGGGCCCTGGATTACAAGGGGCTCAACCATGTAACCGTCAGCCTGCTGCCTGGCCAGCATGTAAAAACCGTACGGAAACTGACGGGCAAGGCGTCATCAGTTCCAGTGCTCGATCACGATGGGCAGATCGTTCAGGGCTCGGCGCGGATTCTGGACTATCTCGATGAGACCTTCCCTGAACCGTCGCTGACTCCGGATGATCCGGAATTGCGGACGCAGGCGCTGGCCTGGGAGCGCCGACTGGACGACGAAGCCGGGCCTGCCATTCGCTGTTACTACTACCACCACTTTCTCCAGCGGCCGAAAATCCTGGTGCCCATGCTGGCCGCCGGTACACCCTACTATAACCGGATACTGCTGAGCCTGACCTTCAGCCGGGTTGACGAAGTCATGCGCCAATGGATGAAGATCAACGAGAAAACCGCCGGGAAGTCCCGGCAGGTAATGGAGGGCCTGCTCAACGAACTGGCCGGGATATACAGCCAACAGCCGTTTCTGGCCGGTGACCGTTTTTCGCGGGCCGACCTGACCGCCGCAGCGCTGTTTTCCCCCCTGTTCCAGCCACCGGAATACCCGGTGCCCTGGCCCAAACCCGCGCGCATCCCGAAAGGCATCAAAGCCTGGCTGGACCAGTGGCGACCCCAACTCCAGACACTGGAGAAAATTTACGCGGGCCACCGGAAGCCACACTGACACCTGGGATGGGCTGTTCGGCACGGGTGTTGATGAGCACACCAGGGAGCGCCGGGAGTACGGCATTACCCGGCCGGCGCATGCCACTGGCCTGATTGCGCTCCGGACCCACGAATACGTGGACCTGTTCCGCGACATAACCCCGCCCGGCGGATTATTGTCTCGCCTCACACATATGTGGAAACCGCCGGAGTGGCAACGCCCGGCAACGGAAAAGAACAACAAGGAACCGGGCAGTCACCATGAACGAACATCCCCTGACGCTGAACGCACCTGATGGCCACACGATAACCGGGACCGTCTTTACCCCACCGGAGCCTGTCGCCATTCTCGTCATCAGCCACGGCATGGCCGAACACGGCGACCGATACAGACCACTGGCCCGCTGGCTCGGCGAGCACGGCGTGGCCGCTGTCACCTTCCATCATCGGGGCCATGGCCCGGCCTGCCCTTCCGGGGGCCTGGGGCACTATGCCGACCAACAGGGTTGGGCCAGCGTGGTTGCCGATCTGCACCGGGTGGTTCAATACAGCCATTTGCAGCTTCCTGGCCTGCCGCTGCATCTGCTGGGCCACAGCATGGGCTCTTTTATCGCCCAGAGCTACGCCCAGAAACATGGCGACACCCTGGACACCCTGATCCTCAGCGCCACCAACCGCATTGACCGAGGCCAACTGCTCGCGTCCCGGGCCCTGATCGGTCTGATCCGCCTTGTTCGCGGCAAACGGCACCGGAGCCGCCTGGTGGCCCGAATAACCTTTGAGCAGTTCAACCGCAAGTTCCGCCCGAACCGCAGCGGCTTTGACTGGCTGAGCCGGGACCGGGAACAGGTGGACCGGTATATTTCGGACCCCGTCTGCGGGTTCGACTGCACGGTCGGCCTCTGGTGGGACTTTATCGGCGGGATGTTGAGTATTTCGCCATCTGCCTGGCGCAAGGACCTGCCGGTGCACCTGTTCTCCGGCACAGCCGACGCAGTGGGTGAAATGGGGCGGGGTGTCCGGCGGCATTTTCAGTTGATCCGGGAAGCGGGACTGGAGAAAGTTACCCTGCGATTGTTCGAAGGCGGCCGACATGAGATGCTCAACGAGACCAACCGGGACGAGGTCTGGGATTACCTTCGGTCGCTGTGCCTGGCACCGGACTTACTGGCGAAAGCAGCGCACCCGGAAATGTCACCATAGACTCATGCCATCATTGATTGAACCTGTAAGGACGTTGTATGGGTTATCCTCTGGCCCGAGGTATGTTCCGTACCCTGGTGCCGCTCCTGTCTGGCGCCGCCATGACCGTCGCCGTCGCGGGCGAAGTCAGACTTGGCGTCGCTGCCAACTTCACCGACACCACCCGGGAACTGGTTGAACAGTTTGAAGCCGAAACCGGCCACAGGGTGTCCGCCAGCTTCGGCTCCACCGGCAAGCTGTACGCCCAGATCAGGAACGGCGCACCGTTCGACGTGTTCATGGCCGCGGACGCGCTCCGGCCGGCACTGGTTGAGGAAGATCAGGCCGGTGTCCCCGCTACCCGCTTCACCTATGCCCGGGGCGAGCTGGCGCTCTGGAGTCCGACGCCCAACGCCTTCGGGGATGCCGAGAACTACCTGTCTGAACAGCCCTTCGCCAGACTGGCCATTGCCAATCCGAAAACCGCTCCCTACGGCCTGGCGGCAAAGCAGGTTCTGGAACGCCTGGGCCATTGGGAGGCACTGCAGGCAAAACTGGTCCGCGGCGATTCCATCGCACAGGCCTTCCAGTTCGTTGTCAGTCGCAACGCCCAGGCCGGCTTTTTGGCCCTGTCTCAGGTAAAATCCTGGAAAGACGACGAAGGCACCCTGTGGCGCGTGCCCCAGACCTATTACCAGCCCATTGACCAGCAGGCCATCCTGTTGAACCGTGGCGCCGGCAAGGAGGCCGCCATGGCCTGGATGGACTTCCTGAAATCAGACACCGCCATCGCCATTATCCAGGGCCATGGTTACGAAACGGATTACGACACTGCCAACTGATGCTTGAAACCTACTGGGACCCGGTCTGGCTGACGCTCAGACTGGCCACGATGACGACTCTGCTGCTGCTGCTCATCGGCACACCCATTGCCTGGTGGCTGGCCCGGACCAGGCATTGGCTGCGCCAGCCTGTCGCTGCGGTGGTTGCCCTGCCCCTGGTGCTACCGCCAACCGTGCTCGGTTTCTACCTGTTGCTGGTCATGGGGCCGGAGGGCTGGATTGGCCAGATAACCCAATCCCTGGGTATCGGGCTGCTTCCATTCACCTTCGAGGGCCTGGTGGTGGCGTCGGTGATCTATTCCCTGCCATTTACCGTTCAACCCCTGCAGAACGCTTTCGAGGCCGTTGGTGATGGCTTCATGGAAGTCGCTGCCACACTCCGCGCGGCTCCCTGGGACCGCTTCCTGTTTGTCGCTGTGCCTCTCGCGCACAACGGCTTCCTGACCGCCGCCGTGCTGACCTTTGCCCATACCATCGGGGAATTCGGCGTGATCCTGATGATCGGGGGCAACATCCCCGGCGAAACCAAGGTGTTGTCGGTGGCCATCTACGACCATGTGGAATCCCTGGAATACACCGAGGCCCACTGGTTGTCTGCCGGCATGGTGGTGTTCTCGTTTGTGGTTCTGGTAACCCTCTATGCGCTCAACGGCAAAGCCCGCTCGGGAGCGATCAGATGACCGCGACCGACACGATCCGTGCCCGCTTCCAATGCACTTTCCCCGGCTTCAGCCTGGACGTTGACCTGACCCTGCCAGGCACCGGCATCACCGCCCTGTTCGGGCATTCCGGCTGCGGCAAAACCACCCTGCTTCGGTGTATGGCGGGCCTCCAGGGCGCCCGGGGAACCATGACCGTTCTCGGCGAGCCCTGGCAGACTGACGAGATAGCCCGACCGGTACATAAGCGCCCCCTGGCCTATGTGTTCCAGGACACCCACCTGTTCCCCCATCTGAACGTGCGAAAGAACCTGGAGTTCGGCTATTGGCGCATTCCCGCGCGGGAGCGACAGATCGGTTTCGACGATGCCGTTCGCTGGCTGGGTCTGGAATCGCACCTGAGCCGCATGCCCGCAGGCCTGTCCGGCGGAGAACGCCAGCGGGTCGCGATTGCCCGGGCGCTGCTCACCAGCCCGAGGCTGTTGCTGATGGACGAGCCATTGTCTGCCCTGGACCGTGCCAGCAAACAGGACATTCTCCCCTATCTCGAGCGGCTGCGCGACACCCTGGCGATTCCGATTGTCTACGTATCCCATTCCACTGCGGAAGTGGCCCGCCTGGCGGATCATATCGTGATGATGAAGGGGGGCCGGGTGGTGGCGCAGGGACCGCTGCGAGAAACCCTGGCCGGCACCGAAAACCCTTTCCGCCTGGAGGGTAACGCCGGGGTTCTGCTGGAAGGCCACATCATCGATCTGGACGAGCAATGGCATCTGGCCCTGTTCAGATTCGACGGCGGCCAGCTCTGGCTACGCCGGGATAACAGGCTGAAACCGGGAGACAGGGTCCGGGTGCAGGTTCTCGCCCGGGATATCAGCCTCGCGCTCACAGAGAATTCCGACCAGAGTATCCAGAACCTGGTTCCGGCAACCATTAACCGGGTCGATCCGGATGTGGCTCCCGGCATCAGCCTCGTGCGACTGTTGGCCGGCCCGACCCCGTTCCTCTCGCGACTGACCACCCGCTCGGTCGCCCAGCTTGGTCTGGAGCCAGGCAGGCAGGTGTGGATGCAGATAAAATCCGTTGCCCTGGTAGACTGACCCGACCGAAAAAACCGCTGGTTTCAGCGGCCTTTTCGGAACAGCGGGTACCAGCGAAGCTCAGCGGGTGCCGTAAACCACCATGGTCTTGCCCTTAACCCGGACCAGCCCCTGATCTTCGAGGGTTTTCAGGACCCGGCCGACCATCTCCCGGGAACAGCCAACAATGCGACCGATTTCCTGTCGGGTGATCTTGATCTGCATGCCATCGGGATGGGTCATGGCATCGGGTTCCTTGCACAGGTCGAGCAACGTCCTCGCCACACGGCCGGTGACATCCAGAAACGCCAGGTCGCCGACTTTGCGAGTGGTCTGGCGCAGCCGGGAGGCCATCTGCTCGCCAATGAAGTACAGTACCCGGGGATCCTGCTGGGCAATCTCCCGGAACTTGGTATAGCTGATTTCGGCCACTTCGCATTCGGTCTTGGCCTTCACCCAGGCACTGCGGGAATCCATGTTGTCGAACAACCCCATCTCACCGAAAAAATCACCGGCGTTAAGATAGGCCATGATCATCTCGCGGCCGTCGTCATCCTCGATGATGACGGTTACCGAGCCCTTGACGATGTAAAACAGGGAGTCACTCTTGTCCCCGGCGTAAATAATCGTACTCTTCGCGGGATAGCGCCGACGATGGCACTGCGACAGGAAGTAATCCAGATGCTTGGTTTTCTGCTCAACCGGCTTGACGATAGTGGCCATAATGCGAGTCGTGCCTCCTCAGATACTGGCGGGTTCCAGTGTTTGTTATTCACCCGGCTTTCCGTGCGGGTTCGTTCTTTTTTCCTGCAAATCTGCGCAACTTATAACAAGAAGGCCTGTTGCGGGCAACCGGAAAGAGTATACAACATGTATCCGGGCCCGGCTGCTCCCCCTCGCGGGTTGTGCTAGCATCCGGCCTCATATTATCGATATCGGCGCTGCGTGTAACACCAGCCAATTAAAACCACAATGGAGAAGCACCCCATGAAAGCAACCGTCGACTGGACCGGCAACGCCAGCTTCAAGGTCACCAGTGGCAGTGGCCACGGTGTTCAGCTCGATGGCCCGCCCGATCATGGTGGCCAGAATCTGGGCCCCCGCCCGATGGAGATGCTGCTGATGGGGCTGGGTGGCTGCTCGTCCTTCGATGTCATGAACATTCTCAGCAAAAGCCGGCAGGACGTGACGGCCTGCCATGCCCAGCTTGAAGCGGAGCGGGCCGATGCCGTACCAGCCGTGTTTACCCGGATTCACCTGCATTTCGTGGTCACCGGTAACCAGTTGAGGGAAAACCTGGTCAAGCGGGCCGTCAGCCTCTCGGCCGAGAAGTATTGCTCGGCGTCCATCATGCTCGAAAAAGCCGGCGTTGAAATTACCCACAGTTACGAAGTCCGCGAGGCGGAATAGTCCGGCAGGCGGAGCTCCGGGAATCCGGCCCAGACCCTCTACTTCCCATTTTTCGCAGGCCGGGTGCATGGGAAGTTACGGATGCTAAAATGTCATTGCAAATACTATTCAACGCCACTTGCGGTGTGCATAATACGCACCCTCTCCGCCGGTCTGCGCAAAAGGTGAACAACCCGGTCAGTAGTCGGTGGCGGCCTCGGCAGAGCATCTACATCTAACAGCAGCTCTGCAGTCATTCATCTCCACGATCCGGAGGGGCTGAGCATGGAATCGAAACTCCAGCTGCATGGTTTTAACAACCTGACCAAATCCCTGAGCTTCAACATCTACGACATCTGTTATGCGCAGACCGAAGATCAACGCAAGGCCTACATTGATTACATCGATGAGATGTACAACGCCGAGCGGCTGACCCAGATTCTGACAGACGTGGTCAAGATTGTCGGCGCCAACGTTCTGAACATCGCGCGGCAGGATTACGAGCCCCACGGCGCCTCTGTCACCATGCTGATTGCCGAGCATGAGCTCACCAGCGGCGAAGAGCCCGACAACGAAGAATCTCCGGGCCCGCTGCCGGATACCATCGTGGCGCATCTGGACAAGAGCCACGTCACCGTCCACACCTACCCGGAGAGCCACCCCCACGATGGCGTGAGCACCTTCCGGGCAGACATCGACGTGTCCACCTGCGGCCTGATTTCGCCGCTGAAGGTGCTGAACTACCTGATCCACAGCTTTGATTCCGATGTGGTCACCGTGGATTACCGGGTTCGCGGCTTCACCCGCGACGTGGACGGTACCAAGCACTACATTGATCATGACATCAACTCGATCCAGAACTATCTGACCGAAGATACCCAGAATGCGTATCAGATGATCGATGTGAATGTGTACCAGGAGAACCTGTTCCACACCAAGATGATGCTGAAGAATTTCAACCTCGATAACTATGTATTCGGTGTCAATGCCAGTGACCTTGGGCCACGGGAAGCCCAGTCCATTGAGGACCGCCTGCGGCGCGAAATGCTGGAGATTTTCTACTCCCGAAACGTGGAATAAGTATTCACCGGTGGCGTCCTGAACGGGCGCCACCGGTCCTTCAGTTTTTTTGATGTCACCCGCCAGATTTCTGCGTTTTATACTCGCCTCTCCTCCTGATTAAATTATCACCAGAGCACACGAGAGGAGGACACCATGACCCTGCGCTCCCTGAAACAGATTATTCCCGCACTGGAAACATCCGACGGTGCCGGTGTGCGTATCAAACGCTCCATTGGCCAGCGGCAGAATGTTCGCCTGGACCCCTTCCTGATGCTGGACGAGTTCGGCTCAGCCGAGGCGGCCGACTACATTGCCGGCTTTCCGTCTCACCCCCACCGCGGATTTGAGACCGTGACCTACATGATCGAGGGGCATATGCTGCACGAGGATCATCTCGGTAACCGTGGCAATCTGCACAATGGCGGCGTGCAGTGGATGACCGCAGGCCGTGGCATCATTCATTCGGAGATGCCCCAGCAGGAGGAAGGCGTGATGCGCGGCTTCCAGCTCTGGCTGAACCTGCCCGCCGCAGAAAAGATGACCGAGGCCGGTTACCATGACATCCAGCCCGAAGAGATCCCGGAGATCACCTTTGACGGTGGTACGGTGAAGCTGATCGCCGGGGCAATGGTGGTCGGTGGCCAATCCCATCGCGGAGCCATGCCCGACCGCAGCACCCAGCCAGTGTACGCGGACATTCACCTGGCTTCCGGCGCCAGCGTTACCCTGCCGGTTCCGGAGACTCACAACGGCATGCTTTACCTGTACGAGGGAGACGCCCGGCTCAGTGACGCCGACCTGCAGCGCAGTGCCGCCAACATCCTCGGTGACGGGGACGGGGTCCGTCTCCAAGCCGGAAACGCGGGTGCACGCCTGCTGCTGATTGCCGGCAAGCCCATCGGTGAGCCAGTGGTTCAGTATGGTCCGTTCGTGATGAACACCCGCGAAGAAATTGAGCGGGCGCTTCGTGATTACCGGGATGGCCGCCTGACCGCTTAACAGCCGCAGGCGCTCAGGCGAACGGCTTTCGGGCCATCAGCTGCTGGACCAGGGGCCTGACAATCAGGTCCATGGCCAGCGGCATTTTTGTGCCAGGAATCACCAGGGTGTCGTGGCGTGACAGGCTGCTGCCGGAAATCACCTGCAGCAGATACGGAAACTCAACGTCCGAAGGGTCCCGGAACCGGATCACCAGCATGCTCTCATCTTCGGTCGGTACGTCCCGGACCACGAAGGGATTGGAGGTATCCACCAGCGGAATGCGCTGGAAGTTGATGTGGGTGTGGGAAAACTGCGGCACGATGTCGTGAACGTAATCGTCCATGCGGTTGATGATAGTCTCCACAACCGCCTCCTGACTGTAGCCACGGTTATGGGTGTCCCGGTGGATCTTCTGGATCCACTCGAGATTGACGATGGGCACCACCCCGATCATCAGGTCCACATACTGGGCAATGTTGCAGGTTTCGCTGACCACCCCGCCATGCAAGCCTTCGTAAAACAGCAGGTCGGTGTCCGCGGGCAGTGGTCCCCAGGGGGTAAAGGTCCCCGGCTTGTGGCCAGATGCCACCAGTTTCCGGTCTTCGTCGTGAACATACTGCCGGTAACGACCATTACCGGTGTGACCATAATCGTAGAAAAGCGCTTCCAGCTTGTCGATGTGGTTAGCCGCCAGGGCGAAATGGTTACGCTCGCCAAACTGTCCCTTGGTCGCCAGCCGGGCCATCTGCTCCCGGTTGTAGCGGTGAAAGCTGTCACCGCTGACCATGGCCGCATTCAGCCCCTCACTGGCGAACATCCGGCTGAAAATCTGGCCGGTGGTGGTGGTCCCCGCCCCGGATGAACCGGTAACGGCGATAATCGGATGGCGTTTTGACATAGGGGCAGCGTGCCGGAATCAGGTGAGGCTGTCGAGCAAACGGGGCTTTTCGACCACAAAGCCCTGGGCGTAATCCACACCCAACTGGCGGAGCATATCCAGTACATCCCGCGATTCGACCTGGGAAGCGATCACCTCCCGTTTCATATAATGGGCCATATCCACCATAGAGCGTACCATCGCGCGGTCAGTTTCGCTGGTCGACAGCTGGCCGGTAAAGGCATTGTCGATCTTGATCAGATCCACCGGCAGTGAACGCATGAACTCGAAGGAACTGGGGCCACTGCCAAAGTTACCAAGGCAGAACCGGCATCCGAGTTCCTTCAGCTCCAGGATAAAGTCCGCCACCGACTGGACATCATTAATTGCAGAAGCCTCGGTGAGCTCGAACCAGAGTCGCTCGATAGGTGCCTCCTTCTCGCTCAGTTTTTCGTAAATAAACTCCAGCAGCGTCTGATCATTCAGGGAGTAGCCGGAAAGGTTGATACACACACCGCCAAAATGCCGGGGGTCTGGCGCCTGCTCCCTGAGCCAGTCCAGCATGTGGCCTACGACCCAGCGATCCACGGCCTGCATACGATCATAGCGCTCGGCCATACGGACAAAGTCCCGGCCGGTAATCAGGTTGCCCTCGTCATCGTACATGCTGATCAGCACTTCGTACTGGGCCGCCATGGACGCATTAGCGTGCAGGGGTATGATTTTCTGGCACCGCAACAGCATGCGCTCTTCGTTCAGATTACTGAGGCTGGCTACCTTGGCGGCAATCTGCTCCTGGCGGGCCTGATCTTCAGCGCCCAGGGCATATTCCGAAACCTTGCCATGGCCCTGCTGCCGGGACGCGGCCAACGCCTGTTCCGAGGCCCGTAACCAGCGTTCGGCACTCACCAGCGCCGGTAGCGTAGGCACCACACCGATACTGGCGGAAAGCCGGTAAACCCGTCCGCCGAAGGTAAACTCCGCTTCTTCGACAGCCTGAATAAGGTTTTCCGCCGCCTCGGTGGCACTTTCCGAGGGCACCAGCATGGCAAACTCGTTCCCTGCAAGCCGGGCTACGGGCATACCGTCGCCCACATGGCTGCGAAGAAGGTCAGCGACCCGTTTCAGGGTTTCATCACCGGCCTGGTAGCCCGCCGTGTCGTTAAGCAGACGGAAGCGGCGAAGATCCAGCCGCACCAGGGATCGCTCGTCTTCCCTTCTGGCCAGTTGCTGATCCAGCATGCGCTCGAATTCACGGCGGCCCAGAAGCTTGGTCAGCTCATCGTGGGTGGAGGCCCATGACAGCTGGTCATAAACCTTGCGCACCATCCGGTCGACACTCTCATCCACCAGGGGCCGCTCATACTGGCTGTCCGGCACAATGATGCCTTTGCGCATATGCCGGGCCAGAGCCTCAAGCTCCAGTTCCACCACCCGCATACCCTGGTGATTCACAAATACAAAACGACTGAATCCGCGGGCAATCCAGACCAGCCGGATATATTGCGGCTCCTCCGGTTTTTCCTGATCCCGGAGCCAGTCCCCTGTGCGCAGTTTCTGGGCACGGTTGATCCAGCGCTGCAGGCTGCGTTGTTCGCGGTCAGATAATTTCTTGGCATCGATCTGGTCCGGCTTTGCCGGCGGGATCTCGACCAGCTCGGGCGATTTATCCGGACGGCGAACCAGAAACTGCTTGAGCTCGTTCCGGATCTGGGAGGACGGCATGTGATTGCTGGAAATGGAGGCGAGACCATCCTGGATCACCCGCAACAGCTCTGGCAGATTGATGGCGCTGTCGGGATCGTCGGCAAACGAAAGCAGGGAATCGATCACTGCCAGGTAATCCTGCCACAACTGGCTGTCCGGGCCCTGGCGAATCCAGGTCAGCGAGAGTAAATCCCGCCAGCCGCCGTCCAGCAGGCTCAGCACAGCCTTTGGCACCTTGCGCCCACCCAGTTTCTGGTTCAGCACCTCGGTCACGGCTTTTTTTGATTCGGCAACCTTCTGGGCACCCTCTGCGGCGGCCGTCACCCGTTCGACATTTCTGCGATACACCAGATTCTGGCGGTCAATCAGGGTATCCAGTTCCTGAACGGTGTGCTCGAACACTCCGGTGTCCTGCTCGAAATCGGTGGTAATGCGGTGAACAAGCTCATCCACCCGCCGCTGGACCACGGGATTAAGCCGGCCACCCTTGACCCCCAGCTGGGCCAGACGATTCATTACACCACGAACGGGGCTTTCCTGGTCGTCGAAAAACGCGGGGTCCCGCATGACCACCTTGAGCACCGGCACTTCCAGTTGCCGCATACGCTGCTGGGCGTAGTCACTGAGCTTGGGGCTTTCCACCACGGAACGGAAAAACCGGTCAACCACGTCCAGTGTGCCCTGCTGCTCATCATCCAACCGGTTATCACCACTTTCCCGGATCTTCTCGACAACCCGTTCCCTGAGCGGCGCCACCTCGGCCCCGGAATCCATCGCCTGTGCCTGCAGTTGCTGCAGTTCCCGTTGCAGTTCTCCGGACGATAGCGGGCGGGCGTTGGGCTGGAACGGCACAGGTTCGGGGTCGCCCCGCGCCACACGGCTTGCGGTCAGCGTATTGAGCAGGTTCCGTACGGTCGCAAAGGCGGTTTGCGCCGCCTGGGCGTAGCCCCGGAACCCGCTACCGGGCATGCCGGGTTTGCGGCGGGTAGCATTTTCGGAGGCAGCGGCCTTTTCCGGTTCCGGTTCAGGGGCAGTGGCCGGTTTTTCTTCCGGGCGCGGCGGTGCCGGCCTGGCCTGCGCCGGCTTTTCATCACCCTTCACACCGGCCTGTTCGCTCAAGTACTTGCTCAGATCCAGATCCGGCAGGACGCCATGACGAATCAGGATATTGTTCAGTTCCTCGTAAAGAGGCCCCAGCTGTTGCAGAACGGTCTGCTCAAACACCCGCAGGCAGACTTTTTCTACCTCACGGGTGGCCCTGAGCTGGCTCAGCCCACTATGGAAGGCCTCACAAACCAGTGATGGCCCGAGGGGGTTGTGATGCCCGGTGGCGTTGGCAATACCCAGGTTGTCGAGGCGCAGCTTCAACTGCAGCAGCTCACCCCGGTACCGGGTATCCGCCTTGGTGACCATCACCCGGATGGTCAGCCAGTCCTCGAATTCGCCCTTGTCCACCACGGACAGCTCTGAACCGGGAAAGCCCCTGGGGGCCGGTTTGAGGGGAGATTCCAGGCTACGGGCCATGTGGTGCCACATGACGCGCTGACGGGCCTGGATCTGGCCAGATGCGTCCATGTATTCATTGGCCTGCTGATCATTCGGGGCTTTCCGGGCAGCCTGCTTGAGCCCGTCGACCATCTGCACAAAACAGGCATCCATCAGCGGCTCAATAAACTGAATGACCGCTTTGGCAGACTGGAGTAAAACAAACTGGACCCGGTCACTGGGGGCGCGCAGGGAGGCGCGGTCCTGGTTCCGGGAGCTACCGCACTGCCGCAGCATGGCGTCCACGGCTTCCGGATTCGGTCGGGTAAAATTCACCCCCATCGCCCCATCAATACGCCGGACGACGGCAACGTGCAGCTCATGGCGACGAGCACCATCCAGGCCGCGGAAACGCACGACCAACTCCGGCGGCGTACCGGACGCAAAGGCCCGCTCAAGCTTGTGGGAGGTTTCAGCGGAATAGCGAACAAACAGGCCCTCCGGACAGAAATCTGAAATCTGACACGGCCAGGACTCGCCGGTTCCCAGATCAATCTGGGCGGCAAGTTTGATGGGTTGGCGGGGGCTGTTACGACGTTCTCTTGGATCCATGAGCTACCTGATATCTCGCTAAGCCGGAGTAATCGCCGGACCCACAGTCCGACACCGACTCACGTCCCTGAAACGGCGGCGGATGCCACCTGCTACTATGGGAACCCTGACTGTACTATAGCGGCCTGGCCGTCACCGGCAAACCCATCCACTATAATATCCTGACCCATGAAACAGCTTAGTCAGATCTATCTATTTTTGCTACTGGTAACAATGCTGAACGGCTGTTCGGCCATTGGCTACTATTCGCAGGCGGCCGGCGGTCACCTATCACTGATGATGTCGGGGGAACCCGTGGAAGCGGTGCTCTCCGACAACACGGCTCCGGCAGAACTGCGGGAAAAACTTGGCCTGGCCCGACAGGCCCGGGAATTCGCGGCTCAACGACTGGCCCTGCCGGTGGGAGGTGCCTTCAGTGACTATGTCCGGCTTGACAGGCCCTGGGTGGTGGTCAACCTGGTGGCGGTTCCCGAGTTCTCTCTGGAGCCCCATCGCTGGTGTTACCCCATCCTGGGCTGCCAGGCCTACCGGGGATATTTCAGTCTGGCGGATGCCCGTGCCGAACAGACCAGATTCCGGGACAGGGGGTTTGATACCTTTATTGGCGGCGTGACCGCCTATTCCACCCTCGGCTGGTTTGATGACCCGCTGCACACCGGCTTTACCCGACTGCCGGAGGACCGCATGGTCGCGCTCATGTTCCATGAACTGGCCCACCGCGTTGTCTATATTGCCGATGACACCGCGTTTAACGAGAGCTTCGCCACAGCGGTGGAGCTGGAAGGGCTCAGGCTCTGGCTGTCGGAGCAGGGCAAACCCGGACAATTCCGGGAGGCGCTGGAACGCCTCATTCGCCGTAACCAGACCCTTGCCCTGGTCGAGGACGTCAGCACCCGGCTGGAAGCACTGTACACCCGCCAGGACCGCCTGCCGGAAGAACAGCTGCGCGCCCGCAAGGCGACCATACTCGAAGACCTGGCTCTCGCCTATCACCAGCTTACCGCCGACTGGCCCGAGCCCGGCCCCTTCGGCCCGCCGCCGGTCAGTCTCAACAATGCCAATCTCGCGCTGTTCCGGCAGTACAACCAGCACCTGCCGGCATTCCGACAGATGCTGCGGGACGCAGGGTACGACTTCCCGGGCTTTTACCGGGCCGTCGAGGCGCTGTCTGAAACACCCGAACCTCAGAGGTCAGAGTACCTGGCCGTCCTGTCAGAGCGGTTTGAAGAACACCTTTGAATTCCGCCGGGTGTTGTAGGAAGCCAGCTTGGGGCCCGGCAGAGCCTGCACGGTTGAGGGCTGGAAGCCACGTTCCCGGAACCAGTGCTCGGTCTGGGTGGTGAGTACAAACAGCTTCCGGATACCCTGGCCCCTGGCCAGTTTCTCAACCATCGCCAGAATCTCATCGCCCCGCCCGGCCCGGCGGTAGGTCGGATCTACCGCAAAGCAGGACAACTCACCGGCGCCCTCATCCGGGTAACTATAGAGGGCCGCACAGCCCACGATAGTGCCGTCGCGCTCGGCCACCACAAACCGGTCGATTTCGGTTTCCAGCATTTCCCGGGAGCGGCGCACCAGAATGCCCTGTTCTTCCAGCGGCTGGATCAGCTCCAGAATGCCGCCAATGTCTTCCACCCTGGCCTGGCGGAACTGCTCATAGTGATCACCACTGACCAGGGTGCCGGAACCGTCCCGGGTAAACAGTTCCTCCAGCAGCGCGCCGTCGTCCACATAACTGATAATGTGCGCCCGTCGCACGCCCTTCACACAGGCATCACAGGCGGCTCTGAGCAGGTCGGCATCGTGACCGGTCACGGCACCGGCAGCAAGCCGCTCGGACGCCTGGCGCGCCGACAGCTCCCGAATCAGGGTGCCATCCTCTTCCTGCAAGCCGGGATCATCAATAAACACAATCAGTTTCTCGGCCTGCAGCGCGGCCGCCACCTGGCTGCCAACATCCTCGTAGGAGAGGTTAAAGGTGTCCCCGGTGGGCGAGTAGCCCATCGGCGGTAACAGCACAATGTGCCCCAGCTCCAGCAATTTCTCGATACCGGCGACATCGACCCGGCGAACCCTGCCGGTATGGCCGAAATCAATACCGTCCAGCACGCCCACCGGCTTGGCGGCCACATAATTGCCGCTGGAAACCCGGATGCGGGCATTATGCATGGGGGAATTCACCAGCCCCATGGACAAGTGGCTCTCCAGATAGGCCCTCAGGCCACCGATCGCCTCCATCACCATGCCCAGATGATTCTCGGGCGTAATCCGCAGACTCCGGGCAAACGACGACTCCACACCGGCACCATCCAGGCGCGCCTGGATCTGCGGACGGGCGCCGAAGGCAACGACCAGCCGAACGCCGAGGCTGCTCAGCAAAGCGATGTCATGAACAATGTTGATGAAATTCTCATGCGCAATGGCATCCCCGGGAATGGTCAGCACCACCGTGTGGCCGCGATGAGCATTGATGTAGGGGGATGAGTGGCGGAATCCATGCAGCCAGTCGTTTGATTTCAATGCGAGTACTCCAATCGTTTTCTTTGGGCGGCCTGCAGATCAGTCTGACGAACACTGTCGGGGGCCCGCTCCAGAACCGTGGAGCGCCAGGGATGGCGCGACCGAGCCCTACAGGGACGTATTCACGGGCGTGTTTTGGAGCAGGCCCCCGACAGTGTTCAGCCCCCTATTTGACCCGGACTCCGAGCTAAAGGCAAAACTGCCGGATAAGCCCTTGTAGTACTCTCACCGTCGGCGCCAGCTGGGAAAGCTCGATATATTCGTCTGGCTGGTGCGCCTGATCGATGGAACCAGGCCCCATAACCAGGGTTTCCAGGCCCAGTTTCTGCAGCCAGGGGGCTTCGGTGGCAAAGGCAACGGCATGGGCCGTGTGGCCGGTCAACTGCTCGCAGGCTTTGACCAGGGCGGCATCGGCCGGGGTCTCGAACGGGGGAACACCGTCAAACAGGGGTTCGAACAGCATGGACAACTCACGGCGCTCGGCCACCGGCCGGACCTTGTTGAGGATCGCCTGGCGCAGGGTTTCCATATTCATGCCCGGCAGGGGGCGCAGATCGAAGTGCAGCTCGCAACGGGCGCAGATGCGGTTGGGGTTGTCACCACCGTGGATGCAGCCGAGGTTCAGGGTCGGCACCTGAACTTCGAAGCTGGGGTTCCGGTACTGTTCCTGCCATGCCGAGCGGAGAGCCAGCAGCTCGGTCATGGCTTCGTGCATCCCTTCCAGGGCATTACGGCCCAGGGCCGGATTGGAGGAATGGCCGGACTGGCCCTCGAACTTCAGGCGCTCCATCATGATGCCCTTGTGCATGCGCACCGGCTTCAGACTGGTGGGTTCTCCAATGACCGCGTAGCGGGCCCTGGGCTTGCCGGCCTCGGCCAGTGCCCGGGCGCCATCCATGGAGCTCTCCTCGTCTGCGGTGGCCAGAATGATCAGGGGTTGCTTCAGGTCTTTCCCGACAAAGGCCCTGGCGGCTTCGATGGCCAGCGGGAAAAAGCCTTTCATGTCGCATGTGCCCAACCCGTACCAGCGGTTGTCCCGCTCGGTCAGGGTAAACGGGTCGCTCTGCCAGCGCTTGTCATCAAAGGGCACAGTGTCAGTATGGCCGGACAACACCAGGCCGCCCGGGCCGCTGCCCAGGGTTGCAATCAGGTTGAACTTGCCGGGCATGCCCGGCACTGGCAGGACCTCTACAGAAAACCGGAGAGCTTTCAACCACTCTTCCAGGGTCCGCACCACCGGCTCGTTGCTGTGATCCCACTCCGCCGAGGCACTGCTGATGGACGGCAGGGAGACCAGGCGGGCAAGCATGTCGCGGATGCCCGGTACCGCTATGGTCTTGCTATCGGACTGCGACATAGTTTCCTCTCAGATTCCCGACGGAATCATTGTGCACGGCCGCGCCGCCACACTTCAAAATTGGTAATGGCGCGGATCAGCATCGGGTAGGCAACTTCTCCGCCGGCAACCACCCGGGCCACCTCAAGTTCCTTTTCGCTGACACTCACCAGACGGCCGTCCACAACCCTGTCGTTGGAGAGCGTCACCCGGACCTTATAATCAATCCATTGGTCCGCATTCGCCATATCCGCCACATACCAGCCTTCGACGCCCGGGTTCTCCCGCGGCACGACAGGGTCTACCGCGATGTCTGGGACTTCCGCCCTCACTGGCCGGGCTTCCGTGAGATAGACATCAGGGACCGCCGCGCCATTATAGCGCACTGGCCAGCTGTGGCCGGCCTGCTTCGCCTCTTCAGCTCTGACCGGAATACCGAACAAGGCCTCGCCGGGCCGGAGACTCACCGTAAGCTCACCACCTTCCAGTAACCACTGCCGATACAGTGCCTTCAACTGATCGCTTGGCTCCAATCCCCGGGCTTCCAGCCCCGCTACAAGTGCGTCCAGTGAACGCCCGGCCCATTCGCCGGGCTCAACGCCCGCCTCGCGGGCGCAATAGGCGGCGATGCGACGCATCAGGCCAGCATCCCGCAGGGTCAGTTGCAGGGGCTCCGTGCTGCTGGATACCGTAATTTCTCCGTCCTGCAAACGGACTCTGGCGGCTGGCCAGTCCAGTTCCAGGCTACCGGTACTGATGGTATTCAGTTCGGCATGAATACGATCAGGATTCTGGTGCAGAAAGGCTTCGCCAGCCAGACCGGCAATCCCCATCCGGATCAGATCCCCGCTTCCAAGCTGCTGGCGAGGCTCCGGGGCACAGGAGAGAACAAACAGGGCCTGCTCGCCTTCACTGTCCACACCCTCCGCAGTGACCCAGTTGCGCAACATGGCGGGGTCCAGGATCAGGCTCAGACCCTCCAGTCTTACAGACCACTGCGCCGGCATTCGGGAGGGGGCGGCGAGGCCGGTCAGCAGGTTGACCGGAGAACCCGCATCAAACTCGGCACGGGCTATGTTCAGGGGCTGGGTCAGTTCAAAATCATGCCAGCTCGCGCCGTTGAGAACCACACGACCTTCCACACCCGAACCGATGCTGCCACGGTGCAGCACTCCAAACTCCGCCAGCGCCTGCCGTGCGCCTGCCATTCGCTGGTCTGCCAACCACCAGACGCCCGTCTTGAACGCGGCAAGGCCGACCAGGGCCAGTATTACCAGCGTCGCTAACAGGCGTCTCATCCGGTAACTCCTTGCCGGGGCCTTCAGTTACGGGAAATCAGGGTGCCGACACCCTCATCGGTGAAGATTTCCAGCAGGCAGGCATGGGCAACCCTGCCGTCGATAATATGGGCCGTGCGCACGCCGTTTTCCACCGCGCTCAGGGCACACCGGATTTTCGGCAGCATGCCGCCATGGATAGTGCCGTCTTCAATAAGATCGTTGACCTGCTTTGCCGTCAGTCCGGTGAGCACCTTGTCGTCCTTGCTCTTCAGCCCGGAAACGTTGGTCAGCAGTATCAGCTTCTCGGCTTTCATGGCTTCGGCCACCTTGCCCGCTACCAGATCGGCATTGATGTTGTAGGAAGCACCGTCCGGCCCCACTCCGATGGGTGCAATCACCGGAATCACATTGCCGTGAGTGAGCATGTCGATCACGCCCACGTTCACGCTGGCAACTTCGCCGACATGGCCGATGTCGATGATTTCCGGTCGCTCCAGCTCGGGGGAACGGTTGACCACCTCCAGCTTGCGGGCCCGGATGAGGTTGGCGTCCTTTCCGGTAAGCCCCAATGCGGTGCCACCCTGGGCATTGATCAGGGACACGATTTCCTTGTTCACCTGGCCGCCGAGCACCATCTCCACCACATCCATGGTTTCGGAATCGGTAACCCGCATGCCATTGACGAACCGGGACTGGATGTTCAGCCTTTCCAGCAGCTCCCCAATCTGGGGGCCACCGCCGTGCACGACAATCGGGTTGATGCCCACCAGCTTCATCAACACCACATCGCGGGCAAAGCTGCTTTTAAGGTCTTCGTTCTCCATGGCGTTGCCGCCATATTTGATGACCACGGTCTTGCCGGTAAATCTCTGAATATAGGGCAGCCCCCGGCTCAGTACCGAGGCCACCTGCATTGCTGTTTCACGATCCAGCGCCATGTTTTTGCCTTGTTAATCCTGAATGACCTTGTTAATCCTGAATGAATAGGTGCCTGCGAGTCAGCGACGGTGCAGGCATCAGAAATCCGCCACCAGATCCGGCGCCGCCTTCCGCAGCTGTTCCCGGAACACAGATTTGATACGCTCAAGTGCTTCCTCGGTCTCCGCTTCAAAGCGCAGAACCAGCGCCGGCGTGGTGTTCGACGCCCGGCACAGACCCCAGCCGTCGGCGTAGTCGACACGGATACCGTCAATGGTACTTATATTACCGTCACCAAAATCCCCCGCCTCACCGAGCCGTGCAATGATGTCGAACTTGGCGCTGTCCGTCACCTCGACATTCAGCTCAGGGGTGCTGATATCGTCCGGGAAATCCTCAAAAACCTCATCACTGCGCCGGTCTTCCACACCAAGAATTTCGAGTAATCGGGCAGCGGAATAGAGGCCGTCGTCAAACCCGTACCAGCGCTCCCCGAAAAAGATGTGACCGCTCATTTCTCCGGCCAGCAGGGCGCCGGTCTCTTTCATCTTGGCCTTCATGAGGGAATGGCCGCTCTTCCACATGATCGGCCGGCCGCCGGCTTCGGAAATCACCCCCGCCAGCCTGCGGCTGCACTTCACGTCGTAGAGAACGTCTGTGCCAGGATTCCTGGAGACCACATCCCGGGCGAACAGCATCATCAGCCGATCAGGCCAGATAATCTTGCCGGAATCAGTCACCACACCCAGGCGGTCACCGTCACCGTCGAACGCCAGCCCGATATCGGCGCCCTCTGATTCAACCCGGGCAATCAGGTCTGTAAGATTCGCCGGCTTGCCCGGATCCGGATGGTGATTCGGGAAGTCACCATCCACATCGCAGTAAAGCGGAACCACTTCACACCCCAACTCCTCAATCAGCATGGGCCCGAGCTCACCGGCAATGCCATTTCCAGCATCCACCACCACCTTCAGCGGCGCCGCTACCGCGATGTCACCCAGAATCCGATCCAGATAGGCCCTGCGGACATCCTCTGAAGACTGGTTGCCCTGACCGCTGGCGAAATCGCCGGTCTGAATACGCTGATACAGCTTCTGGATGGCTTCACCCGAGAGAGTTTCCCCGCCCAGCATGATTTTCAGACCATTATAGTTGGCCGGGTTGTGGCTGCCGGTCACCATAACACCGGAGCCGGTCTGGAGCTCATGGGTGGCAAAGTAGAGCACTGGCGTGGGCACCGCACCCACATGGATCACGTTACAGCCGGCGACCATGACCCCGCGTGCCAGCGCCCCTGCCAGATCCGGGCTGGAATGGCGACCGTCGTAACCGATGCAGAGGCTGTCGACACCCCGCGCCAGGGCTTCAGAACCAATGGCCCGGCCGATCACCTGAACCCCCTCGGCCGTCAAGGTCTCGCCAACAATGCCCCGGATGTCGTAAGCCCTGAAGATGTCCCGGGAGAGCTCCACCTGCGGCAGCCCTACCTCTTCCACGTCCGGGGTATCGCCGGACCCAAACACCGTATCGTCACCGGTGCCGAAGCCGAGCACATCCTCATCGCCATCCAGCATGTCGATGTCGGGCATATCCTTGTCCTGAAACAGGGGCTCATCGCTGCCCTTGGAGGCACCGGCACCCGACTTTCCGGAACTGGCCGGTTTCGGCTTCGCCGTCTCACCCGCCTTCGCAACCCGCTTGTCGACGACCTGAGACAACCGGAATAGCACCTCGCCGGCCGACGCCACCATGTCCCACCGGAAAGTCGGCAGTTTCACCCGCTCCCCGCCAAACACCTTGTGGGCCCACTGGATCAGGGCTGTCACATCCTGGCGCAGACCTTTCTGGGCACCGCCCAGCAGAACCCAGATAATGATCGCGGCGATCAACGCGGGCGCTCCTACCAGGATGGCAATCATCACGGTACCAACCGGCGCAGCGGACACCTTTGCGGGGGTATAGGCCACCGTCCAGTCCGGGTTGGTGAGCCTGCGGGATTCGGCACTTCCGGAGCCGCTACCATTACTGACCACCGTCCGGGACGCACCGGACACGGTCTGGACCAGGGCCAGCTCGCCACCCAGGCTGGCATTGACCACTTTCAGCAAAGGCTGGATCTGGCCGGTGTCAAAGATAATCAGCAGACTTCCGATGACGGCGTTACTTGTGGGATTACGCACTGGGGCCGCTATCTGGACAAACCAGCGGTTATCCCTGGGAAACGCATCGGGGAAAAGTCGTTGGCCGGTTTCAGCGCGACGTGCAAGTTCAAGGCCCGAGAAGCCCAGCAGCCCATCACCGGTTGAAGCGCGCGGAATATCACGGTAGGGAAAGAGGTGGACTTCCTCGATTGCAGGCAGAAAATTCGCCAGTTGCAGTTCCGTTACCGGTATGTCGTTCCTGCTGTTGAGAGCCTGAATCACGTGCGGCTGGGTGGCCAGGCCATTGATGCTTTTCTGGACCTGGTCAAAATACTGGTTCAGACGAAGTGCGGCGGCATCGGCCTCAAGCGCTTTCAATGACGCGAAACGCGCCTGTGCGGAAGGCTGGACCACGAGAAAATGAAGCAATGCAACAGCAATCATACCCGCCAAAACCACGACCAGAGACTGGTTCATTGCCACGGAGCTGAGCCGTTTGAGTCTTGGCCCCGCCGTCCTGGCGTTTTCCTTTTTTGCCGGCTTCTCATCAACGGACGCATCGGCAGCCTTCTTTTTACCCAGCTTCATAGTCCATCCTGCCATTGTGATTTTATCGTCCTGGACACGCAGCTACCCGCAAAGTATAGACGCCGGAGCGGCCTTCTGCGTGGCTGGCCTCCGGGGTCACCGTGTTCCGGTGGAACCAAAGCCGCCATCACCGCGGGCACTGGCGCCAAACTCCGAAACCACCTCAAAATCCACCTGAACCACCGGCACCAGAACCAACTGGGCCAGACGCTCGCCCACCTCCACCGTGAAGCGGGTTTGCCCACGGTTCCAGCAGGAGACCATCAACTCGCCCTGGTAATCCGAATCAATCAGCCCCACCAGATTGCCAAGCACAATCCCGTGCTTGTGGCCGAGACCGCTTCGGGGCAGGATCATGGCTGCCAGCGACGGGTCGGCAATATGGATCGACAATCCGGTCCGGATCAGTTGCGTTTCGCCCGGCGCCAGGGTCAGCGGCTCATCAAGGCATGCCCGAAGATCGAGGCCGGCAGACCCTTCGGTGGCGTACTCGGGAAAGGGAATCTGGTTGCCAATGCGGTCATCCAGAATGCGTACCTGAAGATTTTTCCTGCTCATGAAGGGTCCTGTCGGTTTTGCGGCCTGCGCTGCATCAGTGAGTGGCCTCGCCAAGATGTTCGGCTATCATTGCCACGAGGTGCCGGGCAATGTTCGTTTTGCTGTCCGGCCCGATCGACTCCTGGCCCCCCGGCCAGAATACGGTTACCGCGTTGTTCTCACTGTTAAAGCCCAATCCCGGAGCCGACACATCGTTGGCCACGATCATGTTCAGCTTCTTGCGCTGCATCTTTTCGGTGGCGTAGTTTGCCACATCGCTGGTTTCTGCAGCGAAACCCACGGTAAACGGCGCATCGGCACGTCCGGCAATGGTGGCCAGGGTATCCGGGTTACGCACCAGGGAGAGCAACATGGCTTCACTGGACTTCTTGATCTTGTCCCCGGCGCAGGTTTGCGGGCGGTAATCCGCCACTGCGGCAGTCGCAATAAAAAGGTCGCAGCCCTCATCCACCGCGCCCGAGGCTTCCCGCAACATGTCCTCCGCCGTTATCACCGGGCGCACATCGACACCGGCAGGGGGCGCCAGGGCCACCGGACCGCTGACAAGAGTCACCCGGGCGCCTGCCTTGCGGGCTGCACTGGCCAGGGCATAGCCCATTTTCCCCGAGCTGTGGTTGCTGATATAACGGACCGGGTCAAGGGGTTCCCGGGTGGGACCTGCCGTAATCACGACCCTCTTGCCAGCGAGCATCCCGGAGCTACCACCATCGACGAGACCGAGGATTACCTCCGGCTCCAGCATTCGCCCGGGGCCGGTATCACCACAGGCCTGTGCGCCCTGTTCGGGGCCCCACAATTCAATCTGGGGATCGTCCCCCAGAAGCCTGATATTTCTCTGGGTACGACCGTTGCTCCACATCGCCTGATTCATGGCCGGCACCACGGCAATGGGCGCTTCGGTTGCGCAACAGACGGTGGTCAGCAGGTCATCCGCCATGCCCTGGGCCAGCCGGGCAATAAAGTCCGCGGACGCCGGTGCAATCACCACCTGATCGGCCCATTTGGCCAATTCGATATGCCCCATGCCCGCTTCCGCCTCGGGATCCAGCAAGGATGTCCGGACCGGCTCTCCACTGAGGGCCTGGAACGTCAGCGGCGTCACGAAGGCTTCCGCCCCCCGGGTCATGACCACTCGCACCTCGTGGCCCGCTTTCTTCAGTTGGCGCACCAGTTCGGCACTTTTGTAGGCGGCAATACCACCGGTCACTCCCAGAAGGATTCGTCTGGCGGCCATCGAGGCTCCGTTTCCACGTTATAAAGAAAGGCTTTTAAGATAGCATGCTCCGGCGGCAGGGACAGCCCACGGACAATGAACATACGTTTACCGATTGTTACTTTTTGAAGTAACCTTTGTAACCCTGATGTAACCCTGAGACCACCGTTCCGGTGCGGGAAGCGCCCGACCACAAATGCCAACGCAAGGAAGCCCATATGACAGACCCCGCCTGGCCCACGGACGAACGTCCGAGGGAACGCCTGCTCGCCCATGGCGCGCAAACCCTCTCCGACGCCGAACTGCTCGCCATTTTTCTGCGCACCGGGACCACCGGCATGCCGGTTATGGCGCTGGCCCGTTACCTGATTGATGAATTCTCCGGGCTTCGGGGCCTGCTGGCCGCATCCCGTCGCCAGTTCTGTGAGGTAAAAGGCCTGGGAACCGCCAAATACGCCCAGGTTCAGGCTGCCATGGAAATGGCCCGCCGGGTTATGGACGAGCCACTTCGCCAGGGCGACCCCCTGCGCTCACCGGAAGACACCCGCCGGTTCCTGACCAGTCGCCTGGGCACCTACCCCCACGAGGTATTTGCCGGTCTGTTCCTTGATAACCGGCACCGGGTCATCCAATACCGGGAACTGTTCCGGGGCACCATCGACGGCGCTGCCGTGTATCCCAGAGAGGTGGTACGACAGGCCCTGGAGGACAACGCAGCGGCGGTTATTTTCGCACACAACCATCCATCCGGCGTAGCAGAGCCCAGCCAGGCAGACATTTCCCTGACCCGTCGCCTGAAGGAGGCCCTGGGCCTGGTGGATATCAGGGTTCTTGACCATATGGTTGTTGGCCACGGCGAGGTAGTATCACTGGCTGAACGGGGGCTGATGTAGGAACAGTGAGCGCGGACACCGGAAAACTGGCCAAATTCCCAACAATTTTTTGCGTTGGAGGGACAGTTCTGGTATAAAAGCGTCCCTTTCTGGCGGCGTCTGGCGAGCAGCGCTCAGTTTAGAGGCGCAAATGGGAGTGTAACGGCTCCTTAGCAACCAGAGACGCATTTAAAACGAATTCGTATTTTTGAGACCATTGCTCAGGTCGGAGGCAAGTATGTCCAGAGTTTGTCAGGTTACCGGTAAGCGTCCGCTGTCCGGTAACAACGTTTCCCACGCGATGAACCACACTCGTCGTCGTTTTCTGCCGAATCTGCAGAACCATCGTTTCTGGGTTGA
>PAKW01000054.1 GCA_002707215.1 Halomonas sp.
CACCGCAGTCGGGGCAGACCCAGTCTTCCGGCACGTCTTCCCACTTGGTGCCGGGCTCAATGCCATCCTCGGGCCAGCCTTCCGCCTCATCGTAAATCAGACCGCAAACCACGCACTGCCACTTCTTCATAGAACGTCTCCCAATGTCTTTCGGGCGCAATGATAATTGTCTGACAATATTGCGCACAAGTGTTTTTACCCTGTTACCAGGTACGAACAACGGTTGAATCAGGCCATCATACCCATCGCCCCGGAATTGACCAATGCCAATACCGGCGGACCATACCGGGGGGTTCTGCCAATAGCCACAAATACAGACCCGCCGAAAAAGGAGCAACCCTCCCTTCCGGCGACTCTCTCCGGTATAATCGCCCGTTTTACGACAGGACCGACCGATATGACCGATACCGTCGCCGGGATGAACGAGGTAATGGCCGAAGCCGACTGCCTGGTCGATGAGCAGCAGGTACAGACTGCTATTGGCAAACTGGCCGACGATATTACCGAACGCCTGAAAGACAGCAATCCCCTGTTATTCTGCGTTATGAATGGCGGACTGATCCTCACCGGGCAGTTACTGCCCCGGCTCCGGTTCCCGGTCCAGGCCGAGTATCTGCACGCCACCCGCTACCGCCAGGAAACCACCGGTGGCATCCTGGAATGGAAACTTCAGCCAGAAGCCGACATGAATGGCCGCACCATTCTGATTGTGGACGACATTCTGGATGAAGGCACCACCCTGTGTGCCATTGCCGATTACTGCCGGGCCCATGGTGCCCGGGAAGTACTCACCGCGGTACTGGTGGACAAGAAACACGACCGCAAAGCACGGCCGGACCTGAAGGCGGACTTCACCGGCCTGCAAGTGGAGGACCGTTTCCTGTTCGGCTACGGCATGGACTACAAGGGCTACTGGCGCAACGCGCCCGGCATCTATGCGGTCAAGGGACTCTGATATCAAAAGCCGACAGAGCGACATCAACAGCCAACTGACCATCCCCCCGACGAGCTGGTATCGCTCTCTCACAGCGGCCGGGCTGCGCAATCCCGCGGTGCACGGTCGCGCCCGGTACTGGCTGCAGGTGGAAGGCTCGTTTACCCGGGCCCTGCAGAAACAATGCATCCGGTCATTTCATGTCGAGGTTCGGCGGGAGGGCTTCGGGTCACCGAGCCTGGAGGAATCCCGGCGCCTGGCAATTCCCCCCAGGCAACACGCCTGGATACGGGAAGTGCGGCTGTGCGGTGACGGCGAGCCCTGGGTGCTGGCACGGACCGTCATCCCCCTGAATTGCCTGGAAGGTGAAGGGCGCCGCCTGCTGCATCTGGGCAACAGGCCACTGGGGGCCTATTTGTTCACCAGCCCTCATTGGGAACGGGGCCCGCTGGAAACCGGCCTCTGCAATCCTGTCATTCCCGGCCAGCCAGAGCTGGCCCGGCGCTCCCTGTTCAGTGGCCATAACAGCGCCCTGCTGGTGGGTGAATATTTCCTGCCCGCCCTGTTTCACCGGAACACGCTTTAACCGGCTGCCTGCCACTGGCTATAATCCCCTGCACTTTCTGAATTCGCAGAACACCAGACGGACGCACCCCATGTTGCCCGATGCCGTGCCAGACCCTATCCAGCGCCGGCTGGCCGACTACGCCAGCCTGCTCAGAATCGACCGCCCGATCGGGACATTGCTCCTGCTCTGGCCTACCTACTGGGCCCTGTGGCTGGCCGGGGAAGGCAGCCCCGGATTTGGCAATGTCATCATTTTCACGCTGGGCGTCTTCTTCATGCGGGCCGCCGGTTGCGCCATCAACGATTTTGCTGATCGGGACTGGGACAAGCATGTCAAACGGACCAAAGACCGCCCACTCACGGCCGGCCGGGTCAAACCCTGGGAGGCGGTGGCACTGTTTGCCGGCCTGTGCCTGATCGCCTTCCTGATGGTGGTCCTGTTCACCAATCCGCTGACATTGTATCTCTCTTTCGGCGGCGCCCTGCTGGCGTTCATCTACCCCTTCATGAAGCGTTATACCCATCTGCCGCAGCTGTTTCTCGGGGCGGCGTTTTCCTGGGCTATCCCCATGGCCTGGGCGGCCGAGGCCGGCGAACTCAGCCAGCTCACCTGGCTTCTGTTCACAGCCAACGTACTCTGGACAGTGGCCTACGACACCCTCTATGCCATGGTGGACCGGGACGACGACCTGAAAGTGGGCATCAAATCGACGGCCATCCTGTTCGGTGATGCGGATAAAACGATCATTGCCATCCTGCAGGCTATGGTCGTGCTGATCCTGATCATCGTGGGCCAGCGCGCCGAACTCGGCACCTTTTACTATCTGGGCGTCGTGGCCATGGCCTGCCTGTTTGTGTACCACCAGTATCTGGCGCGGGAACGGGACCGTGAGGGCTGCTTCAAGGCGTTCCTGAACAACAACTGGGCTGGTTTCGCGGTGTTTGCGGGCCTGGCCATC
Organism: Halomonas sp.; assembly: GCA_002707215.1. GTDB lineage: Bacteria > Pseudomonadota > Gammaproteobacteria > Pseudomonadales > Oleiphilaceae > Marinobacter. The sequence continues at coordinate 2,461 of PAKW01000054.1, forward strand.
GATCTGCTGATGCGCTGAACCTGTCATATACTTGTAACATCTGGACGTTGTAATGAGGCAGCAACAAACCAAGGTCTGACACAGGTTGAAGCTCATGACTGGAAAAACTGTCCTGATCGTCGATGACGAGGCGCCGATCCGCGAGATGATCGCCGTGGCCCTCGAAATGGCGGATTATGACTATCTGGAGGCAGCGGACGCCCGGGAAGCCCATGCCCTGATTGTCGACAAACATCCGGATCTCGTGCTCCTGGACTGGATGCTGCCCGGCACCAGTGGTGTGGAGTTGGCCCGCCGCCTGAAAAAAGAAGGGGCAACCGCCGATATTCCCATCATCATGCTCACCGCCAAGGTTGAGGAAGACAACAAGATCCAGGGCCTGGAGGTGGGTGCCGATGACTACATCACCAAGCCGTTCAGCCCAAGGGAACTGGTTGCCCGCCTGAAAGCAGTCCTGCGGCGCACGACGCCGCCTGGGGTGGACAGCCCCATTGACGTGGACGGCCTGACCCTGGATCCGGTCGGGCATCGTGTCACCACCCAGGAGGGCGCCCTCACCATGGGCCCCACCGAATACCGGCTGCTGCAGTTCTTCATGACCCACCAGGAACGGGTATATACTCGCTCCCAGCTTCTCGACCAGGTCTGGGGCGGTAATGTCTATGTCGAGGAACGGACGGTTGATGTCCACATCCGCCGACTGCGCAAGGCCCTCGGCGACGACTACGACCATCTGATCCAGACGGTTCGGGGAACCGGTTACCGCTTTTCGACCAAAGCCGCGTAAGTAACTCTGGCCAGCTGAGCGTCAGCCCCGGATCGGACACAAGGCAGTTTTTGATGCAACACAACGGGTCTCGGTACCTGCGCCATATCCTCAGCGGACTGCTCGGCTCCACGCTGGTCGGCCTCTACTTCGGCGAGCCTGTTTACGGGCTGACTTTCGGACTGGTGATCTATCTCTGGTGGACGCTTGTTCAGGCACGACGCCTGCACCAGTGGCTGGCCAAACCCAGCGCTACCGACGAAGCGCCCCAGAGCATCGGGCTGTGGGGCGACATCTTCGACAATCTCCACAAACTGCACCAGAATCATCTGAAAACCCAGGACCGCTTGCGTGCCCAGATAAACCGGGTGCAGGAGTCCACCAACGCCATGCGCGACGGGGTGATCATGACCGATTCCCGGGGCGCCATGGAATGGTGGAATGGCTCCGCGGAATACCTGCTCGGTTTCCGGCGCAACACTGACCAGGGCCAGTACATTCACAATCTTATTCGTACCCCTGCCTTCAAGAGCTACTTCGATTCCCGGGACTATCGTGAACCGCTGGAAATACACTCGCCAGCCAAACCCCGCATTCACCTGCAGATCCAGATCAGCCTGTTCGGCGATGACGACCGTCTGATCGTCGCCAAGGATGTGACCCGGCTGTACCAGTTGGAGCAGATGCGCCGGGACTTCGTCGGTAATGTCTCCCATGAGATGCGCACACCGCTCACGGTAATCAGCGGTTACCTGGAAACCCTGGTCGACAACGCCGGGGACCTGCCGCCAAAGTGGCGCCGCGCCATCAACACAATGGCTGCCCAATCGTCCCGGATGGAAGCCCTGATTACGGATCTGATCCTGCTGTCGAAGATTGAAACCGGTGAGCAGACAGTGAATGACACCCTCACCGACGTGGACCAGCTGATCAGCCAGATCAGCCACGATGCCCGGGCGCTCAGTGGCGACAGGCAGCACGAGATAAGGGTTCAGGTCGGTGACCACCGGTTACTGAAAGGTGATGAAAGCCAGTTGCGCAGCGCCTTCTCAAACCTGATCTTCAATGCCGTCAAGTACACGCCAGCCGGGGGGAAAATTACCGTATCCTGGTCCACCAACCGGGAAGGCGCCCACCTGTCCGTGAAAGACACCGGGATCGGCATTGATCCGGTGCACATCCCTCGTCTGACGGAACGCTTTTACCGGGCTGATCCGAGCCGGCACAAGGACACCGGAGGCACCGGGCTGGGTCTGGCGATCGTGAAACACGTGCTGCTCAATCACGATGGCAATCTGGAAATACGCAGCCGCATTGGCGAAGGCAGCGAATTCATCTGCCATTTCCCCAGGGACAGGCTGGTCGAGCGGGTACCGGAGAAGACCGGAAACTAGCGCTTGCAGGCACGGAAACGGGCGATAAACCGGGACAGGTCTTCCAGCTTTTTGGGATCCTCGTCGACAAAGCGGATGGTCACGCTGACAAAGTCGGTATCCTGGCGCTTGTCTACCGCCTGTAACTGATGCACGTAGCCATTCAGCCGGGCCATTTGACCCTCGCCCGTTTCAATGTCCACGACCGCCTGATCGAGAATGCCGGGAAACACCTGATCCCGCTTTGCAACCACCCGGACCTCGGTCAGGTTGATGTCCTTGACCACGGATTTCAGGGTACTTTCGGCAAAGCGGACGGAGGCCAGGCTCATCGCGCCCCGGGCCGGAGTCTGTCTCGGAATTGCCCGGCTGCCGGGCACCAAGGGCGATGACCGGGCCGGTTTCCCAGCAGTTTCCGGCGCCGTGGCCGGCTCCTGCTTGCGAGTCAGCAAGGTCGCGGACTCCTTGAATGCGTCCGCCGCGCTGGCCATGGACTTGCCGCTGTGATCCATGGCGTCCTGCAGTTTTCGCCCCATGACCTTGATGATTTTCCTGCTAAGGCCATCCGGGCTGAACGGCTTGCCGAGGGATTCGGAAACGCCTCCCCTGACTGCTTCAATCACATGATCCTTATCGCCCCGGCTGGTGATCATGATAAACGGCACCTTCTCGTACTGGGGCTGCTCGCGCATCCACTGCAACAGCTCCAACCCGGACATCTCGGGCATCTCCCAGTCGCACAGGATCAGATCAAACGCCGTACGGGACATCAGCGACTGGGCCCGCCGGCCGTTCTGGGCATCGGTTGTCTCGATCACCGGAAAGCGCTGGCGCACTGTTCGCTTGACCAGATCACGTACAAAGCTGGCGTCGTCCACCACCAGCGCTTTCAGCATTACCATAATTGCAACCTTCCGCTCTCCACCACCCGGGTTAATGCCCCAACTATAGAACAAAGGCCAACGCCGGAAACCTGCCTGCAACAAAAAGACGACAAATGCGGTTTGCCGGGAACCGGCAGGTTAAAGAATTGTCACTCCTCCTGGCCCCAGACAATGTTTCTCCGGCGTAAAAACACGCTACCATGGGGTTCGGAATTTTCACACCACCATTACCCTGATAGAGGTTCTGTGTGCTGACCACACCTGCAAGGATTCTGCACCCTCGCGGCCTTGCCCGCGGCTTACTGGTTTCCGGTTTTTTATCACTTCTGTCACTGCCCACCGTCGCCCAGGACAGCGCGGCATCGGCACCTGCCGGTTTTTCCGAATGCAAGGCCCGGCTGCAGGAACAGGCCATTGCCGCCGGAGTCAACAGCAAGACCGCCAGCGAAGTGATGGCCGGGGCTGAGCACCTGGGCCGGGTCATTGAACTGGACCGCCGGCAACCGGAATTCACGACCACCTTTGCCGATTATCTGAACCGGCGGGTTAACGATGCCCGGGTCAGCAAGGGCCGTGAATTGCTGGAGGAACACCGGGAGCTGCTGGGCCGTGTGACCCGGGAAACGGGCGTGCCGGCGCCCTATCTGGTGGCCTTCTGGGGACTGGAAACCAACTTTGGCAGCTATTTCGGTAAAATGCCGGTACCAAGCTCCCTGACCACCCTGGCCTGCGATCCCCGCCGCAGCACCTTCTTCACCGAACAACTGATCGCCGCCCTGCGCATCATTGATGAAGGCGCCATACCGGCAGATCAGATGGAAGGCTCCTGGGCCGGTGCCATGGGCCATGTGCAATTCATGCCCACGGTTTTCCTGAAGCACGCCGTGGATGCCGATGGTGACGGGCGCCGCGACCTCTGGAACAGCCTGCCGGATGCCATGATGTCCGCCGGCAAGTTTCTGCAATCCATGAACTGGAACGGCGACTACCGCTGGGGCCGGGAAGTACTTCTGCCCGACAACTTCGACTACTCCCTGGCAGACGGACGGCGACTGCCGCTGGCACAGTGGCGGGAGATGGGCATTACCGATGCGTTCGGCGATGCACTGGCCCGGGAACCCATTGATGCGGCCCTGGTGGTGCCCGCCGGACACCGGGGCCCAGCCTTTCTTGCCTACGACAACTTCCGGGTGATCATGGGCTGGAACCAATCGGAATTCTACGCCATCGCGGTTGGTTATCTGGCAGACCGGATCGCCGGCGCCGGCAAGTTGCAGAACCCGCCGCCGGAGGATGCGCCGGCCCTCTCCCGTGACAGCATCATCCGCCTTCAGGAGGCCCTGCAGCAACGGGGTTATGAGCCTGGCAAGCCCGATGGCATTATGGGGCCGGCAACCCGCTCTGCCATTCGCCAGTTCCAGGCCGCCAACAACCTGGTGGCAGATGGCTACCCCGGTGAGTCGGTTCTTGCAGAACTGGAGATACCGGCGGGCCAGTGATCCACTGCACAGCCGGCAGCCTACTATTGCAGGTAACCGTTTTATGCGAGACTGATCTGACATGGATTCCAGAACCCAGGTCACCCCGGGCACCGGGACAACACTGCTGAACACCATGCGCCTGGACCAGTTTATTGCCAACAGCACAGAACTTTCCCGCAAGGAGGCCAAACGGGCCATCAGCCAGGGCCAGGTGACGGTGAATGAGCAAACCTGCACAGGTGCCAACACGAAGCTGGCCGGTCATGAGCGGGTGGCGTTGTCGGGAACGCCGCTGACCTTGCCGGGCAAGCGCTACCTGATGATGAACAAACCGGCAGGCGTGGTAAGCGCCACCACCGACAGCGACCATCCAACCGCACTGGACCTGCTACCCGCGAATCTGGCCCGTAACCTCCACATTGCCGGTCGCCTGGATGCGGATACCACCGGCTTGCTGTTGCTGACCACCGATGGCCAGTGGTCCCACCGGATCATCTCGCCCCGCACGGATTGCCCCAAGACTTACCGGGTAACCCTGAGCGAACCGCTATCCACCATGGCGGTTCGGAAACTGCAGCATGGGGTGTACCTTCACAATGAGCCCAAACCCACCAGGCCTGCGCAAGTGGCCATTCTGGAAGAGAGAATCATCGAGCTGACGATTTCAGAGGGGCGCTACCACCAGGTCAAGCGCATGCTGGCGGCGGTCGGCAACCATGTCGAGGCACTACACCGCCTGCGGATCGGCGGTGTCACGCTGGACCCGGAGCTGGGCCCCGGCGGACACCGGGAACTGACCCGCGAGGAAAAAGACAGCCTGGCCTGAAGTCAGGTGCGTTCGAAACGCTGGGCCTGGAGGTTTTTCCGCACCGCACCGGCTTCGAATACCTCACCGTTCATGGCGATATAGACACCGGGCGGCAACAGTTGCACTGCCGCCCAGGCAAAACCGACATTGAAAACCGCGTCGGTCCGGCGCATGCGGGCCGGCTGCATGGCACCGGTCAGGACAATGGTCTTGTCCTTCAGGCTGGATAACACCGCTGCGGTATCGGCCATGGTATCAGTGCCATGGGTGATAATGATTCGGTCACAATCGCATTCGCTGACTGCCGCCAGTACCTGCCGCCGATCCTCGTCGTTCATCTCAAGGCTGTCCTTGCGCATCAACTCACGCAGTCGGTAACCACCGTGGATATTGGATTCCGAAAGCACCTCCGGCAACAGGCTGTGGCCCACCTCAAACTCGCTGTTGGCGTCAAAATACACCTTGTCGATGGTGCCACCGGTGGTGAAGATCTGGATCATGACGGGATTCCTTTCAGGGTCCAGGATCAGTTCACGCTGACCGTGCTGTTACCGGCAGTCGCATAGGCCGCGTTCTTCTGCTGTTCGTAGCGCCGGGCCGCTGCCGCCACCGAACCCCGGGCCCCGGTGTCCAGCCAGCGCCTGATCCGCCCGGCATCACCCATGGGAGAGCGGGTACCAAGGGAGTCCAGCAAGACAGTAACCACTTCCTTGCCGTTCATCTGCGAAATCATCACCAGGCAACGCCCGGCCTCAGAGAGATAGCCGGTCTTGCTCAGAGCCACGCCCCAGCTGTCCCTGTGAACCAGGGCATTGGTGTTACCGAAAGACAGGCTGTACCGGGGATTACGGAATTGCCCCCGGAAATAGTCGGTCGTGGAATATTTACCGATCTCGGGATGGGCGGTGGCTGCGTTCACCAGTTTAACCAGATCGGACGCGGTGGAGACATTGTCAGATGACAGCCCCGTCGGGTCTACGAAGTGGGTTCCAGTCATGCCCAGCTCCCGGGCCTTGGCGTTCATCGACTCGATGAACGCATCAAAACCGCCCGGGTGGCTGCGGGCCAGGGTGTAGGCCGCAAAATTCTCTGAAGACATCAGCGCGATTCTCAGCACGTCCGCACGGCGCATCTGCGAGTCAATACGGATCCGGCTGTAGGCGTTGGCGGCGGCCGGGGTGTGGCGCTGGTGAAAAGTCAGCCATTCATCCAGCGGCTCTCCGGATTCCAGCACAACCAGCGCCGTCATGACCTTGGTGATCGAGGCAATGGGCACGGATCGATCCGCGTTTTTGCCGAAAATCAGTTCGTCGGCGCCGGCCACCGCAACCGCGGCATTCACCGATGCCAAGTTGGGACCCGCTTCCTTCGCTGATGACAGAGCGTTGGCGGATGAATTCTGTTGATGGGCCTGCGAGAGCCAGGGCGCCAACATCAGAAAAAACGCCCAACCAATCGCCATACTCCGGTTACCCATGCATCAAAGCCCCTTCTGTCTTCTTCTGTCCAGCCAGTTACGTCCTCACCAGCGCCGGATTATAGCAGCGATAGTCAGGTGTCATCAGTTCATGGCAGATCGGTAATGGCGCCCCTGGACGCCGAACTTACGGTGCGGGCATATTTCGCCAGCACGCCCCGGGTGAATCGCGGGACCGGTGCCTGCCAGGCCTGCCGGCGCCGCTCCAGTTCTCCATCCGAGACACCCAGTTCAATCCGGTTACTGACCGCATCAATGGTGATGGTGTCGCCATCCTCAACCAGCGCAATCGGACCGCCCTCGGCCGCTTCTGGCGTAATATGGCCAACCACAAATCCATGGCTGCCACCGGAAAACCGGCCATCGGTAATCAGGGCTACGTCGCTGCCCAAACCCTTGCCCATGATGGCAGACGTGGGACTGAGCATTTCCCGCATACCCGGCCCTCCTCTTGGCCCTTCGTAACGGATGACCAGTACATCGCCGGCAACTACCGTGCCATCCAGAATCCGCTCCTGGGCCTCTTCTTCGGAATGGAATACCCGGGCCCGGCCGGTGAAACGGGTGCCTTCCTTGCCAGTGATCTTGGCCACCGCGCCGGTCGGCGCCAGGTTCCCGAACAGGATGCGCAGATGGCTGTCGGCCTTGATCGGGTTGTCGAAGGCATGGATGATGGCCTGCCCCTCCGGATAGGGTGCCACATCCGCCAGATTCTCCGCCAGGGTCTGGCCGGTCACGGTCAGGCAATCTCCGTGCAGCAGGCCCCGGTCCAGCAGCATCTTCATCAGCGGCTGGATACCGCCAATGGCCACCAGCTCCGACATCATGTAATGCCCGCTTGGCCGGAGGTCCGCCAGCACCGGCACCCGCTTGCCGATCTCTACGAAATCCTCCAGTCCCAGATCCACACCCACCGTGCTGGCCATGGCCAGAAGATGCAGCACCGCATTGGTGGAACCGCCCAGGGCAATCACCACGGTGATGGCATTCTCGAAGGCTTCCCGGGTCATGATGTCGCCGGGTTTGATGTCTTTCTCCAGCAGGTTCAGCACCGCCGCCCCGGCACCCCGGCAATCCGCCGCCTTGGTGTCCGACACGGCATTCTGGGCGGAACTGCCCGGCAGACTCATACCCATGGCTTCAATGGCCGACGCCATGGTGTTGGCGGTGTACATGCCGCCACAGGAGCCGGGCCCGGGAATCGCGGTTTCCTCGATCTGCTTGACCTCAATCAGGTCCAGATCGCCTCGGGCGTAGGCTCCAACAGCCTCGAACACCGAGATAATATCGGTGTGGTTCTCCCCGGGCATGATGGTGCCGCCATACACAAACACCGACGGCCGGTTCAGGCGAGCCAGTCCCATCATGCAGCCCGGCATGTTCTTGTCACAGCCACCGATGGCCACCAGGCCATCAAACCCTTCACAGCCGGCCACGGTTTCAATGGAATCGGCAATCACCTCCCGGGACACCAGGGAGTACTTCATGCCCTCGGTGCCATTGGCGATGCCATCGGATACGGTGATGGTGTTAAAGATCAGCGACTTGCCGCCAGCCTCATCGGCACCGGCCGCCGACGCTTCGGCCAGCTGATTGATGTGCATGTTGCAGGGCGTGAGATTACTCCACGTAGACGCAATACCGATCTGGGGCTTCCTGAAATCCTCATCGGTAAACCCGACCGCCCGAAGCATGGCGCGACTGGCCGATTTGCCAATGCCATCGACCACGGGTGCCGAATATTTCCGGCGCTTGTCCTGATTCTTGTTTTGCGTCATGGGAGTCTCCTTTTCAGATGCCTTATCTGACCAGACTCTCAGAAACCATGACATTCGGCAACGGGAAGTCTATTCCCAGGCCTGGTGCAGGCCGGTGGGAAGCCCTGTCCAGAATCGTGCGGAGCCATGGATGGCGGAGCCGAGCGTACAGGAACGTATTCACAGCGTATTTTGGACAGGGCTTCCCACCGACCTGCGCTCCCCCGGAGGCAAAAAGCTTTACAGGAAAGATGTATTTCCGACTGACCTGCATCAATGGCTCTACCCGGCGGTGGTCTTAAAATCCCCTGACATACTGACGCCATGGAGGCCTTTCGTGCCATCGCCAACTCAATCAGCACCGGTGGACAACACCGCTTCGGACTGCCCCGATTACCGGCGCTGGTGCGACGGCTATGGTGTTGTCCAGCACAGCGAAGCAACCAGACACCAGGTCAGGGTTCTGGCGGAGCATCTGGTCGCTGCCGGGCACCAGCCGGATGCGGCAACAGTGTATCGCCGGCTTGCGGATCTGGACCGGCTCACCAGCGCCGGGCTCTGGCTGGTGGTTCATATGACCTATGCCCGCCGGGTCGATGTCTCGGGACAGCCGCTGGCACCCCAGGATTTCAAGACCAATCCCGAAGGCCACACAGGCGGCGCGCTGAACATGGTGCCGGCTTATGCCGGTTATCTGGCGCTGAACAATTTGACCGGTCGGACCCGGAGCTGGCTGATGGGCCAGGGCCATTGCGTGGCGGCGGTGGATGCCCTGAATGTCCTCACAGGCAATCTTCATCCAGAACAAGCCGGGCGTTATCGCGGGCCGGACGGGCTCTCGGCGCTGGTGTCCGATTTCTACAGTTACCGCCAGAAACCGGACGGAACCATGGCGGCGCCGCTAGGAAGCCATGTCAATCCACATACAGCCGGCGGCATACTGGAAGGCGGCTATCTGGGGTTCGCCGAGCTTCAGTATGCCCATATGCCATTGCCCGGGGAATCGTTAGTGGCCTTCCTGTCAGACGGTGCCGCCGAAGAGCAACGGGGCAGCGACTGGATTCCCCGCTGGTGGCGGGCGGAAGACTGCGGCGCCGTGATGCCAGTGATGATTGCCAACGGCCGGCGTATTGAGCAGCGCACCGAACTGGGCACCCGAGAGGGGCTTGAGCGCTTTGAAGCCCATCTGGAGCATCGCGGTTTTGTACCCTTCCGTTTTGATGGCCGGGACCCTGCGGCCTTTGTCTGTGCCCTGTATGAAATGGAACAGGCACTTGCCGCCAATGGCGAGGCGGCCCAGAGGGGCGAAAGCCGTTACCCGGTGCGGGTGCCCTATGGTATTGCGGAGACGGTCAAGGGCTACGGTTTTTTCGGGGCCGGCAGTAATGCTGCCCACAACCTTCCCCTTCCGGGCAATCCACGTATGGATGCCCGGGCCCGGGAACGGTTCAACGAACATTCCGCCCGTTTATGGGTCGCGCCGGATGAGCTCCAAGACTGCATTGCCGCGCTGAACCAGCATGCCAAACAGGCCCGCCCGCTTGAGCGGGATCACCCCTTGGCAACCCGGAATCCGCCGGATCCGGTGATTCCGAAACTGCCAGCCAATCCGGAGCGAACCTCGCCAATGAAGGCGGTGGAAGACTTTTTCCGGGCACTCGTGGCAGAGAATCCCGGCCTGAGACCCCGTGTGGGCAACCCGGATGAATTGGCCAGCAACCGGCTCGGTGGAGTTCTGGACAGCCTGAAACACCGGGTAAACGATCCTGAGAGCGACCAGGAATCGGTCCACGGCAAGATTATCACTGCCCTTAACGAGGAAGCCGTGGTCTCAGCCTGCCTGGCCAACAAGGCCGGGCTTAACCTGGTGGCCAGCTACGAGGCCTTCTGCGTGAAAATGCTCGGCGCCATCCGCCAGGAGCTAACCTTTGCCCGGCACCAGAAAGAGGTGGGCCGGCCGGCACGCTGGCTTGGCCTGCCGGTCATTGCCACGTCCCATACCTGGGAAAACGGCAAGAACGAACAATCCCATCAGGACACCACCTTCTGCGAAAGCCTGCTCGGGGAAATGAACGACGTATCCCGCGTGCTGTTTCCGGCCGATTACAACAGCACACTCGCCTCGCTGCCATCGGTGTTCAGCGAAAGGGGCAGGATAAGCTGCATGGTGATCCCGAAGCGCGAACGGCCCTGCGTCTTTGATACCGGGGAAGCCGAACTGTTGGCCAGGCATGGCGCCCTGGTGGTGGACGAAGACACGTCTGCCGGCGAGCCGTTGCTCTTGATAGCCAACGGCGCCTACCAGTTGTCTGAAGCTATGAGGGCCTGCGAACGCCTGCGGGAAACCGGGACGCCGTTCCGGCTGGTCTACATTCAGGAGCCCGGGCGCTTCCGGCAGCCCAGGGATACCATGGAAGCCGGGGCCTGCCTGTCTGAGTTCGAACGTGAGCGGCTGTTCCCCCATCGCATTCACCGCCGGGTTGCCCTCACCCACATGCGCCCGGAAGTATTCCGCGGGCACCTGTATCCGCTGTTCCCGGAGCCTTCACGAGCACGGGTTCTCGGCTACATCAACCGGGGCGGAACCCTCAATGAGGCAGGCATGCTGTTCGCCAATGGCTGCTCCTGGGCCCACACCCTGGCCGCCTGCGCCAGCGTTATGGATAAGCCGCCCGGCGAGTGGCTGTCCAGTGCCGAACTGGCCGCAGTGGAAGGCCGGGGTGACCCGGCCATGATTACCCGGGGCCTGCCCTGAGCAGGCGCTTTCTCAACGCGGTCTCGATTTCCAGAACCACCAGAACCACCACCCCGGCCCCGGCAGCAAAGGCAAGCATGCCCAGGCTCAGCGCCTCAGTGCCAAAAGTACCGTTGAACCACGGCAGATAGGTGAACAACAACTGCAATGCAATCACAGTTGCCACCGCCAGTAACACGATGGGGGTGCCCAGCACACCGCGCAAGGTAATTGAGGGGCTGTCCAGGTACCGCACCGCAAACAGGTAGAACACTTCCATCGCTACCAGGGTGTTAACGGCGAGAGTCCGGGCGGTGGTTTCACTGCTGTCGTGGTGCATGGCCCAGTACCAGGCGGCAAAAATGCCAGTCAGGAACAGCAATGAGACGAAGGCCACGCGCCAGACTACGAATCCCTGCAAAAGGGACTCATCCCGGAGCCTTGGCGGCTTTTTCATGACATCCGGTTCTGCCGGCTCAAACGCCAGGGTCATGGCCAGAACCACGGAACTGACCATATTGACCCAGAGAATCTGCAATGCTGAGATCGGCAGGGTCAGCCCCAGAAGCAGGGCAGTAATAAGGCTGATGGACTCTCCGCCATTGATCGGCAGCATAAAGGCAATGCCTTTTTTCAGGTTGGTGTAAACGGTCATGCCCTCACGCACGGCTGCGGCAATGCTGGCAAAATTGTCATCCAGCAACACCACCGAAGACGCTTCCCTGGCAGCCTCAGACCCCTTCACCCCCATGGCAATTCCCACGTCTGCCCGCTTCAGGGCCGGGGCATCGTTGACACCATCACCGGTCATGGCTACAACCCCATGCTGGGCCTGAAGCGCTGTCACCAGTCTCAGCTTGTGCTCGGGACTGGTACGGGCAAAGACATCCACCTCGCCTACAAGCTCACGTAACTGTTTGTCGTCGAGCTGATCCAGTTCTCTGCCGGTCAGCACATGATCGGTATTTTTCAGGCCCAGCTTCCGCGCAATGGCCCCGGCCGTTACCCCATGGTCTCCGGTGATCATCTTGACCCGGATTCCGGCGTCGTGGCAGTCGGCTATGGCCCGGATCGCCTCCTGCCGGGGCGGGTCCAACAGCCCCACCAGGCCCAGCAACTCCGCCCCCTGCTCCAGCTCCTCGATGGCCAGTTCGCTGAGCCCCGGTCGCGCCGGTTTACGGGCCAGCGCCAGTATCCTGAGCCCCTCCGTGGCCATTTCGGTGATCACCTGATCCCAGAACCCACGATTCAGGCCCGACACCTCCCCGGACTCGGTAACCTCCCCTGAGCACATATCAAGAATGCGTTCCGGCGCCCCTTTCAGGTAAATCACGCTGTGTCCATGGTGATCGTGGTTCAGCGTGGCCATGAAGCGATTCTGGGTATCGAAGGGGACTTCATCTTTCCGGGGCCAGTCTGCGGAGCTGCTGTGCACATCAAACCCGGCTTTGCGGGCAAACACCGAGAGCGCGGCTTCCATGGGGTCGCCATTGATACGGACCCGGCCGGACTCCTGATGCACATGGGCATCGTTACACAGCGCTGCCGCCCGGGCCAGTTCATCCAGCAGGGGTGACTTCGCCTGCTGTCCCTGTTCGCCGTTTACCGCACCCTCAAAACCATACCCTTCCCCGGTCACCTCCAGCCGGGCACCGGATAACACTGCCCGCGTTACCATCATTTCGTTGCGGGTCAGGGTTCCCGTTTTGTCAGAGCAGATCACCGAGACCGCACCCAGGGTCTCGATCACCGGCATGCGCCGGACGACCGCCTTGCGACGGGCCATCTGGCGAACGCCGATAGCCAGGGTAATGGTGAGAATGGCGGGTAAACCTTCGGGGATGGCGGCAACGGTGAGCCCTACCACGGCCATGAACAGCTCCCGGAATGGCAGGCCGCTGAACACCAGCCCGCCAAAGAAAATCGCAATGCCGGTAAGAATGACGATGATGGATAGTACCCGGGCGAACCTGTCCATCTGTTCCAGCAGCGGGGTTTTCAGGGTGGTGGTCTGGGCAAGCAGGCCGGAGATCCGACCAATTTCAGTCCTGGCGCCGGTGCGAACCACGATACCGCGACCGGTGCCGGTCGCTACCATGGTGCCCGAAAACGCCATTCCGGACTGGTCCCCCAGCGGGGCGTCTGCGGAAACAGCGCCCGTTGATTTATCAACGGCCTCGGATTCACCCGTGAGAATGGCCTCATCAATTTTCAGGTTATGGGATTTTTCCAGACGGAGATCGGCGGGAACCCGGTCGCCGGGCTCCAGCAGCACCGTATCACCCGGAACCAGGTTCGCGGCATCCAGCTGGTGCTGGCCACCGGACCGCAGAACCCGGGCTTTGGGCGCAAGCATGTGGCGAATGGCCGACAGGGCCTGTTCAGCCTTTCCTTCCTGGATAAAGCCCACCAGGGTCTGAATAACGACCACGGCCGCAATCCCCCCGGCATCCACCCACTGGCCCAGGCTGGCCGTAATCACCGCAGCCGTTGCCAGCACATAGATCAGAAAATTCCTGAGCTGCCGGCCCAGCCTCGCCCATGGCCCCTTCGCGCGCGCTTCCGGCAGCGCATTGGGGCCATAGCTGACGAGGCGATTACCGGCTTCCTCGTCAGACAGGGGTGACTCTGCCTTCAGTTGCTCCCTGACATCAGCAGGCTCAAGCACGTGCCATCCAGCCCCCTGCTGATGGCGTTCGCTGCTTTTCCGTTCCGCCGCCCCAGACATACCGTTAACCCCCCCCTGCCTCTGCAGTATCGCCATTAAACCCCGGAAGGAACCCCGAGTGGCTTGCGCTGCATCAAGAACAGAATAGCAAACGGAAAGGCTCGTCACCCTACCCGGCGGTTACCTTCTCCAGGGTACGATTACCCTGACCGGGCAACACCCTACGGGAAGCGGTTCGCGCGGCATCAATGCGGTAATCCCGTGACTTGATGGTCTCCACGAAGTACCAGTCCGCCCGAGCTTCTTGTGGAGTAAAGGTGACGACCATGTAGCCTCGCTGATTCACATTCAGGTAGTCCAGATCGTCTACCAGCAGGCTGATCGCCTGTTCCGCCCCCTGGATCATCTCATCGGGTATGCCCAGATACTCCTCAAGCCCAGGCGAGGTGACCGAGGAAGTGGCGAATTCCACGCCAACCTGGTCGCCCTTGATGTCTTTCAGGTTATTGGCCCAGGCGTTGTGGGTATCACCCGCCAGTACCACCAGGTTCTTGTTCAGCGCCTTGGCGGTGCCCAGAACCACTTCCCGCTCATATTGATAGCCATCCCAGGCATACAGGTTGTAGGGCGCGACCGTGTTGATCCGCGCCAATTCTTCTTGGGTCAGGGACGGATCGCGCTGAAGCGCCCGCAGCTTGAGCTGCGCCAGTGCCGCGAGGTTTTCCGGCAGGCCTTCAAACTGTTCGTTGGCAATCGCCACCAGCAACTCGGCGGGCAGATTCATCCGGCCCATCAGTACCTGCTGGCCCAGCACCTGCCAGGTGGCACTGGAATAGCCCAGGGAAGCCTGCAGCCAGAGCAGCTGCTCGGCGCCAAGCAGGGTTCGGTTCTGGCTGCCGACATCGGCAGTAAACCGGGCTGCATCCAGTCCTTCACCCGTAAAGTAATCCAGGTAGTCCAGTTGCTGATCACGGCCGATGATACGGGTATCCAGCATATGCAGGTCCACCAGGTTACCAAACCGGAAGGTACGGAAAATGGCCTCGTCGCTGCCCTCAATCACCGGGCGGATCGGCAGCCATTCGAAATACGCCTTCAGGGCACTGAGTTTGCGCTCGGCAAAGTCTCCTTCCCCGTCATTGTGATTCTCTGCCCCTTCCTTCCAGGCGTCGTTGGCGACTTCGTGGTCATCCCAGACCACGATGAACGGCACCCTGGCGTGCAGCGACTGAAGGTCCTCATCCGCCCGGTAAATGGCATAGCGCCGGCGGTAGTCCTCCAGTTCAATCAGCTCCAGGTTGTTGTTATCCGGAAAGGTTCTGCCCAGGGCGTCGGCATCGCCGGCGCCGTAGCTGCTGCTCTCGGAGCTGTATTCGTAGATGTAGTCACCCAGATGCACCACGGCATCGAGATCACTCAGTTTGCTGACCTCCCGGTAGACGTTGAAGTAACCAGCCGGGTAGTTGGCACAGGAGACTACCGCAAGGCGGACAGATTCAACGCTACCTTCCGGAAGTGTCCGGGTCATACCAACCGCGGAACGGCTGTCAGTGGTCTGAAAACGGTAGTAGTAGATCTGCCCGGGCGCCAGTCCGCGGACATCCACCTTGACGGTAAAGTCATTGGCCTTTGCAGCGTCCGCCGTACCTGAACGGACAAGGTCCTCAAAGGCCTCATCCGTGGCCACTTCCCAAGTCACCCCCACCGGGCGCTCCTGCCCCGTCGCTGGCACCGCGCGGGTCCAGAGCACGACGCTGTCGGCGAGCGGATCACCACTTGCCACACCGTGAGTAAAACTGGTGGCCCGTTCATCGGAGCTGTCCAGCACACAGCCTGCCAGGCCGGTTGAAACCACCACCGCCCCCAAGCCCATGGCCGATGCCTTCAGAAAATCCCGTCGTGTCAGTCGTTTCATTGTTATGTCATCCCCTGCCTTAGTCCTGTGTAGCCTCGGCTTCCTGTGATAACTGCCGTTACTACTCCAGCAGAAGAACCTAGTCGGGCTTCGTTAACAATGCATTGCCAAATTACGACAGGGGGATGGCAAATAACGACAAGAGCGCAGTATGTGAACAAAACCACAAAAACATTGGCTTGTCTGCTGGCCGGCGGGTGATTTTATGGGCCAAAGTAAATGGCCATTGACAAATGCCGTGTCTGCCTACAAAACGCACGGAAAGACTTTGTCGTGGTACCGATCAAACCGAGGGTGGCTGCCCCGCGTAATCACCGCATTGCTGTAGCACTCGTTCTTGAACTGGCGGTACTTCTGGTGAGTTGAGCGCCACGAACAGTGTTGGCGTCGTTGGCATTGGTGAAAGTCCCATTATATCAATGAGATAGGCAAGGCTCGCCTTTTCTACTTATGAATAATTCGGGCTGGGCTGAACCGGACTATCCGCTGATGAAGACCGGCCCTACGCCAAAGTTCCAGAGAATGACCGAACCCACCCGGGTGGACACAAGGATCACCAGGGCAACGGTCAGCAACGCGCCGCCGTACATCACCGCCCGTTCCTTTTCGATACCCATGACAATCGGCAGGCCATCGTACATGAGCCAGGCGCCATAGCAGGCGGCAATCAGGAACACGATGGCGTTGAACCAGGGCACCGGATACAGCAGGGCGAAACCCGCCAGGAACAGCGGTGTGCAGGAGTACGCCGCCAGGGCAATGCCGTTGGACGGCACGTGCTCTTCCCTGGCGCCATAGGTTTTCGCCATCCAGTTGATGGCGTACCCCAGCGCAAAGACACCGACGAGCATGGCCAGATAGGTCAGCACGCTCAGTTGCAATGCGCTGATTTCCGTCAGCTTGATCAGCCTCTCGTTGCCTACCGTCCAGCCGAAATAGGCCGTCGATATATAGGCACTGACAGGCGCAATGGCCGCCAGGATCAGGACATAGGCAACATAGACCCGGCGCGGTGTTTCATGTTCTTTTCGTATGGAAGCCCACTCTTCACCAGGATGGGTAAAGAGACCGAATGCATGTGACAGGAGCATGGACACCCCCCTTTCCTTGCCTTTGTTGGTATTTTGAGATACGAAAACCGGAAACGGTCGGATCAGCGACCGCCCCCTGTTCTTAACTATAGTCAAGAATGAAAGAGTGCAAAGGAGAATTGACGAAAAAATCGGCCTGGTGATCAGGCCAGTCGGGGCGACCAGCAGGCACCGGCCGCCGGACATCAGGAATTGCGAGGGTCGGTCTCGGCAACCCAGGGGTAATCCTTGCGGCTGTCGCGGAACGCCAGGAGGCCTTCAACGCCCGTGAAATCCACAAGATCACGGAAATCCAGCCAGTCCACCATGCAGTAGAGGCAGATCGCCGGGTAGTTCCAGGTCTCGAACTGACCGTCTTCCACCATCGCCGCCAGAGTGCGAAGCGTGGTCATGATCCGCTCGCGCTGGAGGTTGTAGAACATCAGGTCCTGACTGGTATCAATCCCGGAACGTTCAGACAGAAGCATGGTAACCGCGGAGTCATTGGCGCCGTCGATCATGGTCAGCTGGTTCTGCTGATCCCAGGTCAGCGGATCCCGGCCCTGCCTGGCACTGATGTAGCGGGCGATGATCCGGGAATCGTAGACTTCCTGGTCACCGTCTTCGAGAACCGGAATTCTCAGGGTCGGGTTGCGGCGTCTGAGTTCGTCCCGGTCTTCACCATAGATGTCGAGATTCAGGAATTCATAGCGCTCTTCATCCAGCAGAATCCGGATGCGCCTGACATAGGGCGAGGTGGTGGAGCCGATCAGTTTCATGGTTTCTCCGAGTGTTTCCCGCTCAGGATCCCAGCAGGGATTCGGGGTTTGTGTATGAGTGCCCGGTAGCTTCAGCCACTTCCCTGTAGGTCACCTTGCCTGCCGCCACGTTGAGCCCGGCCCTCAGGTGCGGATCTTCCTTCATTGCCCGGTCCGGGCCCTTGTTGGCCAGCGCCGCTACGAACGGCAGGGTCACATTATTCAGGGCCAGGGTCGACGTACGCGCCACGGCGCCGGGCATGTTAGCCACGCAGTAATGTACCACACCATCAACGATATACGTGGGGTCATCGTGGGTTGTTGCCCTGGAGGTTTCGGCGCAGCCACCCTGGTCTATGGCCACATCCACGATCACGCTGCCCTCCGGCATACGCCGGATCATATCGCGGGTAATCAGCTTGGGCGCCGAGGCACCGGGGATAAGAACACTGCCGATAACCAGATCCGATTCCGTCACCGCCAGGTCCAGCGTCTGTGCCGTGGAAAACAGGGTGGTTATCCGGTTGCCATAGAGACGATCCAGAAGCCGCAACACCTCCATGTTGCGATCCAGCACCGTGACCTGGGCACCGAGCCCGACGGCCATGGCCACTGCATTCTCGCCAACAACGCCACCACCTACGACCGCAACCCGTGCCGGGCCGACCCCGGGTACGCCACCGAGCAGCACACCCCGGCCTCCCATGGCTTTTTCCAGGCAGTGAGCCCCGGCCTGAATCGACATCCGGCCCGCCACTTCCGACATGGGCGCCAGCAAGGGTAAATGGCCGGCGTGGTCGGTCACGGTTTCATAGGCAATGCAGGTGGCGCCGGATTGCACCAGATCATCGGTCTGTGGCTTGTCCGGGGCCAGGTGCAGGTAGGTAAACAGTGTGTGATCCGGGCACAACATCGCCCGTTCTTCGGCCTGGGGTTCCTTGACCTTGACGATCAGTTCCGCGGTATCGAAGACGTCCTTTGCGGTATCCAGAATCCTGGCCCCCGCCTGCCGGTAGTCGTCATCGGTAAACCCGATCGCAATGCCGGCCCCGGTCTCCACGAAGACCTCATGGTTATGGCCGCAAAGCTCATGCACCGCTGCTGGCGTCATGCCTACCCGGTATTCACGATTCTTGATTTCCTTCGGCACACCGATTTTCATGCACTGCCTCCAACGCATCCGCCGATTTGCACGTGTGTGCATGTAGTGTAGTCAAAAGATCCTATACTGGTTTGGCAACTGATTGCATCGGTTTACCGGTTCCAGGCGTAGAACTCCGGACAAAAACCAACCCGATCCACAAGGAGCAGGAAACATCATGATTACTCTGAAAAAAGCGGCCGCAGCCGCAACCCTGTCACTGACTCTCGCAAACACGCAGGCACTGGCGGAAATGCAGACCAAAACCGTCGAATACGAGGTCGGTGACACCACCTTCACCGGTTACATGGCCTGGGACGATGAGTTCGAACAGAAGCGCCCCGGGATTCTGGTGGTTCACGAATGGTGGGGCCATAACGAGTTCGCCCGTGACCAGGCAGAAAGACTGGCTGCGGCAGGCTACACCGCATTTGCCCTGGACCTGTATGGCTCCGGCAAGCAGGCGGACCACCCGGATACCGCCCAGAAGTTCATGCAAGAAGCCACCAGGGACATGGACCAGGTCAAAGCCCGTTTCATGAAAGCCATGGAGATTCTGCAGAACCATGAAAGCGTTGATGCCTCACGCATTGCCGCACAGGGCTATTGCTTTGGCGGCGCTGTGGTCCTGAACATGGCCCGGATGGGCGTGGATCTGGATGGCGTCGTCAGCCTTCACGGCGCTCTTGGCAGTCCTATTACCGCTGAGCCCGGAGTGGTGAAGGCACGGGTTCAGGTCTACACCGGTGGCGCTGACCGGATGGTGCCCTCCGAGCAGGTCGCCGCCCTGGTCAAGGAAATGCAGGATGCGCAAGTTGACCTCACGCTGGTGACTTTTCCCGGCGTTCTGCACTCGTTCACCAATCCTGGCGCAGATAGGATCGCCGAAGAGTTTGGCATGCCGATTGGCTATGACGAAGAGGCCGCTACCCGCTCCTGGAAAGGTACCATGGCGTTTTACGAGGAGATTTTCGCCCTGTAAATCACAGATACCCCTTCGGGAGCTCAAAACCCGGCAAAGTTGTCGGGTTTTTTATGGCTCAGAGTGACGACGCGATGCTGTTTCGAACATCCGTCATCAGGTCATCGAGGGGCAGATCCCCGGTGGCCACCGGAGGATGGATCACGATTTCAATCTCACCGGGAGTGAAAGCAGCATGCCCCTTGGGAAGCCGTTGGTGAGAGCCCCGGATGGTGACAGGGAGAATCGGAAGCTGACCATCCTTGGCGATCACAAAGCCACCTTTCTTGAACGGCAGCAGCTTCCCGTCCAGGGAGCGTGTGCCCTCCGGAAAAATCAGGATGCCGGTGCCATTGGGCAGTTGGGCAACACCCCGCTTGATACTCTCCAGCGCATCAGCGCCCCTGGACCTGTCGATAAACAGGTTGCGGGACGTTTCCAGTGCCAGCCCGAACAGGGGCACCTTGCGCAATTCCTTCTTGATTACCCAGCGGTACTGCAACCGCAGCGCCAGCACCAGGGCCGGAGGATCAAAGTAGGAGGCATGATTGCTCAGAATCACATAACGCTGGCCGGGCTGAATGTTTTCCCTGCCACGGACCCGCAGCCGGATACCGCAGACTTTCAGAATCCCCCAGGCAAAGATCTGGGTACCGTGAAACGCCGCATCACCGCGTTTTCCGCACAGAGCAGCGATCACGATCGGCAAAAACAGAATCAGGGTGAGCAATATGGCCCAGAACAGAATCCAGGCAGCTTTGAGCATTCGGAGCATGAAACGATTCCTGTAGGTCTCGACTTCCGTTTTAACGAGCAACAGGGAAACAAAGATTACACAGCGCGGGGAAAATCACAAAACGGATAGCCGCGGAAGGACGATTTCAAGGATCAAAAAAGGCAGCCGAAGCTGCCTTTCTGGCGATTATTCCCGAATCCCTCAGGGATTACAGCGGAACAACATTCTCCGCCTGGGGACCTTTCTGGCCCTGGGTAACGGTGAACTCAACCTGCTGGCCTTCTGCCAGAGTCTTGAAACCGCTGCCCTGAATAGCGCTGTAGTGAACAAAAACGTCCGGGCCGCCTTCACGAGTGATAAAGCCAAAGCCTTTTGCTTCGTTGAA
>PAKW01000055.1 GCA_002707215.1 Halomonas sp.
GCCAGCGCCCACACGAATTACTTGGTTAACTTTTTAAAGAGCGGTTGAGCCGTTGCTCAATCAAGGCCGCGTATTCTACATCGTTCCGCCACCCTGTCAACCGTTTATTTTTCGCTGCTTCCGTCTCCGGAAATCGCCGAAAAACTTACCGGCTTACTACCTGTTTCGAGGCGCGCATTCTACAGCGAATCGCTTTCCTGTCAATCGCTTTCTGAAGAATCTTGAAACTCAATTTCTCCAGTTATTTCAATCCGTTACTCCTTCAAGAAGCCGCTGCATCAGTGGCTTGCCCCTCAGAAGAAAGGCGCATTCTACAGACCTGCCCAGAGGGGTCAACGGCTCGTTATCACTTTTCGGTAAATCGACGGCTTACCGTCAAAACTCGGTTTTTACCGCGGTCGCCGCCCGGGTCGCTTTTTCCCTCGCTTCGGCAATTGAACCACCGGTCGCAAGAGCCACACCCATACGCCGGCGCCCTCTCAGTTCAGGTTTACCAAACAGCCTGAGAAAGATATCAGGCTCAGCCAGCGCTTTTTCAAGCCCGGAGTAGGAAACGGCATCGGAATCTCCCTCAGGCAATATCACTGCGGAAGCAGATGGCCCCCACTGGCGTATCGCCGGTATCGGCAGCCCCAGGATCGCGCGGGCATGCAACGCAAATTCTGACAAATCCTGGGAAACCAGGGTAACCAGCCCGGTGTCGTGGGGGCGCGGCGACACTTCGGAGAACCATACCTGGTCGCCCCGAACAAACAGCTCCACCCCATAGACCCCATAGCCACCAAGGTTGCCGGCAACAGCTTCGGCGATTTCCCGGGAACGGGCCAGGGCTTTTTCACTCATTGGCTGCGGCTGCCAGGACTCACGGTAATCCCCGTCTTGCTGACGGTGCCCGATCGGATCACAGAACGAAATGCCGTCGCGATGCTTTACGGTAAGCAAGGTGATTTCGTATTCGAAGTCCACGAACCCCTCAACGATCACCCTCCCCTTACCGGCGCGACCACCGGTCTGGGCATAATCCCAGGCAGCCTCAATATCATCGCTAGACCTGACCAGGCTTTGCCCCTTGCCGGACGAACTCATGACCGGCTTCACCACCAGGGGCAAACCGACGGCCTCGACCGCCGCGAGATATTCCTCTTTCGATTCCGCGAATCGGTACGGCGATGTAGCAAGCCCGAGCTCCTCGGCGGCCAGGCGACGGATACCTTCCCGGTTCATTGTCAGGTTAACGGCCCGTGCGGTGGGAATCACGTGATAGCCTTCGCGCTCCAGCCTCACCAGTTCGGGAGTGGCGATAGCTTCTATCTCAGGCACAATCAGGTTCGGCTTTTCCGCCTCAATAATGCGGCGAAGGGCCTCTCCATCCAGCATATCGACAACGTGGCTGCGATGGGCAACCTGCATGGCCGGAGCATTGGCATAACGGTCAACCGCGATGACCTCCACGCCAAAGCGCTGAAGCTCGATGACAACTTCCTTGCCCAGCTCTCCGGAACCACAAAAGAGAACCCTGAAGGCGTTTTCTTTCAGAGGAGTACCAATTCGAACTGTGTCAGTCATGATATTGCCTGTCCTGTGTGGTACCTACGAATGCCCAATATTGCCCGGCGACGCCATAAACGCGATTGCCCTAATGAACATAACAATCTAGACCAAAACCTTGCTTTCACGCTCGGCAACTTTTCGCAGCACGTCACGGCGTTCTTCGTTGCTCATCCGAGACCACCGCGTAATTTCCTCTCCGCTGCGATGACAACCAACACAAATGTCATTCTCGTCCAGCGCGCAAATGCTCACACAGGGCGAGCGTACCTTATCGGCGACTTTCATCCTGCCTACCTCACCTGACTGCTTAACCGTGACCAAGTGGAAAACTATGTGGCCCAAAGGCGCTCACTTTAACCTTTCCTGGCCTCTGCTTCTAATACCTGTTCGGTCAGGGGCTCCTCCAGATGTTGCCATACCCCAGATCCGACAGTGGGTACACTAGTGTCCCGTCTGGCTAATTCGCTAATCTACTGCGAATTAGCCAGACGGGACACTGCGGCACGGCGCCGGCCACCGTGCTCGGGAGACGAGAATATCAAACCCCAGGACCTTCATCGTTAGCGGATGTCATTCACCGGGTACCCAGAGCACATCGCCTTTTCCCTTGGCATTCGAATAGCGGGCCATCACGAACAGCAAATCAGACAGGCGGTTCATATACTCCAGCACCGAGGGGCTAATCTCCTGCTCTTCCTTCAACTGAACAATGATCCTCTCAGCCCGGCGAGTCACTGTCCGGGCATGGTGAAGATACGTTGCTGCGGGATTGCCCGCCGGGAGAATGAAAGATCGCAGGGACGGAATATCCGCGTTGAACCGGTCTATTTCCTGCTCAAGCTCAAGGGTCTTGGAGTCTGCAAGCCTGAGTGGCGGATATTTCGGATTTTCCACAACAGGCGTGCAAAGATCGGCACCGACATCAAACAGATCGTTCTGGATGCGTGCCAGGATCCTGTCCAGCGTCTCGTCGACATGCAGCCGCGCCAGGCCAATAACGGCGTTTGCTTCGTCCACCGTGCCGTAGGCTTCCACACGCGGATCGTACTTGGCGACCCGGCTACCATCACCCAGGCCGGTATCGCCCTTATCTCCGGTTTTCGTATATATCTTGGTGAGCCTGACCATTCATTTCTCCCGTGACCCGGTTCCGTCCATCAACGAAGCCGGTCAGATTACAGGTTTTTCCCGGTAGGTTCCCCAAATGCCTTTCAGGGTTTCAACAATATCGCCCATCGAAGCCCCTTCTTTGACCAATTCAATGGTTATGGGCATAAGGTTTACCGTTTCGTCCTCGGCCTGCTCTTTCAACTGCGTGAGCAGACTCTGGACTTTTTCTTCATCGCGATTGTTCCTGACCTTGTTCAGGCGCTCAATCTGCCGGCGCTCGGTTTCCGGATCATGTGGATGGGTTTCAATCTCAACATCCTCTTCCTCCTGGACGAACATATTGACGCCGATGACCGGTCGCTCCCCGCTGGCCTTGCGTAGCGCGAAATCATAGGCCGAATCGGATATGCCTCTCTGGAAGTAGCCATCGTCAATACACTGGAGGGTGCCACCAAGTTCTTCAACCTCATCAAGGATTTTCCAGACTTCCCGCTCAATCTCGTCGGTAAGGCTTTCGACATAGTAGGAACCACCCAATGGATCCACCACCTGGGTGATGTTGGTTTCGTAGGCAATGATCTGCTGGGTCCGAAGGGCGATCCGCATCGCTTCCTCGGTGGGTATGGCAAAGGCCTCATCCATGCCATTGGTGTGCAGCGACTGAGCGCCACCCAGCACAGCAGACAGCGCCTGAAGCGCGGTGCGGATCGGGTTGATCGTGTACTGGGGCTTGGTCAGGGTCGCTGCCGCGGTTTGTGCGTGGAAACGTAACCGGCTGGCCTCGGGTTTCGTGGCGCCGAATTTTCCCCGCATGATCTTGGCGTATACCCGCCTGGCCGCCCGGAACTTGGCAATCTCTTCAAAGAAGTCTGCCTGGCTCACGAAGAAGAACGAGAGACGAGGGCCAAACTCATTGACATCCACCCCGGCGTCAATTGCAGTCTGAACGTACTCCATGGTGGTCGCCATTGTGTACGCCACTTCCTGGACAGCGGTTGAACCGGCTTCCGATATGTGGTAGCCGGAGATGTTGATGGCGTTGTACCGCTTCATGTTCTCGGATCCGTACTGAATGCAGTCACGGACCAGGCGAACCGACGGCCGCACCGGGAATATCCATTCCTTCTGGGCGATATACTCCTTAAGAATGTCGTTCTGGATGGTGCCCGAGAGGTCATTGAGGTCATAGCCGCGCTTCTGCGCCAGCGCAATGTACATGGCGTAGAGTATCCAGGCTGACGGGTTGATCGTCATGGAAACGGAGATTTTTGTCAGGTCAATGTCGTCGAACAACTCCTCCATATCCGCCAAAGTGTCAATGGCGACACCCTCGCGGCCCACTTCACCCTGGCTCATGGAATGACTTGAGTCATACCCCATCAGGGTGGGCATGTCGAAGTCGATCGACAGCCCGGTCTGGCCCTGGGCAATGAGGTATTTGAAGCGCCCGTTGGTTTCCCTGGCCGTGCCGAAACCGGCAATCTGGCGCATTGTCCAGTTCTTGCCACGGTACATGGTGGGGTAGGGTCCCCGGGTGAAGGGATATTGACCGGGAAAACCGACATCCTCGAACGGGGTGTCTTTGACATCCAGCGGCGTATACGTGCGCTTCGTCGGCATCCCCGACGCGGTGGCGTACTCTGACTTACGCTCCGGCGCCCGCTTTATAAAGGACGACACTTCATTCTTTTCCCACTGGTTGAACTCTTCTTCAATATGCCTGAGTGCGGCGGGGTCATACTGGTCAGTGTGATTCATGAATCGTCTCCTTCATGGCTTTTAGCAGGATCACCGCCGCGCCGTGGGGGTCCAGTTCGCGCTGGGTAACCTTTTGGAGCAGCTCTTCGGTTTGTGACCTGCTGTCACGTACAAAATTGTCCCGGACGATCCCTTCGGCGACCTTTACTACCCGGGTTAGAGCAATCTGGCGACGCCGTTCGGTGATTTCGCCACTTCGCTCCAGGTGCTCCGCATGACGATCAATCGCGGCCATCAATTCGCCAAAACCGGTGTGCTTTTCAGAACTGGTCGGCACCACCGGCACCCGCCAGATGCCCTCACCCGGCTCCAAGCTCATCATCAGCATGGCCTTGAGTTCCTGGATGGTTTTGTTGGAGTCCGGCCGGTCGGCCTTACTCACCACATGAACATCGGCTATCTCAAGCACCCCTGCCTTGATGGCCTGAATGTCATCGCCCAGGCCAGGCGCATTGACAACCACCGTGGTATGAGCCGCACGCACAATATCAACTTCATCCTGGCCCACTCCGACCGTCTCGATCAGGACCACGTCAAACCCACCTGCATCCAGGAGGTCGACGGCGTCCAGGGCCGGTCTGGCCAGGCCACCGAGGGTTCCCCGGGTGGCCATGCTGCGAATAAATACCCCGGGGTCGGAAACCAGATCTCCCATGCGGATACGATCACCGAGGATCGCACCACCGGAAAACGGGCTTGAGGGGTCAATGGCAACGACACCGACGGTACGGCCACTGGCCCGGTATTCATGGACCAGTTGTGTAACGAGGGTCGACTTCCCTGCCCCGGGCACACCGGTAATGCCCACCACTTGAGCGCGGCCGGTGCTCTTGTAGAGCTTCGCCAGGGCCTGGCGCACGTCGGGGTCGCCGCCACTTTCAACGCGGGTAATCAGCCTGGCGATGGCACGGGGATGCCCCTCTCCCACCCGTTCCGCCAGCGCCATCGAGGATATGCGGTTAATCATCTAACCCCCACGTTTCTGGTTAAGGCTGTGGTAAAGGTCCCGGTCGTCAACCACCCGCTGGGCCTTGAAGTCGGTGCGTGGAAAGGTGTCCGGCTCGACCATCACAACCCTTGCCCGGACACCCAGCACGCGACTGAATTCGACCTCTACCCGTTCTGACAACGCTCTGACTGCATCCGGGCCCTTGCTCGCGGTCTCTTGGTCAAATTCTGCCTGCACCGCCAACTCGTCCATTGAGCCACCGCGGGAAATGATGATCCGGTGCTCACCACCATAACCCGCAAGGCCTTCCAGAATTTCAGCAATGGCGCTGGGGTACACGTTTTCACCCCGAATCTGGAACATGTCATCGATACGCCCGTAAATTCCTTTCGGCAGTCTCGGATAGGTTCGGCCACAGGGATTGTCTTCCATCACCCAGTGAGTCAGGTCACCAGAGACCATCCGGATCATCGGCTGGGAGGTTCGCTCAAGGTGGGTGTAAATAGGGGTGCCTTGCTCACCGAAAGGAACACGACGATTGGTGTCCGGGTCCGCCACTTCGGTGTAGACAATGTCCTGCCACAGCAGCATGCCCTTAGTGTCGGCACTGCCGGACGCATGCATCCAGGGCGTCAACTCGGCCATGGTTCCGCAGTCAACCACCTTCGCTCCGTAGATATCCTGAATCTTGTCCCGGATGGAGGGAATGGAACCACCCGGCTCACCGGAAAAGAACAGCACCCTGATACCGAACTCCCTGGGATCAATTCCTTCTTCACGGGCTACTTCCGCCAGCCTCAGCGCATAGGAAGGTGTGGAGTAGAGTCCAGCGGGTTTCATCATCCCTAACCAGGTAATCGCTCGCGCCGTCATTCCGGGAGCACCGGCGCCAAACGGGAAGGCTTTGCAGCCTAAACGCTCCGCACCGATCAACGCGCCCCAGGATCCCATATAGAGACTCAGAATGGCGGCGACAAACACTGTATCTCCCGGCCGCAGACCCATGCCCCACATGATCCGGGCATGGTTGTTGGCAATGGTCTCCCAGTCACGCCGGGAAATACCAAAAGCGGTAGGCCGGCCGGTTGTGCCAGAGGTGCCGTGGATATGGTGGATCTCGCTTTCAGGGCAGCAAAGATAGTCCCCGAATGGCGGTTTTTTGGCCTGGGAGTCACGCAGTTCCTGCTTGGTAACGGCGGGAACCTGTTCGAAGTCTGCAAGGGTACGGATGTCGTTGGCCTTTATACCGGCCTCGTCCCATTTGCCTTGGTAAAATGGCGAGTGATCGTAAGCATAGGTCATCACTTCACGGATGCGCGCAACAATTAACTCATCTCGTTTTTCAGGATCCATCGTTTCGCGATCCCGAAACCAGTAACGACTGTTCGGGTCAGGAAAATAGTCGTCGCTGTAACTGGGGGGGAAATTCCACTCTTCCATCGGAGGCTCCTGGTGTTGTTATAGGTTGTCATCTGAGGAAATCTGTTTTGAGCGCCCGGCTTTACCCGACCGCCATAGTGCCGGATTTATCGGGCACCACGGTCTGCGACCAATTGCCGGAACGAATCAATGATTTCCTGGGGAGGAGTGTCCTGCAGAAGAATCTTGTGAACGCCCATCCGGTACAGCTCTTCAACGTCATCGTCCGGGATGACACCACCACCCGCAACGATCATGTCTTCCGCCTCCCTGTCTTTCAGAAGCTCCAGTACCTTGGGGAAAATATGCATGTGCGCACCCGAGAGCAAGCTGATACCCAGAATATCGACATCCTCCTGGATAGCGGCATCGACTACTTCCTCGGGCGTTCGATGCAGCCCGGTATACACCACATCCATGCCGGCATCTATTAGAGCGCGCGCGACCACCTTTATGCCTCGGTCATGGCCATCAAGACCGATCTTTGCCAGCATTACCCGAATCACACCTGCATTATTGTCATTGTTTTGCATCGCATTCTCCTTGGATTAACCAGTCGCGCCACCGCTTCTTTTCAGAGGTTCACGGGAGTCATGAATTTCTTGCTGAAGCCACTTTGATGCGGTTTCCACATGCTGCCTCGCAAGGGTTTCGGCCATCCGGGCATCACCGGCCAATACTGCATCGAGTATTGCCGCATGCTCTTCCCAGATCTGTTTCTGGTTTTTTTCCACGATCAGGATGTCACTCATAACACGCCTTACATGGTTCCAATGGGCCTCCATTGAATCCAGAATGAAGGTGTTTCCCGCCAGCTCATAGATGAAGCCGTGAAAGCGCATATCCGCGTCGATAAGAGCGGGAAGGTCGTTTGCCTTTCCTGCTGCATAGCCATCCTCGATAATGGCCTCACCACGCTTTTGCCACCCGGCATCCGCCCGCAGGGCGGCGAGCCCTGCACTGACCAGGTCAATGCCGCACCGAAATTCGTACAACTGCGCGACAAAGTTCTCATCAAGTACGGAAACCATCAGGCCCCGACGCCCCACGGCGGAGAGGAAACCGTCATCGCGTAGTCGCTGCATTGCCTGGCTCACCGGCAACCGTGAGACATCCAGCCTTTCGGCCAGGCTTTCCTGGGTAACCCGCTCACCCGGCCTGAGCAAACCTTCAACGATGGCATCAACCACCGAATCGTAAATGAGCTCAGGAAGGTTCTTCTCGGTTTGGATTTTCTTCATTGAACAAACTCCACGACACAGCTCCTTCGATATCGTTTGCATACAGTATTCACCATGTAATACCCGTTCATTGTTCAACCATATTAGACTTTAGTCTTATCTTTGGATATTTTTTGAGCGCAACCAGGCCCCCGCCGTTATTTTTCAAACGGCGGGAACCAGAGAGAACACCTGAGATAGAAAGAGAGGGAGGGGGAAATCAGTGAACGAATAGAAGACCGAAAGATTCGGTCAGCCGTCTTCGGGCGGTTCAAGAAGATCAATTCCGGCATCGTACACAGCGTTGAGAAAATCCACCAGGACCACCGCAGACAACCCCCATATCTGATAACGCTCCCAACGGTAGCAGGGCACGTAAAACGTATGGTTCAGAAAATTCAAAGCGTCGGTTCTTTCCCGCCTGTCTTCCAGAAAAAAGGACAGCGGCACCCGGAATACGCTTTCAATCTCATGAGGGTTAGGCTTCAGGGGATGGTCACCGGGAATCACGCCAACATACGGAGTAACCAGAATTCCGTAACGGGACATCACCTGGCTGAGCGGAGCGATAATCTGCACCTGATCCGGCGGCAAACCAATCTCTTCGTGGGTTTCCCGCAACGCCGTCGCCGCAAGGGAGGAGTCGCCGGGATCGCGTTTTCCGCCCGGGTAGGCCACCTGCCCCCGGTGCGTGCTCAGATTTTCAGACCTGAGCGTAAAGATCATTTCGGGGTTTCGATAATCATCGGTTACAGGTACCAGAATACCGGCTTCGGGATAATCCAGGGCAAGCTGTCTGGGCGCATAGCCGGCCAGGCGCTCGGCAAGTAGATCACGCAAGTTTTGTCTCCAAAGTACACCCTGAGGTTGAATGAGACAGCGGCAGCCGGGATCGTTAAACTCACTACCAAACCAATAAAGTATACGGGGAAAATCATGAAGTACTGCAGCACATGCGGCCACCCGGTTGAACAACGCATCCCCGAAGGCGATAACCGGCACCGCTATGTCTGTGTCAGTTGCAATACCATACATTACCAGAACCCGCGCATTGTCGCCGGCACGGTTCCTGTCTGGGAAGGAAAGATACTCCTGTGCCGGCGGGCCATCGAACCGCGTTACGGCTACTGGACACTACCGGCCGGCTTCATGGAGAACGCCGAAACCACCATTGAAGCCGCGGAACGGGAAACCCTTGAGGAAGCACTGGCAGAGGTCAACATCGAGGGTCTCTACTCCATCATCGATGTTCCCCACATCAACCAGGTGCACATGTTCTATCGTGCTACCCTGAAGGACGGACAATTCGGTGCCGGTGAGGAGTCCCTGGAATCCAGGTTGTTCGAACTGAATGACATTCCCTGGGACGAGATCTCCTTCCCAACCGTGAAGCGAACCCTGGAGCTGTTCCTCACCGATTACAGGAGTGAGTCGTTCGGCGTTCATGTCAGTGATATCCGCCACCCGATAGCAAGAGATCGCCAGTAAAGCGGCCGGCTACAAATCCTCAAGGCGATAAATCTCATAAGCGGGCTCTTCATAAGGATGGGCCCGCTTCAGCGCAGCAAGGGCATCTTTGATCAAAGCATCCTCGCAAACCAGCTCCACCTTGTATTCATCCACCGCTTCAACCTCACCGGCCTTCCCCAGGAAAGGGTTACTCCCTTCCAGCGGGCGAAACTGCCCCCTGCCGAGACATTGCCAGGCGCAATGGTCGTAATCGCCAATCCGGCCCGCTCCGGCATCAAACAGCGCCTGCTTTGTCTGTTCGACATGAGTTTCCGGGACGAAATAACACATCTTGTACATCGAAAGCCCCCCTTGAGATCGGATATTTTTTGTACAGATTAATAGCTTAGACACTTACCCACAGAATCTGTGGATAACTCTGGGGAAAGTTTTGGGGAACAAGCCCTCAAACCCCGCAACCACTGAACTCCCGTTAAATTGGCGACAAAATCGCCTGATTGTTTTGTGTCATATTTTTCAATGACTTATAGGTTTTCAGAAAAAGCTGAACCGGAATCCACGTTTTTGCTCACAGAACAAACAGGAAGGCACCACGAGTGTGCATAAAAATACTCAGTCAAGGGATTTTTTACCAATTTTTCGGATTTTTATCTTGAAAAACGCGGAAAAACACAGCGGCAAATAAAAAGCCGGCTTTGGAGTAAACGCTTCTTGCAAACGCCTCCAAAACCGGCTTGTTTCCCAGCCGATTAATCAGCCGAACCAGCGCCTCGCATTCCTGAACATCCGGATCCAGGAACCGTCTTCCTGCCACCCGGTGGGGTGCCAGGAATGCTGTACAGCGCGGAACACACGCTCAGGGTGAGGCATCATGATGGTCACACGACCGTCACGGGTAGTAACCCCGGTAATGCCGGCCTCCGAGCCGTTCGGGTTGTAGGGGTAACGCACAGTTGCTTCACCCCGGTTATCCACATAACGCAGGGCCACCAGTTCATTCTCAGACAAGCCCGCCGCAGATCTCCCGCCTGCAAACTCAACCCTGCCCTCACCATGCGCGACCGCGATAGGCATACGTGAACCGGCCATACCATCCATGAAGGCAGACGGCGACGGCATCACTTCAACCATCGCCAGGCGAGCCTCAAACTGCTCGGACTGATTGCGCACAAAACGCGGCCAGCCTTCACTACCGGGAATCAGCTCATGCAGATTGGAGAGCATCTGGCACCCGTTACAGACGCCAAGTGCCAGGGTGTCCTGCCGGTTAAAGAAAGCCGCGAACTGATCCCGGACACGGTCGCTGAACAGGATCGACTTGGCCCAGCCTTCGCCGGCACCCAGAACGTCACCGTAGGAGAAGCCGCCACAGGCCACCAGGCTGTTAAACCCATCCAGAGTCACGCGGCCAGAGAGCAGATCACTCATGTGCACATCGACAGACTCGAAGCCAGCGCGATCAAATGCGGCCGCCATCTCCACTTGCCCGTTCACACCCTGTTCGCGCAGAACAGCCACCTTCGGACGCGCACCCTTGTTGATGTAAGGTGCCGCCACATCGTCATTGATATCATAGGAAAGTTCGGCGTGAAGGCCCGGATCTCCGGCATCCAGCAGGTTATCAAACTCTTCCCGGGCGCAATCGGCATTGTCGCGCAGGGACTGGATACGGTAGCTCGTTTCAGCCCATAGGCGCTGCAACTCAACACGCGCCTCATCAACAACCGTCAAGCCTTCAAAAGTCAGGCGCAGCCGGTCAGTGTCGTTCGGGCTGCCAATGACGCTGATGCAATCTCCAAGTCCGGCCGCAGAGAACTGCTGCAGCACAAAACCGGTGTCGTCCCGGCGCACCTGGATAACGGCGCCCAGCTCTTCGTTGAACAGCTCCCGTGCAAACTGGGTGCGGTCTTCCGCCAGACCATCCAGCTTGATGTCGACCCCGGAGTGGCCGGCAAAGCACATTTCCGCCAGAGTCACGAACAGGCCGCCATCCGACCGGTCGTGGTAGGCCAGAAGCTTGTCGTCCGCGTTCAGGCCCTGGATCACCGCGAAGAACGCCTTGATATCCTCTGGGTCGTCCAGATCCGGCGCTACCGCCCCGACCGCACGATAAACCTGAGTCAGCGCAGAGCCGCCCAGGCGGTTCTGGCCAGCGGCGAGATCCACCAGGATCAGATCGGTTTCGCCGGCCTCTTTCACCAGTTGCGGTGTCAGGGTTTTTGCAACATCAGTGACCGGTGCAAAGCCGCTGACAATCAGCGAAAGCGGCGCAGTTACACTCTTCTGCTCACCGTTATCCTCTTCCCACATGGTCTTCATGGACATGGAGTCCTTGCCGACCGGGATCGTAATTCCGAGCTGCGGGCAAAGTTCCATGCCCACCGCGCGAACCGTCTCATAAAGGTTTTCGTCTTCGCCCGGGTGGCCTGCTGCGGCCATCCAGTTGGCGGACAACCGGATGTCGGACAGCTTGCCGATTGGCGCCGCAGCCAGATTGGTAATCACCTCACCCACGGCCATACGGCCGGATGCCGGCGCATCAATCGTGGCAACCGGCGTACGCTCGCCCATGGCCATGGCTTCACCGGTGCGGACATCAAATGAGCTGGCAGTGACTGCCACGTCGGCGACCGGAACCTGCCAGGGCCCCACCATCTGGTCACGGGCAACCAGGCCGGTAATTGTCCGGTCACCGATGGTAATCAGGAAGCTCTTGGAGCCCACGGACGGCAGGCGAAGAACCCGGCGGATGGCATCGTGCAGATCAACCTTGGTGGAATCAAAAACCGGTTTGGTGAACGAAACGCGGCTGATGCTGCGGTGCATGCGGGGCGGCTTGCCAAACAGCACTTCCATGGGCAGATCAACGGGCTTGTCATCAAAATAGGAATCGCCGAGCTCAAGATGGTGCGCTTCGGTCGCCTCACCAATCACCGCATAGGGGCAGCGCTCGCGGCGGCAGAGGGCATCGAACAGCTCCAGATTTTCAGCCGCCACGGCCATGACATAACGTTCCTGGGATTCGTTACACCAGATCTCCAGTGGAGACATGCCCGGCTCGTCGCTCGGAATATCCCGCAGCTCGAACCTGCCACCCCGGCCGCCATCTTTTACCAACTCCGGCATGGCGTTGGAGAGACCGCCGGCGCCAACATCATGAATAAACGCGATGGGGTTTCTGTCACCCATCTGCCAGCAACGGTCGATCACTTCCTGACAGCGGCGCTCCATTTCAGGGTTATCACGCTGTACCGACGCAAAATCGAGATTTTCATTACTGGAGCCAGAATCCATGGAGGAGGCGGCACCACCCCCGAGGCCGATCAGCATGGACGGCCCGCCGAGGACAATAAGCCTGGCCCCCACCGGAATATTGCCCTTCTCCACATGCTCTTCACGAATATTACCGAGGCCGCCGGCAATCATGATGGGCTTATGGTAACCGCGCACTTCCTCACCGGCAGCCCCGGGCACCTTCTGTTCAAACGTTCGGAAATAGCCGGCCAGATTGGGGCGGCCAAATTCGTTATTGAACGCGGCGCCACCAATCGGGCCTTCGATCATGATGTCGAGGGCCGAGGCAATCCGCTCCGGCTTGCCATAATTGATTTCCCAGGGCTGGGGATCATCCGGGAGGTGCAGGTTAGAGACCGAAAAGCCTGCCAAACCTGCCTTGGGCCTGGAACCACGGCCGGTCGCACCCTCGTCCCGGATTTCGCCGCCGGAACCGGTCGCCGCACCGGCCGCCGGCGCAATGGCCGTCGGGTGGTTATGGGTCTCCACTTTCATCAGAATGTGGATGTCTTCCTCATGATAGCCGTATACACCGGTCTCAGGGTCCGGGTAGAAACGGCCACCACGACTACCCCGAATAACAGAAGCGTTGTCCTTGTAGGCTGAGAGAACACCTTCGCTGTTCATTTCATAGGTGTTGCGGATCATGGCAAACAGGGATTTTTCCTGGCCCTCGCCGTCGATGTCCCAGGAGGCATTGAAAATCTTGTGCCGGCAATGCTCCGAGTTGGCCTGGGCGAACATCATCAGTTCAACATCCGTCGGATCCCGCTCAAGCTCCGTAAAGGATTTGACCAGGTAGTCAACCTCATCTTCTGCAAGCGCCAGCCCGAGACGTGAGTTTGCCTCCACCAGCGCATCCCGCCCCCCAGCCAGGACCGGAACCCGCTCAAGGAGCCGTGGCTCTTCATGGCTGAACAGCAATTCCGCGCCGCCCGTTTCGTGAAACACCTTCTGGGTCATGCGGTCGTGCAGCAGGGTGGCAATTTTCTCACGCTGTGCCAGACCCAGCTTGCGGCCAGACCTCACATAGTAGGCGGTACCTCGCTCGATCCGGCGAATCTGCCGAAGCCCGCAGTTCCGGGCAATGTCTGTCGCCTTGCTGGACCAGGGCGAGAGGGTACCGGGGCGTGGCACAACCAGGAACAGCACACCATCCGGCTCTTCCACTGGCACACTGGGCCCGTAGGTCAGAAGCCGGTCGAGTATGGCCTGCTCGGATTCGGAAAGGTCGGCCTCCAGATCAACGAAGTGCATGAACTCTGCATAGACATGCACGATTTCAGGCACGATTTCCTGAATCCGGGAATGCAATTTGCGGGAGCGAAATGGCGAGAGCGCGGGTGCGCCGCGAAGTTCAAGCATGATATCAACCTGTATCGCGCGAAACGGGGAAGCCTGGGTGCAATTTGAAAGGCCGCCATGATACTCGAAAGCGGGGTCAGGATACAGCGCTGGAAACGTTAACCCCGAACCGTACAATTGACATTGTTTTGCATGTTTATTAACCAGATTTATTGACCAGACCTCCGACACCAAGGATCATCGTGGGGTGGAAAGGAAATCCACTCTCGGGATGGAAAAGGATACGGTGCTCTCGCGTTCGCCGTAACCAGATGATCCAGCTATAACGGAGACCATGGATTTGTCGAGATTTCGTACTGCGATTGCAGGCGCACCTGCCAGGACGCTTCTTCTCCTTGGTGCGGCTCTTATTATTACCGGTTGCTCACGACCCACCACCCTCCAGGAAATCCGGGAAGAGGGTGTTCTGCACGTTATCACCCGCCTCGCGCCCTCGATCTATGTTGAAGGAGAGGACGGGCCGACCGGCTACGACTATGAATTGGCAAAGCTCTTTGCCGAAGATCTGGGCGTAAAACTCC
This sequence comes from Halomonas sp., assembly GCA_002707215.1. Lineage (GTDB taxonomy): Bacteria > Pseudomonadota > Gammaproteobacteria > Pseudomonadales > Oleiphilaceae > Marinobacter. The sequence continues at coordinate 14,658 of PAKW01000055.1, forward strand.
GCATTCGCGTTGCCGAAGACAATACAGAAATCCTCTCGGTGCTGGAAAAAAACTACGCCCATATCGGCATGGCCGGGCTCTCCGGGCAACCGGCGCATGCCAGCCAGTATCACACGGTACCAACCGGCATTACCGCTCAGTCCGTTCTGGTCTACAACCGAGACGTCGAAGGCCCTGACTCCCTGGCTGATCTTGCCGGAAAACCACTCCACGTTGTTGCCGAAAGCAACCACGAGGACTCGCTCACCGAGGCACTGACGGAAATCCCTGACCTGCAGTGGCAAGTCCACCCCGGCCTGGATGCCGCAGGGGTACTGACCCGGGTCGAAAGCGGAGAATTTCCGTACGCGATCATCTCCTCCAACGAACTGGACCTGAATCGCGTCTTCTATCCCATGGTGAAAGAGGCCTTTGCTATCGGGGAACCCCGCAAGCTTGCCTGGTTCTTTCCCGCAGCCCAGGACAAATCACTGGCCACCGCCGCTGGGGAGTTCCTGGAAAAGCTCAGGGCCAACGGCACTCTGGCCCAGATTTCCGAACGCTTTTACGGTCATCTCGACCGCCTGAATTATGTCGGGGCGCGCACCTTCATGCACCACGTGGAAAACCGGCTGCCCAAATACGAGTCCCTGTTCCGTGACTATGCCAGGGATTTCAGCATGGACTGGCGACTGCTCGCCGCCATCGGCTACCAGGAATCCCATTGGCGCCCCAACGCCGTATCGCCCACGGGCGTGAGGGGGTTAATGATGCTGACACGCAACACCGCCAGCCACATCGGCATCAACAACCGGCTGGATGCGGAAGAGAGCATTCAGGGCGGCGCCAAGTATTTCAAGATCGTGCATGAAAAAATCCCGGAGCGAATCCCGGAACCGGACCGGACCTGGTTTGCCCTGGCCTCCTATAATGTCGGCTTCGGGCACCTCGAGGATGCCAGAAGGCTAACGGAAGGCGCTGGAAAGGATCCCGACCGGTGGATGGACGTAAAAGAATTCCTGCCATTGCTGGCCCAGAAGGAGTGGTACACGAAAACCCGTTTCGGTTATGCCCGGGGCCAGGAGCCGGTGGTCTACGTTCAGAACATCCGGCGTTACTATGATGTGCTGGCCCGCCTCAACGAACCGGGCACGCCGCCAGCTCCCACGGAAAAACCGCAATTCGTTCAGATGGAAGAACAAGGAGAGAACGACAATCCGGCACAGGATGTATACCCGGACGCCAGGCTCAGGGCGGGCCTGCCGCCGGAACTGGGCATGATCCCACCCAC
>PAKW01000056.1 GCA_002707215.1 Halomonas sp.
GATGATATGAATCTTGTTACGGGCGCCGAAGATGAACTTCGACATTTTCGGGTTCCAGTAGCGGGTCTGGTGACCGAAGTGAGCACCTGCCTTGAGCAGGTCACGCATATTTACCTGAGCCATGATCGTTACCTTTTTAGCTTCGGGTTAGTCCTCCACGTATCCGATTACCCCAACCTGGCCCCTTTATAAAGATAAAGCAGGAGCAGGCACCCTGGGATAACGTGCCGACACGTGTGTGAATTTGCCGGATTCGTTTCCGGCGGGCGCGTTTATACCATAAACGGGCCGACAAACGCCATTATTTTTGAGAGCCCACTTCCTTGTACCCGGGCATCAGGCCCCTTAAAATGCCGGTTTGATACAAATCAACGGGAAGCCCAATGCAGGTATCGATCAAGACCCCGGAAGAAATCGAAAAGATGCGCGTCGCAGGCCGCCTGGCGGCCGAAGTTCTCGAGATGATCGGTGAACACGTCAAGCCTGGCGTAGCCACCGAAGAGCTCGACCGGATTTGCCACGATTACATTGTGAACGAGCAGAAGGCCATCCCGGCCCCGCTCAACTACAAGGGGTTTCCGAAATCCATCTGCACCTCGGTCAACCATGTCATCTGCCACGGCATTCCTTCCGAGAAGAAAATTCTCAAGGACGGGGACATCCTGAACATTGATGTGACCGTAATAAAGGAGGGCTACCACGGCGACACCAGCAAGATGTGGATCGTCGGCAATCCGAAACCGGGTACCGAGCGCCTGATCCAGATAACCCAGGAGTGCCTATATAAAGGTATTGAGCTGGTAAGGCCGGGAACCCGCCTAGGCGATATCGGTAACGTTATCCAGCAGCATGCCGAGAAACATCGTTACTCGGTGGTACGTGACTACTGTGGCCATGGCATCGGCGCGGTATTCCATGAGGAACCACAAGTGATGCACTACGGAAAACCCGGCACCGGCATGGAGCTACAGGAAGGCATGACCTTCACCATTGAGCCGATGATCAATCAGGGCAAGTACCAGACCAGGCTGCTGCCAGACGGATGGACCGTGGTCACCAAGGACCACAAGCTGTCTGCCCAGTGGGAACACACCATCCTTGTGACCGCGGACGGCCACGAGGTTCTCACCAAGCGATCAGAAGAGTCCTTCTAAGTGGACCAAAGCGAGCTGGAATCACGCATCAGTAACGACCCCTCCCCGGTGAAGGCGGCCCGGGAGCTTTTGAAGGGGAGGTACAGCGCCGATGCCGAGGCCTTCAGACAGGGCGCCGATGTCCGCGCTCTGGTCCATTCCAGGGCCGATTCGGTCGATACCGTTCTCAGACTGATCTGGAACCGTTACCCCTTTTCCAGCTCACCGGATATCGCCCTGATTGCCGTGGGCGGCTATGGCCGGGGCGAGCTTCACCCCCACTCCGACATCGATCTGTTAATCCTCACCCGGAATGGCATTGAAGACCGCTGGCATGAGGACCTCGGCGCCTTCGTTACGCTGCTCTGGGACCTGAGGCTCGATATCGGCCACAGCGTTCGCAGTATCGAGGAAAGCAAAGCCGCCGCCCGCGAAGACGTCACCATCCTGACCAATCTGCTTGAGACCCGCACGATTGCGGGGCCGGATGAGCTGCGCAGGGGGCTCAGCGAGCAGGTGTATTCCGATAGTGTCAGTACCGACCGCAACTACTTTATTGCCAAACGGGAAGAGCAGCAGCAGCGGCATCACAAATACGGCGATACCGAGTACAACCTTGAGCCCAACGTGAAAGGTTCGCCGGGCGCCCTTCGTGATATCCAGACCATCGGCTGGATTACCAAGCGGCATTTCGGCCTGCAGAGCCTAGCTGACCTCACCCGCTTCAGCATCCTCACCGAAGAAGAGCACCAGGTCCTGTTCCAGGGTGAAACCTTCCTGTGGCAGCTGCGTTACGGCCTTCAGCTTCTGGCGGACAGGAATGAGAACCGGCTTCTGTTTGATCACCAGCGGGCCCTGGCCCAGATGCTTGGCTACAAGGATGAAGGCAAACGCCTCGGCGTGGAATTGATGATGCAGTCCTACTACCGGACCGTTCTCGCCCTCGCCGAGCTGGCCGATGTGATTCTGCAGTATTACGACGAAGCGATCCTCGGCAGCGCTTCGGAGGATGCGATCCAGCCGATCAACAAACGCTTCCAGATTCGCAACAACTATATAGAAGCCGTCAACAATCAGGTCTTTGCCTACGCGCCTTATGCCATCATGGAAATCTTCGTGCTGATGGCGCAGCACCCCGGGATCAAGGGCATCCGGGCCACCACGATTCGCTCACTGCGAGCGCACCGACACCTGATTGATGACGCCTTCCGTTCCGATCTGGCAGTAACCACGCTGTTCATGGAGTTGTTGAGAACCCCCCACGCGCTGGACCAGACCCTCTCTGCCATGAAAAAGTACAACGTGCTTGGCCGCTACCTGCCGGAATTTGGCCAGATAATTGGCCAGATGCAGCATGACCTTTTCCACATTTACACGGTGGATGCCCACACCCTGCGGGTAATCCGCAACATGGTCCGGCTGAGCGGCGCCGACGCCCGGACCGAATACCCCCTCGCCTCCCGCCTGATCCACCGGCTGCCAAAGCTGGAAACCCTTTATATCGCGGGCATCTATCACGATGTCGCCAAAGGCCGGGGTGGTGACCACTCAGAACTGGGCGCCATGGATGCCGAAACCTTCTGCAAACGGCATCACCTCAGCGAGCGGGATACCCAGTTGATTTCCTGGCTGGTAGAGAACCATCTGCTGATGTCCATGACCGCTCAGCGCAAGGACATCTCGGACCCGGACATTATCCACGGTTTTGCCAGGGCAGTGCCAAGCCAGGCACATCTGGATTACCTGTACATACTGACTGTGTGCGACATCAGCGCCACTAACCCCAAGCTCTGGAATACCTGGCGCGCTTCCCTCCTGCGCCAGCTGTATATCGAGACAAAACGGGCCTTGCGCCGGGGAACGGAAACCCCCATCGACCGGCAGGAGTGGGTGCGTGCCACCCAGTCCGAAGCCCGGGAGATCCTGCACGCCCAGAACATGACCGACGAGCAGATTGATGCCATCTGGGACACAGTGGACGAGGACTACTTCCTCCAGGATTCCACTGTGGATATCGCCTGGCAAACCGCCGCCATCATCCGCCATGGCGACAACCCGGACCCGCTGGTACTGATTCGCGACACCCGGGGCGGCCCCACCGACGGCTATTCCCAAATCATCATTTACATGAAGGACCGGGTGACCCTGTTTGCCGCGACCACGGCGGTGCTGGAACAACTCAATCTGAACATCGTGGATGCCCGGATCAGCTCCAGCGAAGGCCCCTACTCCATCAGCTCCTACGTGGTTCTGGACGAAAAGGGCCAGCCACTGGGTATTGACCCGGCCCGTAAGGAACGGGTGCGGCTGAGACTGATCGAAGAACTCGACGACCCTGAGGACTATCCCGACATCATCCACCGGCGCACGCCACGGCAACTGAAGCATTTCGCCTTCCCGACCGAAGTGACGTTTTCCAACGACACCATCAACCAGCGCACCGTCATGGAAGTGATCACACCTGACCGCCCCGGCCTTCTGGCACGGATTGGCCAGGTATTGCTGGAGCACCGCGTTCGCCTTAGCAACGCCAAGATTGCCACCCTGGGCGAGCGGGTTGAGGACGTATTCTTCGTCACCGACGAGCAGGGCGAACCTATCCGGGACCCGGCCATGTGCCGGGCCCTGCAGCAAGACCTCTGTAAAATGCTGGACGACATTCAATGAATCCGAATCTGGACAGACTCCACCCCTACCCGTTCGAAAAACTGGCCAGACTCAAGGCCGGCATCACCGCGCCCGACCATCTCCGGCCGATTTCGCTCGGTATTGGTGAACCCAAACATCCGTCGCCAGACTTCGTTAAGCAGATCATTGCGAACAATCTCGACAAGCTTGCCAATTACCCGACCACCCGGGGCACGGACGAACTCCGCGAAGCCATCAGCCGATGGGCAACCCGCCGATTCAGCCTGGCACCCGGCAGCCTGAGCCCGGCCCGCCATATCGTGCCGGTAAATGGAACCCGGGAGGCCATCTTCTCCCTGGTCCAGGCGGTCGTGGACACCAGCAAGCCGGCCACGGTGGTGAGCCCGAATCCGTTTTACCAGGTGTACGAAGGAGCCGCCTTCCTGGCAGGCGCCACACCCGCTTACCTGCCCTGCGACGGCTCCAACGGCTTCGTTCCGGATTTCGGCTCGGTGCCCGAATCCACCTGGCAGGCCTGCCAGGTGCTTTTCCTATGCTCGCCGGGCAATCCGAGTGGAGCGGTTATTCCCAGGGAAACACTGACCAAGGTCATTTCCCTGGCGGACAAATACGACTTTATTATAGCCTCAGACGAGTGCTACTCCGAGCTCTACCCGGACGAAGGCATTCCCCCCGAAGGACTCCTTCAAACCTGCGCCGCCATTGGCCGCGATGATTACACCCGATGCGTGGTATTCCACAGCCTGTCCAAGCGCAGCAACCTGCCGGGGCTGCGGTCCGGGTTTGTTGCCGGTGACGCCCGGATTCTCGAAGGCTACCTGAAGTATCGCACCTACCATGGTTGTGCGATGCCGGCCCACAACCAACTGGCCAGCATTGCCGCCTGGAACGACGAAGACCATGTGCGGGAAAACCGCGCGGCCTATCGCGCCAAGTTCGAGGCGGTGGTTCCCATCCTGCGCGAAGTGCTGGACGTGGATTTCCCGGATGCCGGTTTCTATCTATGGCCGGTTACCCCGATGGATGATGAAACCTTCGCCCGGGAACTTTCAGCCCAGCAGAATGTACACGTGCTGCCGGGCCGATACCTGTCCCGGACCGTGGACGGCCATAATCCGGGCGAAAACCGGGTGCGACTGGCATTGGTGGCGCCGCTTGAAGAATGCCTTGAGGCGGCGCGACGGATTGTTGAATTTGTGAAGGCCAACTGATCGCTCCTCTCCCTGGCCCTCTCCCTGACCCTCTCCCGCCGGGGACGAACATGGGGTCAGATGAAAAAGGGGTCAGATGAAAGTTTCATCTGACCCCATGCTCAACCCCTTTTTCGAGGTTCCACAATGAAACTCTACGGTATCAAGAACTGCGATACGGTCAAGAAAGCCCGCAAATGGCTGGATGAGAATGGCGTTGACTACGAATTCCACGATTTCAAAAAGGACGGACTGGACGGCGAGGTGCTATCCCGCTGGGAACAGGCCGTTGGCTGGGAGACCCTGCTGAACCGTCGCGGAACCACCTGGCGCAAACTTCCCGAGGAGGTTCGTGATACCATTAGCGCCCAGAGCGCCCACGAGATCATGCTGGAGAATCCATCCATCATTAAGCGCCCCGTCGTCGAACGGGGCGGGAATGTGTCCACGGGCTTCAATGCAGACGAATGGGCTTCATGGCCAGCCTGAATTCCACGTCAAAATTTAACTCCGGGGTCAGAAGAAAGCGTTCTTCTGACCCCATATTCAGAACAGGAGCAACCACCTGATGAGTTTTGCATTCGGTATCGGTATCGGCACCCAGAACAACCAGGGCGAATGGCTGGAAGTCTTTTACCAGAAGCCGGTCATGACACCTGACAACACCCTCATGGAAGTCATTCGCAATACAATGGGCTACCCGGGTGGCAACCAGGCGATCAACGCCGCTGCCGAACAACTCAGCCAGCTTGCCAATGCTCTGCGCCAGGTTGGCGAGACCGACCAGGCCGCCCTGGCGGGAAAAGCTGCCAACAGCAAACGCCCGGCGGTGATCACTATCCTGGAAACCGATGCAGCCGCCTCAAGCACACCTGAGGTTTACCTGAAGCTGCACCTGATCTCCCACCGACTGGCAAAACCGCACGGTGTAAAGCTGGACGGTATTTTCGGCCTGCTGCCGAACCTGGCCTGGACCAACGAGGGCGCTATCGATCTGAACGAACTGCCAGAGCGCCAGCTTCAGGCTCGACTGGAAGGCCGTACCCTGGAGGTGAAATCGGTAGACAAGTTCCCGCAAATGACCGACTACGTGGTGCCCAAAGGCGTGCGTATCGCCGATACCGCCCGTGTCCGTCTGGGCGCCTATGTGGGTGAAGGCACCACGGTCATGCATGAAGGCTTCATCAACTTCAATGCCGGTACCGAAGGCACCAGCATGATTGAAGGCCGTATTTCCGCCGGCGTTATGGTTGGCAAGGGCTCGGATCTGGGCGGCGGCTGCTCCACCATGGGCACTCTCTCAGGCGGTGGCAACATCATCATTGCCGTTGGCGAGAACTGCCTGATCGGCGCCAACGCCGGCATCGGCATCCCGCTGGGCGACCGTTGCAAGGTTGAAGCCGGGCTGTACATCACTGCGGGCACGAAGGTTGCCCTTCTGGACGACAACAACGAGCTGGTGGAAGTGATCAAGGCCCGGGATCTGGCCAACCAGACCGACCTGCTGTTCCGTCGTAACAGCCAGACCGGCGCGGTGGAGTGCAAAACCAACAAGTCCGCCATCGAGCTGAATGAAGAGCTGCATGCAAACAACTGATTCTCCGACACTCGATCTTGCCGCCGACTTAATCAGCCGGCGATCCGTCACCCCGGACGATGCCGGCTGCCAGGAACTGATGATGTCACGGCTGGCACCTCTGGGCTTTGCCGGAGAGAACCTGCGTTTTGGCGATACCGATAACCTCTGGGCCCGCAAGGGCTCCGAAGGCCCGGTGCTCGCCTTTGCCGGGCATACCGACGTGGTGCCAACCGGGCCGGAGAAGAACTGGGCTCACCCGCCCTTCGATCCGGTCATCAAGAACGGTTACCTCTACGGCCGGGGCGCTGCCGATATGAAAGGCAGCCTCGCTGCGTTCATCACTGCCTGTGAGCGGTTTGTCGCGAAATACCCGGATCATCGGGGCTCGATTGCCCTGCTGATCACCAGTGATGAAGAAGGCCCCGCCCTGCACGGCACCGTGAAAGTGGTGGAAACCCTTGAAGCCAGGAAAGAGAAGATCGACTGGTGCCTGATTGGCGAACCGTCCAGCACTCATGAAGTGGGCGACGTGATCAAGAATGGACGCCGGGGCTCTCTCCATGGATACCTGACGGTTCGCGGCGTGCAGGGCCACGTGGCTTATCCGCATATGGCCGAGAACCCGGTCCATTCGGTCGCCCCGGCGCTGGATGCACTGGTGAACGAGTTCTGGGACAACGGCAACGATTACTTCCCGCCGACCACCTTCCAGATCACCAAACTGGAAGCCGGCACCGGCAGTAACATCATCCCCGGAGAATGCCTGGTGCACTTCAACTTCCGCTACTGCACCGAAAATACCGCAGAAAGCCTGGAGGAGCGGGTAGTCGCAATTCTGGACCGCCACAACCTGAAGTACGACCTGCGGTGGCACCTGAGCGGGCGCCCCTTCCTGACCGACAAGGGCGCACTGGTTTCCGCCAGCCAGGATGCCATTCGTTCGGTTACCGGACGGGAAACCGAACTTTCGACCTCAGGCGGCACATCAGATGGCCGCTTCATTGCACCGACCGGCGCACAGGTGGTCGAACTTGGCCCCATCAACGCCACCATTCATAAAGTGGACGAGTGCGTGAAGGCCCAGGATCTCAATACCCTGTCAGAGATTTACGAGCAGATTCTGATCGAGCTTCTGGCGTAGAGCGTGAACTTGGGGTCAGATGAAAATGGGGTCAGATGAAAATTTCATCTGACCCCATTTTCAGTAGTGAGGCGGAGGGGTTTCGTCCTGTTCCGATTTGATATCGGACGGGGATACATCCTTCAGTTGTTTGTGCAACAAACGCTTAGCCTCCCACAACTCCCGAATGTCCATTTCCTGCCTGGCCACCTGCTCACTCAGGGTGTTGATAACGTCATCCTGAAACGCCAGCCGTGTTTCCAGCTCGTCCAGTCGGATTTCCAGATCGTTCTGGCTCATTGGGTATTGGTACTCCCCTGGGTGGATCTCTGAAGAATGTGATAGATGACACTGGTTACCCCGTTGCTTGGTCAGCGCTCGGGATAATCTGGTATCATGCCGCCTTTGCCCGCCAGCGCTCCCGTTTTCCGGGGAACTGACGGTTTTCACCGGCCGGATTCCCGATTTTACCCGATATCCGGTTTTTATCGTTAGCGTTACAAGAATGGAGAAATTTCACTCAATGCGTAATCCATCCAAAGCGATCCTTGTTGCTCTCCTGATCGCCATTCCCGCACCTTTGGTACTTGCCCTGTTGCTGTCGTTCACCCCCGAGCCTCTTCGCCTTATTGCCGTCGGCGAATTTGTAGAAGCACTGGGAAGCACCCGTGGCATCGCCGCTTACCTTATTGCCCTTGTTCTTTTCGGCATTGCGGGCTTCCTGGCCATTGCGCTCTCAGCCAAACAACCGGCCAGCCAGCGCAGCAGTTCCCAGCCTGACAGCCGTGCATCAAGCCAGAACTACGATGAGGACGAAGACGACGGCTACGACGAGAACAGCCCTGAGGGTAATGAAGAAGGCACCGTCAAGTGGTTTAATGTCAAGAAAGGCTTTGGCTTTATCGTGCGTGACAGTGGCGATGAGATTTTCGTTCACTTCCGTGCTATCCGTGGTCGCGGCCGCCGTGTTCTCCGCCAGGGACAACTGGTTCGCTTTAATGTTGTGGAAGCCGACAAGGGGCTGCAAGCCGATAACGTTTCCATCCTGAGTGACTGAATCACAGTCCACTGAAAGAGGCAGCCCGCGGGCTGCCTCTTTCAGTTCCAGACGACCTGTTGTTCACCCCGGTGGTCCAGGCGCCACCACTTTTCTTCCTCAACCGGCTCGCCTTCTTTCCAGTCTCCCGGGCTGCAACGAATCTCGGTATCCATGGCTCGCCAGGCACTGCGGGCGCAGTCCAGATCGCAGCTCCAGGGAAGACGCTCACCTTCAATAACCAGTGACGTAAAGCGCTTACCAAAAGCCTCCGGATACAGGGCTATCAGAAGCAACTCGCCTTGATAACGGGCTGAACCCCTGACCACGCCCGTAACCTCACTGTCGTCCAGTCTTAATTCGTCGAGGTGGCGTTCAAGCCATCGCGAAACCGCACCCGACTTCAGATCACGAATATAAATTTCCAGGTCCTGCACCCGCTGAATCTCCATCCTGCTGTTCACGATGGAGCACATAGTGAACCGGCTCACGCCGCGCTGCAACCCAGCGTTCCAGTTCCCGGCGCAAATCCTCAATACAGAGCTGACGAAGCGTGCCAGCCGCCTTGCGCTCATGCCAGGCCACTTCTGCAGCCACACGCTGGAGTTGGATGTCACCCAGCGAAGTCTCGATGCCTTCAACCGATTCTTTCCGCGCCAGTGCCACCAGAGACTGACGCCGCAGGGTATCTGCCTGCCCCGCGAGCGCTACCGCATCCGTCGGCCCTCTGCGAGCAAACAGGTTCAGCCGGGCGGCGGCCCGTTCCAGCCACTGCAACATTCCACCCGGCGTGCTGACACACCGGGTGTGCCGGGAAGAGACAAAGCGAATCACTGCCCCCGGAATCTGCACACTCCACTGTTTTTCGATGGCCGCCTGATGGGCGATCAGAATCGCCTGGCGCTGAACCACGCTTGAAACCGGCATCTCATAGGTGTCAAGAGTTCGGCCAAGGCGATGCTGCAGCATCGGCACCCCATGGCTATTGTCACACTCATCCGGACCAAGTAGCAGAATCGGCCCTGCCCATTGAAGAATCAGGGTGGGCGCCAGGCCATCGGGCAATTCCATCAGGGCAACCAGATCGGCGGGAGCGATGTTGTCGAGCACGAGAACCGGCCAGCGAGGATGATCGCCCGGGGAATGTCCAATATCTCCTGGCTCCGGAAGGGCCGGCAAGTCACTGGCCATGATCTCCGCTTCGCGCCTCAGGTCCAGCTCGACACAATCCTGTTCCAGAGCTGACAGAAGCGTCTGCAGCCAGGCAGTTTTGCCGGAACCACGCTCACCACGCACCCAAACCATAGCTGAGGGCGAGGTTTCCAGACTGACCGCCACATCTTCGGCAAGCTCAATCCACGCGGAATCCGTAACCACCACTGGCGCTCTTTGACGCTCATCAATAGGTGGAGGGTCCCGATCCCCGGTCTGGTCTGGCCAGCGGGCGACCAGCTCAAGGACAGCCACGTAAGCCTTTTCCTGCAGCCGCTCGGCGCGGCGAACCAGGGTCTCCAGGAGTTGCGACCATCCCAGCCATGGCGCCTCACTGACTTCCCGGGCCGCTGCAAACCAGTACATAAGCTGGGAAGATAGCTGCCCTTCGCCGCCGGCCTCCGTTACAATGGGTTGTTCGCACTGGATAGTGCGGATGAGTTCGTCCATATCCACGCCGCAACCGCGCAGGAAGTGGGTTATGACGGGCGCAGAATCCAGCAAGGCAAGTAGGTAGTCTTCAACGGTAATCACCGAGCCACCGCGGCGTTCAACGCTGTCCCGGGCTCGTAACAAAGCGGTCTGGCACTGGGGGGCCAGGCATCCTTGCCAATCTTCCATCAAACATCTCCCTGTTCTTGATGCAGCATCCAGATGCAAAAGCTGTTTTTTGAAGCGCCATTATAACACTTTCAGACGGCTGGCGACCTGTACCGGGATCTCACCCCTTACCAGATACCGGTGTTTTCCATGCTGGCCCAGGGCTCTTTCGGCGGTAACGCCTCGCCTTTTTGAAGCAATTCTATGGAAATGTCGTCCGGCGTGCGGATAAAGGCCATGTAACCATCCCGCGGCGGCCTGTTGATGGTGACGCCATTGGCCCTCAGGTGCTCACACAGTGCGTAAATATCATCAACACGATAAGCGAGGTGACCGAAGTTCCGCCCACCGGTGTACGCCTCCGGATCCCAGTTGTAGGTGAGCTCGATCATTGGCGCCTTGTCCTCACGGGCCCGGGCCTCGTCTTCGGGAGCGGCCAGGAACACCAGGGTGAATCGGCCCTTATCGCTGCTTTTCCGGCTGATTTCAATCATTCCCAGCAGGTCGCAGAAGAAATGAAGGGTCTCGTCCAGGTTACTCACCCGGATCATGGTGTGTAGATATTGCATGGCGCCTCCTTCGGAACAGGATTGATCGCGAATTCATCATCTTACTATGGAGACAGTTTACGGTATTCTGGCCCCATGGATGCAAAAACAGCGGACAATCACCTCTCGGAGCTGAATACACCGGCAATCCGGCACCTCGCCTGGCTGTGCCGGGCGCCTCAACTGCTGCACTCGCCACTGACCTTTGAGCCAGCCCGATACCTCTGCGAAGCCTTGGACAGCAAACTCGGGGCATGGGATAGCAACCCCGGTGCGGCACCTGCGCTACTGAGAGAAGCGCCCCAGAAGCGACTGGGCTTTTATTTCGAGCGACTGTACCGGATATTGCTGGAGGACCTGCTTGGCTGGGACATTATTCTGCAGAACCGGCAAATACAGTCGAACGGACGAACCATCGGAGAGCTGGATTTTGTGGTCCACAATCGTACTGATGACCGGATAGAGCACCACGAAATTGCCATCAAATATTACCTGGGCGTGCCCGAGCCGAATGGGAACACCCTGTGGTACGGACCTAACGCCAGGGACAGGCTCGACCTGAAAACCGACCGGATGCTGCGCCAGCAAAGCCAGCGAACTCAACTGCCGGAGGCCAGAACCTTACTGGATGAGGCCGGAATTACGGAGCCGGTGACGCCACGAATCTTCATGCCCGGGTACCTTTTCTATCCCGCCGATCAGGAAGTTGCCACTCCACATTATGTGCCGGCCAGTCACCTGCGCGGGCGGTGGCGCTATCGCTCACAGATCAAAAACTCGGATGTTGCCGGCTGGGTGGTACTGAACAAGCCACACTGGATTGGGTGCTGGCGCCAGAGCGAGGCGCCCGAAACAGAAGAGGTACTCGCTGCGCTGCACGCAATCGAGCGCCACGCCATTCCTCTGCTGTTCGCCAACCTTGAGAAAGATTCAACCACTGGTCTCTGGCAGGAAACCGACCGGCTATTCGTGGTGCCCGACACCTGGCCCTAGGAGTCTGCACGATTTCTGCCGCACAGACTCCTCGTGGTCCATCAGGTATCGATCAGATCCTTTGCCCACTGCGGCAAGACTTCCTGACACGAACGCCAATGCCCCGCCTCCCAGACCGCGACGCGCAGGTAGGGTTGATCGAGGCTGGTGTTATCGACCAGGTACAGTTCATCCGCCAGGCCTATGCATTGGCGAAGGTTCGCCAGGGTTCTTGGAATTCGCGCCTCTGTCTTGGTCTCCGGTACATTGTGCCCTCCGGAGTTAACTCGGGAGGCCACCCGGGCCTTATTCAATGATGCCGGTTCCAGGTGGAAATAGAACAACCGAATGCGAAACCCTGCCGCTTTGGCAGCCCCAACGAAGTCCACCTTCGACGGATGGGAGAAGACGGTCTCGAAGCAGAAACCCTGACGCTCCTCAAGCAACCGAAACCGTTCCCGCTCCGCGATCAGCGCCGCCTCATAACTGTGTTTCTCAGGCGCATCCGGCCAGACGCTGCGGGCAATGTTATCGGCATTCACCAGGGGAATCTTCCGCCGGGCCAGAAAACGCTCATAGAAGGTTGTCTTGCCGGCACCGTTACCGCCAACCAGCAGCCAGAGTTCAGGCTGCGTTGTCACGGCCACTCAGTGCCTCAAAACGCCCGTTGCGAAACTGACCAACTTCCCTGCTGCCATCCGGATATATGGCCTCCAGGTAGCCGGGTTTCTCGCCAGACGCCTGATACACCGTGCGTCCCCGGGCAATGGACCGGCTCAATTCGCCACTTTCACGGGACTGATCCACTTCAGCCCACAGATCATCACTGGTAACCGACTCAGCCACCACTGGCTCAACCCTCACCTGGCGAATACCCTGGATAATAGCCATCAGATCCTCGGCACTCACCTCACCGGCAACGGCGCGCCCTATCTCGGCCCAATACTCAATCTGCTTGGGCGTTGAACGCCGGTGAACCGCGCCTTCTGCTGCGGCATGGCGGACCAGGGTGTCGTCGAGACGGACAGCGGTTGTCATGGGGACCTCCTGTGGCATGGCCAACTGATTATTACAGGCTACCACAAATGTTGCATCATGCAACAAGAGAGGCTTGAATTATCAATCTGATTTCAGATTGACCATGCACCAGCCTCAACCGGTATAGGATACCCCATTGCTGGACGATCAGCGCCAGCTTACGCAGTCATTGAGACCTTGCCCTCAAACTCCTCGCCAACCTGGGCAAAGATATCAGTCATTGGCCTTTGCGGATTCGCTTTTTGCAGTTCCAGCGCCCGCTTGCTTTGGCGCTTTAGTTCCTCGCTGGGTTTGGCCCATTGGTCTTCCGGAATCGATTCAGACCACTCCGCCATGGACTTGGGTAGCGACTTACGACTCATGCGTTTGATCTTTTTGACCTCCCACTCCACCAACCGGTTCGGGAGGGTCCAGAAAGTGATCAGGTGGTACAGGTACCAGCCAGTCAGGTAGAGCATCCCCCGCTTGCCTTCCCGGTATTCCTCATGAAGGCGTTTGCGGGCATTGCGGAAGACATGGACGCCCTCCCAGGGTGGATCGTCCGGGCCCTGAAGTTCCAATGGATCCTGGATTTCTTTCAAGGTATGGACTTCGTACTCCATGTACGCCCGGATGGCCTCCCAGTTGCTGATGGCCTGGGGCTGGCCATAAGTCTGGAATTCCAGGGTGTATTTCTCGCCCGTGTCCGGGTGATAGAAGCCAATTCCAAAGCCGTACTGGCGTTGCACGCCATATTCGGTAACGCCTTGCGCCTCCGTGACCCAGGCGACCAGCTCTTCCCAGGGGACAAAGATTGGCTCTTTCTGCCCCTCCGGCACGAAACATACTTCGCGGCGCTGGCGGTTGAAACGGGTGGGGATTACGTTTTTTAATTTGGCATAAGCCTGCCAGCGTGGAAGGGAGAGTATGAAAAAACCGAAGAGCCCTCCCCAGAAACCGAGCCAGAAAGTAATGTCGAACACACCCTGGAGAGCATGAATCGCATCGCGCCAACCATTGCCTAACCAATAAAACATCAAAAACGCCATCACAGGAATAATAAAAGCAGTAAACAAAAAGCAAAAAAAGGGTATCCCCAGTGTGGACTGCCAGCCGAACACCGATGTCGCCTTTGCCCCAAAGTCCAGGCAGACGTGATTCACCTCCCCTACGGTATGGCAATGATCTACCGGCGGCAGGCCGGTTGGCAGGGGCTTGGGGGCTAAAAACGTCAGCCGACCACTCGGGAAGGGCTCGGAGCGGCCCGCACGGGGCGACTGTTCTGACTGGGCATTCTTGGGGTCCATTAAAGTCCATCCGTCACTATGAGTGGCTGGCGGAGTCGCCACCAGGTAATCTCAGCTTTCGGTGTCTCCTGCACGGTCGTCAGGGGGTACCAACTATCCGGCTGGATGCGCCATGCGGCGATGGATAGCTAATC
>PAKW01000057.1 GCA_002707215.1 Halomonas sp.
GAAGACCGTGGACATTCTGGTGGAGCTGGGCAAGCGCCGCATGGTGGGTGGCCAGGAAGACATGATTGTGGACGTGGCGCTGGATCTGCTGGCGGCACAAAAGGAGCAAAACGCATGAGCAAGACATTAAGCCAAGAGCAGGTTCTGGCCCTGGCCGAACACGTGGAAAATGCCGAATTGCAGGCCCACGACATCACCAAGGTCACCAACGACTTCCCGGACATGACCTTCGAAGATGCCTACGACGTGCAGTGGGAAATCCGCCGCCGCAAGGAAGCTCGCGGAAACAAGATCGTGGGCATGAAGATGGGGCTCACCTCATGGGCCAAGATGGCCCAGATGGGCGTTGAAACGCCAATCTACGGCTTCCTTGCCGACTATTTCAGCGTGCCGGATGGTGGCGTGGTCAATACCAGGGAACTGATTCACCCGAAAATCGAGGCCGAGATTGCCTTCGTTACCAAGGCCCCCCTGAAAGGCCCCGGCTGTCACATTGGCCAGGTCCTGGCGGCGACCGACTTCGTCATCCCGGCCGTGGAAGTCATCGACTCGCGCTATGAGAACTTCAAATTTGATCTGGTGAGTGTGGTGGCGGACAACGCCTCGTCTACCCGTTTCATCACCGGTGGCCAGATGGCCGACGTTGCCGATGTCGACCTGAAAACCCTTGGCGTGGTGGTTGAGAAAAATGGTGAGGTTGTGGATGTGGGCGCCGGTGCGGCGGTACTAGGACATCCGGCTTCCAGTGTCGCCATGCTGGCAAACCTGCTTGCCGAGCGTGGCGAACACATTCCTGCCGGAACCTTCATCATGACCGGCGGCATCACTGCCGCGATTGCCGTTGAGCCCGGCGACAATATTACCGTTCGCTACCAGGGGCTTGGCACGGTTTCTGCGCGGTTCGAATGAGGAGGTTCTATGCCTGTTGCGCAAATCAATATTCTTGAAGGTCGGTCGGATGAACAGAAGGAAACGCTGATCCGAGAGGTAACCGATGCGATTTCACGCTCACTGGGAGCACCTGTGGAAAGCGTCCGGATTATCATTACAGAAATGCCCAGGCAGCATTTCGGCATTGGTGGGCAGTCGGTCAAAAAGCTGGGGCGTTGATGCACCGGTCATCTGGTCGACTATTTCCCTTGTGGTCCGACGGGAGGCTTCAGGCCATGGCCGGATCCAGTCTGGTTGGCCAGAGAGGAGCCGTTCAGGGTACCCCCGTTGCAGCCCAAACATTATGCGTGCTGAACACCGCCTTCAGTCTGGGCGGTTTCAAAGCGCCCCAGCGGGTGTTTGGTTTTGCACTGAATGAAGACAGCCAGTCACTCGCCGGCTACAGCTGGATGCAATAAACTGAGGAAAACATAAAGGGTTATGTGAATGTTCAGGTTACTGATAGTGGGGGCCGGTGGTATAGGAGGTTATTACGCCGCCCGCCTGCTGCATGCCGGACATGATGTGGTACTCACTGCCCGAGGCGCACACCTGGCGGCTCTGCAGCAACAGGGGCTGACGGTTCGGTATGGGGATGAGGTATGGTCGTTCCCGGTAAAGGCCATGGATCATTCCACGGTGGTTGCCCGCTACCGCCCGGACGATTTTGATGTCGTCGTGGTCACTCTCAAATCTACCGCCACTGAAGCGATGCTGGAAGAGCTGGGGCCCTGGCTTTACCACGGCAAGGTGCCGGTCTTGTCGCTTCAGAACGGCGTGGACAACGAACCGGAGCTGGCAGCCCTGCTGGGAGAGCGTCGGGTACTGGGTGGGCTGGCGGTCAGGGTCGGTGGGCATATTGTGCAGCCAGGGGTCGTTGAGGCTGAAGGCCCTGCGCAGATTGTTATGGGGGAATGGCCGGTTGCAGTCGACTCGAATTTTCGTAGTCTCCTGCTGGGACAACTGCGGGACGATTTCGAGGCCGCCGGTATTCCAACGACCGTTTCCGACAATATCCGTTACGAGCTCTGGCGCAAGCTGGTGATCAATAATGGGGTTAACCCGATCTCGGCGTTGACCGGTCTGGACACCCGAAGCCTCACGCATCATCCGGAATTCCGGAAAATCGTGCACGGAATGATGGCGGAAACTGTTGAGGCCTCGAAAGCCGATGGTGTTAATCTCGAACCCCGGGATCTGGAGGAGATGTTCCAGTTGATCCGCAACTTCAACGCCATCAAGACGTCCATGCTGGTGGATAGGGAAAAGGGCCGGCCACTAGAGCTCGACAGCATTGCCGGGGCTGTGCTGCGCCGCTGCGCGCAGTTGGGCATCGACGAACCCTACACCACGACCGTCAACGCCTTGTTAATGCACTCGCAGACTCCTAGCGATCCGTCAGCTTGAGCTCAATCCGCCGGTTCTTCTGCAGCGCTTCCGGCGAGGTGCCTTCTGCCACCGGGAAGAATTCGCCGAAGCCGGCGGCCACCATGCGTCGCTCGGGCACCCCCTGTGCTGCCAGATAGCGGACCACGGCCACGGCGCGGGCGGTGGAAAGCTCCCAGTTGGAGGGGAATTTGGGGGTGTTGATGGGCACAACGTCGGTATGGCCATCAATTCGAAGAATCCAGTCGACATCCTCCGGAATCTTGTCGGCGACAGCGAGCAACACCTTTGCCAGCTTGTCCAGTTCGCGCATGCCATCCTCACCAAGTTCTGCCGAACCCGAGGCAAACAGCAACTCCGAGGGCAGCAGGAAACGGTCGCCCACCACCCGGATGTTCTCGTTGCTGGCGAGGATGTCCCGTAGTCGGGCAAAGAATTCCGACTGGTACTGTTCGAGCTGGTTTACCCGCTCGGCCAGCAAGGTATTCAGCCGCCGGCTGACCTGTTCCAGTTCCTGCTCTTTTTCCGCCGTCATCTGCTCCTGCAACTTCAGCGCGGAGGCGATCTGCCTCAGTTGCTCCCGCAGCGACGCAATCTGATTGGACAGCCGCAGGATCATCGCCTGCTGGCTGGCGGACATCTTCTCTTTCTCATCAATGGATTGCTCCATGCTTGCCAGCCGCTCGGCCCGGGCTTCGGCCATGGCGGTCTGCTGCATCAGTTGCTCGCGGGTGGACTCGAGCTGGTTCACCAGGTTGTCGTTTCGGGTCAGGCTGGCGCTGTAATCGTCCTGAAAGCTGGCCATCTGGTCTTCCAGGGCATCGGTCTTGTTCTGCTCCAGGCCCAGAAGCTCCGACAATTCGTTCAACTGGGCATTGAGGCGGGCCAACTGGGTGTCGCGGTCAGACAGGGTCTGGGAAAGATAAAGCTGGCTCACCACATAGACCAGCAGCATGAAGATCACGAGCATCAGCAGCGCCGAGAGGGCATCGACGTAACCCGGCCAGACGTTGGTGGTGCTTCGGCTGCGGCGCCTGGATCCGATCATGACAGGTCTTTCCTGTCATCCACCCGGTCCACCAGGTTGGTCACGCCGGTCAGCCACTCCTCAAGCCCGTCATAGAACCGGTTCTGGGCATGGCCGGCCTGGATGTCGAGGAAGCCGAGAATCAGCGATCCGCCCAGACCCAGCAGGGATGAACTGAAGGCCGTGCCCATGCCTTCAAGAGGTGTCAAAAGGCCCTCCTGAAGCTCGGCAAACACCTTGCCGAAGTCTTTCTGGCTCATGTCCAGGCCGGTGATCACCTGACCAACCGAATTGATGGTGCCAAGCAGCCCCCAGAAGGTGCCAAGCAGGCCTAGGAATACCAGCAGGCTGATGAAATATCGGGTAATTTCCCGCTGTTCGTCCATACGCGAATGAATGCCATCGAGCACCGTGCGCAGGGACATGGTAGACAGGGTAAAACGATCACGCTTGGCGTCCTCCCCCAGCTGCCGGGCCAGTGGCTTCAGCAGGCGCGGTTCCTGGACCACCGAGAGCCCGGCGTGGCCGGTGCGGAACTGAGCGATCCACTTCAGCTCCGGGAATAACACAAACACCTGCCGGTAGGTCAGGGAAATGCCGACAATCAGTACGCCCAGAATCAGGAGGTTGAAGACCCAGTTGGCCATAAAGGCGGAGATCAGGGGTTTGTGGATCAGGGCGCCGACAACCACGACCACGCCGAGGAAAATCGTCATCCAGAAAAGGGTGTGTTTGGGATTGCTCATGGAGAGGGCCAGCCTTTTGAGATATTCCTCAAAACGTTAGCACAGATATGAGATGCTGTTGGGATCGGTAACTGAACTTTAATCGGGGAGCTTCATGGCTGGTGATCTGCCTTTCCGCTTTCGCTTCCGCGTCCGCTACGGCGAATGTGATGCCCAGGGTGTGGTGTTTAATGCCCGTTATGCGGACTTTGTTGATATTTCGGTCAACGAATACATCCGCACGCTGTTCGGGAATTACCAGAATCTGCTGGACCAGGATCTGGACATCCAGGTAGTGAGTCTCACGATGAACTGGAAAGCTCCGGCAAAATTCGATGAGGTTCTTGAGGCCCGGATTCGCACTGGGCGAATCGGCAACACGTCCTTCACGTTGCATCTGGAGTTTTTACGGTACGGAGATGAGGCCTTTATAGCCGACGCCGACATCACCTATGTAGTGATTCAGCCTTCGGTTATGGGGAAGGTGACAATACCGGACCACATACGGCAGTTGCTGGAGGCGGGTGCGCCCGGCGGATTGATCAGCCACGCCGGAGAGGGGAGCTGAAGTTGGAGTCAGAGCTTGTTACAGGTTACCGCGGGTGTTGCGAGTTGCAACATCTGAGACTTGCTTCTTCGATCAGGCCTTAAATTGGTGATGCGCCAGCCGGGCGTTGTTTCCGATATTCCTCCATCGATATCTTGCCCAGTTGCGGAGTAAGCTTGCAGAATCGGGTTCCCCAGGGGTATTCATTCTGATGTCTATAAACTTCTGCCCAGCCCTCACCGTCCTTCCAGGATTCCAGGTCAAGGTCTCGCCAGTACCGGGGATTGCGTCCTGTCCTCCTGTCGTGTTCTGCCGTTACCGGGTCCAGGTGACGGAAAGGTTCGAGGCGAGGGGTATCAGGTAGCGGCTGACTCACATCCATGTAACGCTGCAGCATATCCCAGGTAGCCAGTACTTCATTCTTGTTTGACTCAATGGTGCTAAAGGCCGTTTTGTTGAAGGTTTTCTGGGTATAGCGGTGCACCAACATTAACCGGTAAAAGACGCCACTTTCCTGGATAACCCGGTCCACATAGGCATCGAATTCCACAAAGGGAACTTCGAAAAAGCGTTTTCGTCCCAAAGCAATCCGGACCTGGCCGGTGACTCGGTTGAATTCACTGCAGCCGTCCTCCATTGTCTCGTTTAACCGTTTGTTGAGTGTCTTTTCGAATGGTTTTAGGAAAAAGCCGACACCGGTGCTCATGATCCAATTAGTCGTTGGCTGGGCAATCCAAAACGCAAAAAACATCCAGGCGGGTATCGACACCAAGAGAAGTAAAACGCATATCAACGCTGGAACGCCGAATACATTAGACAACTGAATTACTCCCCATCCAATCGAAACCATACCCCCAACAGTGATCGCTAAAATCCATGCGAAAGGAATAATCAGTAGGAGGAACTTAAGCCCCAGCTTCCCGTTCAAAAACCGTATCCGCTGATGATCCCACCACCAATCCTCATCCCGGAATTCCGGGTCGCTCTTTTCGCAGTCCTGAAGTGCCTCAACATCCTGAATCGTGCCAAGGTAAGGAACGGCCCCCGCATAGCTGCCAAAAGGCTGCAACTCTTCGCCAATGCGGGTGCGTTTAGTCGGGGCCTCGGGCAAGGGGCCAATGGCCGATGCCCGGAAGGCTGTGTCCATGAACACGGATTGTTCGTGTTCGCTGTTCATGTGCTGACCTCGGTGAAGTACCAGTAAGGGGATTGAGGCTGGGAATAGGGGTTCAGGACCGACCGAACTTTGGAAGGTGGTTGACTATGCTGTGTAACATCGAACGGCTCGTAGTCTTCGAGCACCGGGGCGGGGAACACCAGCGGTCCCAGTTCGGTATCCAGGGTGGCCTGAAGCCCAACTCGGACCTGAGTCGTTACAGTCTCCTCGTAAAACAAACCCTGATAACTGCTGTCCTGGATTTCACGCCGCACAAGGAATCGAACCGCTGACTGGTTGGGCAGGGACTGCCGGGCGGTGACCTTGGTCAGCGGTGTGACCTTAAGCATCTGGGTATCACTTACCGAATCTGTCGAGCCGGGAGCGACAGCTGTAGCTGTCGAGGACTGGTAGGCTACCTCCTGGACTACCAAACGGAATGGGCTGTCAGTTAGGCCGACACCACCCTTTCGGTATATCTTCAAGCGACTAACGAGCGGGAATTGGAGCGTAATCACGTAATCATCCGCTTTCGGCGGATAGTCAGGGTGGGCGAGCGCAGGGTCTGGCTCCACCTCCTCATACCGCTGGGCCGTCACCTGAACAGGCGACAAAAGGGCCAGCAACTGGCTGTAGTAGGCTTGATCATCCTGCCCCGGCAACGCTCCATCAGGGTGAGTGCCCCAAGGGCCACGGTTGAGCAGTTTTTCAAAGGCATCATCGGTGGCAGCCCCCGCATACAGCCCGCCACCAACCGTCATCACTAAACCAAAAATAGCCCAGCCCCAACCTGGTATTGCCAGCAAGCCATGCATAAGGGGAGACGACAAAACAACCAAGCTTCCGGTCATGGCGATTGCATGCCCTGTCGCGGTATCGAAGTCCTTATTGGTCATGCTGATTCGCATGTCCCAATAGCTCAGACCAGCTCCGACCCCGCCAGCGATGAATGTTGCCAGGCCGGCGACACGGACCAGCGTAGAGGCTCCATTACGTTTCAGCAAGCTCCCAATAAATGTCCAGTTTTTCATATCAAACAGTGGCCGGATCGCTATCCGGTTCATACTGGTAGCAGCATCACTAGCGGCTTTTCGGTTGCCCAAAACTTGGCTGAGCTTCAAAGAAGCGGCCGTCAAGTCGGCAAGGGCTCCAATAGACTTGCCAGTTGTCAACCATTTATTTCCATTAGATTGCTGGAAAGCCTTATGCATTGCCTTTGACTCGAGAAACAGGTTAAAAGCAGCCAATACCACCAACCCATGAGACACCGCCGGACCATCCACTACCTGCCCAACCTGCTTGGCATAATCCACCTTAAGCAAACTCAGTTTATGGGCTTCAGGGTGCCCCGCTGGAGCAGAAAAAACAAAGGCCGAGCCGGCGACCTTTTTAATGGCCTCATCCAATGCTTCTGCGGCACGCCCGGGACTGGTCGAAGCCATCCGGTTGCCTGTCTCATCTAACAGATCCGCGTACAGGTAATCCTTGCTCCGTGTAAGCAAGCCCTCCGTTCGGTCGAAATCCGTGAGGCCACGCTTGAGACCATGACCAGATACTCCCACGATAATTCGTTGCTCCATAGCCCCGGTCCGCCCCATCACATCGATGCCCCTGAGCGTCGGGTCAGCCAGCACAAGATTCGAACTGACTCTCTGCATAATCCGCTGTATTTCGAGGGACTGAATCACGTCTTCTTCGACAAGGCGTTTGCATACTGTCAGTATCGAAGTGCTCCATTCGTTAAGGGCACCAGAAATCATGCCTCCTACCTTGCCTGCGTTAGCAACCCCCTTGATCGCACTGCTATTGCCTGCATCGTTTTCTCTGACCTGCTTCTCAAGGTGCACCAAAGACTGAACATTCAGTCGACTTAACAACGCTTCATCAATCTCAGCCTGCTGCTGGGCAAGTTGTCGCAAGCGCTCAAATGGGGATATTGCAGAAGAATCGCTCTCATGCTCGTTCGTTGATTCGTCTTCTGCCGGAGCCCACTTTTCCAGGAAATCGCCAGCAACTATCCATTGCCGTAAACCGGTGAACACGTGATTGCGGCTTGCCACACCCTGTGCTTTAAGGACCCCCGGAATCTGCTGCAGGATGTTCAGCTTGTCAGCAATCAGCAAGTAAGCTTCACAGATCGCAACATCCCTGCATTCACGGTAGTCGTCGAAGACCGGGTCGAGCTTTCTTCCTTTTATCATGTCCAGAAGCCCGTCAACGTGTCTTTCAATTATGCGGATAGCATGATTTTTTTCCGCAGTGTGCAACACATTATCCAACTTCTCCCGGTCTATAGCTTTTGCGTAATTGGCCAGGGCACTGGGACTTCCATTTGGCAAAGGATCAAACACGGCTTGCCGAATCAGCATGGCTGAGTGAGCCATAGGGTTTTTCTGAATCGACACATCCACCGCATCCAGATAATGCAATGCCAACTGCAACTGGGCGAGGCTGTGACGCAATCTGAACAGTGGATCCGGCAGCGCCACACAGGCCAGGCCTCTCTGGCCTCGCAAGTCGGCCAGCATGTCGTTCCCAGGATCGCATTGGATACCCAGTCCAACTGACTCGCCACCCTCTTCCTGGTTGTCTTTCAGCCGTTTAGCGAGTTTTGAACAGAGCTCTGAATCTGAGGGTTGTTCAAAGGTTGGCAAGAAATCCCGGGGGTTCTCCAGCATCAGCTCAACGCCAAGATCCCGAGCTCGCAATTCGGGCACATCCTCAATTCGAGAAGCCGGGAATCCGGTCCTAAAGCTCAGCGAGTCCACCGTGGTAACGGCCCATGCGTGCCCTACACCAGTTGTACGGGCAGTCCGTGTGCGCTCATCTTCTTCCAACGCCTGGATGTAACTCCAATCCCACTGAACTTCGCTGTAAGCCATTCGGAAATCGTGCAAAACCGCCTGACTCTCCAGAAATACCGGTAGTAGTACATCATCCAACCACTCGCCCTCTGCGGGGCGCTCTATCCTTAAACTGCTGTTTAGATCGTTGATCGATTCCCGAGCATTGGCCAGGTCAACATCACTTAGTCTGGAATCCGGACCGATCTGCAGCTCACGCCATAACCTATCGCGACAAAAAACATAAAGGAAACCGGGCCGAAGCATCGCAACTGCCTTTCCCTGATTGACGGGCGCACCATAACCGACAGTAACGGGTAGCGTGCTCTCGACCTCTGCAAGAGGCTTCACACGTAGCAGAGTGTTCTCCTGATGATCTTCCCGCTCGACATTCGACCGCGCGTTCTTGATGAGCGGAATGGCGATTTGGCCTCCCTTACGCTTTGGAATCGTGAGGACGAGATCGTGCGGGTTGGTTTCATCGTATTCGGCTTTGCGACACACGGAGCGCTCTTTACACTCATCTGAAAACGCCACAGTATCAGTCATTCGTTGTCCTCCTTTGACACCCCTTTCCAGGCCTCCACGGTGTCCCTGTCGAGTTTGCCGCCGATAACATCGACAATCAGCTTTCGCTCGCTGCCAGGCAACTCCTGCAGAGGGGCGTCGGCTGAAGAACCATTTTGGCGAGTGCTGACATTCGCAAGCCTCACTTCAGACGCCGCTACTGGTTTGCCTTTTTCCAGAATCTGCGGAAACTGAGTATTCTGAGGAAAAGTGCCAGTACCACCCCCCGGACTCCCCCCAGAATTGATCCCCACCCCCGGCCCCGCCAGCGTCACGCCACTCGGATCCAGCTTGAGCAAACTGCCACCCGCCGAAATAGTGAGCTCTGCTCCGGCGTCCAGCACCACTTTGGCGCCGGCCTTGTGGTGTACTTCAGTACCGGCTTCGCTGAGGGTGCCCTTGCCGGATTTCTGGTGGAAGGTGCCGCCGATGTTCTGACTGCAATCGCCGCCCACGGATTCGCGCTTTTCTCCGTCGACAGTGCAGTGTTCATTGGCTTTTGTGTGGCTGAAGCGGTTGTTCTCGACGGTGAGGTGGCTATCGTTCCGGATCACCTCGGTCCGGTTGTTCTCGGTAAGCAAGTCCAGGTCTTTCTGGGCGTGGAGGTAGATCTGCTCCTGGTCGGCTTCGTCTTCAAACCTCAGTTCGTTGCTGCCCTCGCCCTTGTGGGTTTTGGTTTTCAGGGTTGTGCGGGTTTTGTGTTCCGGCAGCGCATAGGGCGGTGTGTTGGTGACGTGGTGGGTGCGACCGGTGATGATGGGCTGGTCCGGATCGCCGTCCAGGAAGGAGATAATCACTTCGTGGCCGATTCTCGGCAGCGCCATGAAGCCGTACTGGCCGCCGGCCCAGCCCTGGCTGACCCGGAGCCAGGCGCTGCTGTGTTCGTTGTTGCGGCTGTATCTATCCCACGGAAAGCGGACTTTTACCCGGCCGTGCTTATCACAGTGAATCTCTTCACCCTCGGGCCCGGTGACCATGGCAATCTGCGGGCCGTCCATCCGGGGGCGGTGTTGGGTTTGTGGCCGCCAGGGGATGTCGGCGGGCACCGCGCGGAATTGGTTATGGTAGGTGGTCGGCTCGCTGCCGCCCTCTTCTTCCAGGGCCTGGGGCTGGGTGCCGGTGTGGGTGATGGCCGTCAGCAGCCAGCCCCGGTTCAGGGCGTCGCTGTCGTGTTCGGTGAGCTCCACCTTGGCACCGGCACAGAGATCCGGGCGGTTGCTTTGCCCGGTGGCGGTGCAGGCGTCGTTGCGCAGGGACTGAAGTCTGGCTTCGGTGAAGGGCTGGCCACTGGCGTCGGCCTTGAAACGGCCGGGGTAGTCGTAGTGCTGGTAGTCCTCGCGATGATGCAATCCGCCGGTGGCATTCTCGTGCATCAGGGCGTAGGCCGGATTCCTGAAGGTGTAGTCCTTCATGGCCACGGAGGCCACCCGCACCCGCTCCTCGTATCGGAAGCGATACACCACCGGGCGCCGGGTGCTGCCGCCCGCGTTGGCGTTGTACTCTGCCGGGGCGAGTTTCGGCGCATCGCCGTGGTGATCGGCGATGACCAGGGCCGGTTGAATCTCCCCGTCCACGCTGCCGTGTTCGTAGCGGTAGTGCCAGCCTTCCTCGGCGGCCAGGCGTTCGAGGAAGGCCAGGTCACTTTCCCGGTGCTGCACACAGTATTCCCGCTCTTGCGGTGGGCGTTTGAGATCGAACACCGGATCGATAATGCCCCGTTCCTCCAGCAGGGTCCGCACGATGGTATCGGTGCTCTGGGTCTGGAAAATCCGGCTGTTGTGCATCAGGCCCAGACGCCAGAGCGGCGGCTGGATGACCAGTTCGTAGCGGGTGCGCCGGTGGCCGGAACCGCCCCGGGCGAATTCGCTGACCACGCCGGTAAACCGTCGAAGCGGCACGCCGTCCTGCCAGACGGCGAGATCGACCGGTTGTTCCAGAATGTCCGCAGCCTGAATCAACGGGTCGGCACTAGCCAGCTCAAGACAACCGTGAAACACCTCGGAAAGGCGCTCGGTCAGGGTAAAGCCAACCACTGAGAAAAGATCCGAAGGGAGTTCGCCAACACGGGCGGTAAACTGCAATCCACTTGCCTGGGGCATATCTTCAATCCCTGAAGGTATGGTGATGTCCTGTTTCCGGCAACCTTGTGCCAACCACATCCCTGGTTGAGCTACCGATTAACAACTGCGGGAAAAGTACCAGCGCTGGCTCAGAAAATCCAGTCCTAGGGGCGTTAAATGACCCAGACAAGCCAAAAAGTAAACATGAACGTGTGATCACTTTTCTCCTGTTTTTCAGGCCAAATCAGATACTCACCAATCTTTAAACTTGCACGGGCTGGATATCAACTATACTCAAACCAACGGTCAACCTGTCTCCA
>PAKW01000058.1 GCA_002707215.1 Halomonas sp.
CAGGCAGTGGAGCAGCAGGCACAGAGAATACACTCGTACAGGCCGTCCAGCTTTTCCCGGTCTTCCGGAGATTGCAGGCGCTCAATGGCGGGCGCCGGCTTGTCGTTCACCAGGTACGGCATGACCTTTTCGTACTGCTTGTAGAAGATGCCCATGTCAACCACCAGGTCGCGGATAACAGGCAGGCCCGGCAGCGGCCGCAGCACCAGCTTGTTGTTCTTCACAACCCGGGAAACGGGCGTAATGCAGGCCAGGCCATTCCTGCCGTTCATGTTCATGCCATCCGAGCCACAAACACCCTCACGGCAGGAGCGGCGGTAGGCCATCGAGGGATCGCGCTCCTTGATGAGATTCAGAACATCAAGGACCATCAGATCCTTGCCTTCCGGAATCTCGACATCTACGTCCTGCATGTAAGGCGCATTGTCGGTTTCCGGGTTATAACGATAAAGGCTTACTAACATTTTCGGCGTCCCCTTTAGTAAGTCCGGATCTTTGGCTCAAACTTATCCACCGTCTTCGGTGCAAAGTTCACATCACGCTTTCCTACGCGCTTGTCCAGCGGGAAGTACATGGAGTGCTTCAACCAGTTCTCATCGTCACGTTCGGTGAAGTCATTCCGGGCATGGGCACCCCGGCTTTCCTTACGCTCAATGGCGGAAATGGCGGTAGCCAGAGCCACTTCGTACAGGTTGTCCAACTCCAGCGCTTCAATACGGGCCGTGTTAAAGGCATTGCTGGTATCCGCCAGCTTTGTGTTACCAACACGCTCACCGATGGCCTCCAGCTTTTTCAAACCCTCTTCCATGCTCTTACCGTCACGGAACACACCAAAATACAGCTGCATGCAGTTCTGGAGATCCTTGCGCACCGCAGCCACACTTTCACCTTCAGACGCATTGTCAAGACGCTCAAGGCGCGCCATGGCGCGTTTGATATCCTCCTCGCTGGCGTCGTCCACCTCGAATCCGCCACGCAACTGCTCTTCGATGTGCAGACCAGCTGCGCGACCGAACACAACCAGATCCAGAAGGGAGTTACCGCCCAAACGGTTGGCACCGTGCACCGACACACAGGCCGCCTCGCCGCAGGCAAACAGCCCCGGGATTGCCTTGTCATTACCATTTTTGTCCTGGGTCAACGCCTGGCCACCAACGTTGGTCGGGATACCACCCATCATGTAGTGACAGGTCGGAACCACCGGAATCGGCTCTTTCACCGGATCCACATGGGCAAAGGTACGGGACAGCTCACAGATGCCTGGCAGACGCAGATTCAGGGTTTCCTCACCCAGATGGTCCAGCTTCAGCAGAACGTGGTCCTTCTCGGGGCCACAACCGCGACCTTCCAGAATCTCGATAACCATCGCCCGGGCCACAACATCGCGACCCGCCAGGTCTTTGGCGTTCGGAGCATAACGCTCCATGAAGCGCTCACCCTCAGCATTGATGAGGTAGCCTCCCTCACCCCGGCAACCTTCCGTCACCAAAGTACCGGCACCGTAGATACCGGTCGGATGGAACTGCCACATCTCCATATCCTGCATCGGGAATCCGGCGCGCAGCGCCATACCGACACCATCACCGGTATTGATGAGGGCATTGGTTGTCGACGCGTAAATGCGACCTGCACCGCCGGTGGCGAGCACCGTTGCCTTGGACTTGATGTAGGCTACTTCGCCGGTTTCGACCTCGATGGCAACAACACCAACAACCTCGTCCTTGCTGTTTTTGACCAGGTCTACCGCGTACCACTCATTAAGGAAGGTAGTCCCGCCTTTGATGTTAGCCTGGTAGAGAGTGTGCAGAAGCGCATGACCGGTACGGTCAGCCGCGGCGCAGGTACGGGCTGCCTGAGTCGGGTTGTCCGGCCCCTTGGACTGGCCACCAAACGGACGCTGATAGATACGACCCTGCTCGGTACGGGAGAACGGCAGCCCCATGTGCTCCAGTTCAAAGACGGCCTGAGGGCCGACCGAGCACATATATTCGACGGCGTCCTGGTCGGCGATGTAGTCCGAACCTTTCACCGTGTCATACATGTGCCAGCGCCAGTCATCGTTGGGGTCAGCACTTGCGATTGCGCAGGTAATCCCGCCCTGGGCAGACACCGTGTGCGAGCGAGTCGGGAATACCTTGGTAATGCACGCGGTGTTGACACCAGACTCGGTCAACTGCAGCGCAGCGCGCATTCCGGAACCGCCACCACCGATGACGATCGCGTCGTAGGATATGGTCTTGATATTAGCCATCAATTAAAGCCCCCAAAGAATGTGAATGCCCCAGACCACATACACAAACATGGTCAGACCACACGCTGCCTGCACGAGGAACCTCGGGCCCATGGCCTTGATATAGTCAGTGGTTACCGTCCAGAGCCCCACCCACGCGTGCGCGCCAACCGACAGCAGCGCCAGCAGGGTGAAGATGCGGAACCAGAGCTGTTCAAACAAGCCCGACCAGGTGTCGTAGTCGACGTCGGAGGTCAGCACAAAGCCGAGCAGAAAAATTGTATACAAAGCAATAACATAGGCGGTTACCCGCTGGATCAGCCAGTCGTAAACACCACTGCGACCCAGGTTCGTGACGCTGCTTACCATACCCAGACTCCTGCCAGAACGATGAGAATAACGGAAACCACAATCGTGATCTTCGAGGCGAGGCGGCCGCTCTCGAGCTCTTCACCAATGCCCATATCCATGAGCAGGTGCTTGATACCTGCAACCAGGTGGTACAGCAGAGCAGACAAGATGCCCCAGGTGATCAGCCTGGCTAGGAAGCTGTCCAGCAGTTCACTTACTCGGCTGAAGCCCTCCTCCCCGGACAGGGAAAGCTGGAGTCCGTAAAGCATGAACGCAACACCAACAAAAATGATGATGCCGGTGATGCGGTGCAATATGGACGTAATGGCTGGCAGCGGGAAATGGAACTTGCTGAGATCGAGATTTACTGGTCGTTTGCTATTCACAGCGCTCTCACACTCTCTCTTGGATCCGCGGGACCGGAAAGCCGGGTGCGGATGGTTGGTATGTAAGGATCGGATGTTCGATACGGTACCGACAACCGAATGGTTCAGGAGGGCGGACACCAACAGGTAGCTTGCTACGCACAAGCGCCCATGACGATGAATCCCCGATTCCGGGCTAAGGATTATAAGGAGGCGCCCGTATAATTACAAACGCGCAACCCATGCGAAATTCCAGCGAAAACCTTAACAGAGCAGGCTATTAGGCGTATTGACAAATGCTTTTTTTTTGCATCAGACCGAATTATTCGTGATATCCCTGATTTACAACAAGGACCCAATCGCGCGGTCTCTCCACTCTTTCATTGACAAAAAAAGGCAACACCCTATATTTTGCCGCCAGTTTTGCGATAATACGCGACTTCTCGCGCAACTATAAAGGCAGCCCGCGCTGCCAAAGCTGATAAACAGGAGAGCACTATGATCGACAGGAAAGCCACGCTTTCGGTGGGAGACAAGTCCATTGAGCTACCGGTTTATTCCGGCACCGTGGGCCCTGACGTTATTGACGTACGAGGCCTGGTCCAGCACGGCATTTTCACTTATGACCCGGGGTTTGTTTCCACAGCCTCCTGCGAGTCGGCAATCACCTACATTGATGGTGAAAACGGCGTACTCCTGCACCGGGGTTATCCGATCGAGCAGCTCGCAGAGCACTCGGATTACCTGGAAGTCTGTTACCTGCTGCTTAAAGGTGAGCTACCCACCGCTGAGGAGAACAGGCAGTTCCACGAAACCATCAAAAATCACACGATGCTCCACGACCAGATGCGTAATTTCTTCCACGGCTTCCGCCGGGATGCGCATCCGATGGCTATCATGTGCGGTGTGGTCGGAGCGCTTTCAGCGTTTTATCACGACCAGATGGACGTTACCGACGAGCATCAACGGGAAATTACTGCGCATCGACTGATCGCCAAGATGCCGACCATTGCAGCCTGGTGCTACAAGTACAGCATTGGCCAGCCGTTTGTGTATCCAAGGAATGACCTTTCCTACGCCGAGAACTTCCTGCAGATGATGTTTGGCGTTCCCTGCGAGACCTACGAGCCAAACCCGATTCTGGCGAGAGCCATGGACAGGATTTTTATTCTGCATGCTGACCACGAACAGAATGCATCCACGTCTACCGTTCGGCTGGCAGGCTCATCCGGTGCCAACCCTTACGCTTGCATCGCATCTGGCATTGCAGCGCTCTGGGGCCCGGCTCACGGCGGTGCCAACGAAGCTGTTCTCGACATGCTTGCGGAAATCGGTGACGAGTCCAACATTGAAAAGTTCATCGCCAAGGCCAAGGACAAAGACGACCCGTTCCGCCTGATGGGCTTTGGCCACCGGGTGTACAAGAACTTCGATCCACGCGCCAAGGTCATGGCTGAGACAGCGCACGAAGTGCTGAGTGAGTTAGGCCTTGAAAACGATCCACTGCTGAAAATAGCGCAGCGCCTCGAGCAGATTGCCCTTGAAGACGAATACTTCGTAGAGCGCAAACTCTATCCGAACGTAGATTTCTATTCCGGCATTATCCTCAAAGCCATGGGCATTCCGACATCCATGTTTACGGTTATTTTCGCCATGTCGCGGACCATCGGCTGGTTCTCGCACTGGAACGAGATGGTCAGCGGCGACTACCGCATCGGTCGTCCGCGCCAACTGTATATCGGCTCAGACAAGCGGGACTACCCGAAAACATAAATCCGGCGCGCCGGATTCGCCATGCAAAGGCCGCTGATTCAGCGGCCTTTTTTATTCACGGCCTGCCCTGTTCTTCTATGATAAGTTAGCTCAACAAAAACACAGGAGGAAAAGCAATGTCTACAGCAGCGTTTATCGGCCTGGGGGTCATGGGGTATCCGATGGCCGGTCACCTGGCCAAAGCCGGGCTCGCCGTCAGGGTCTGGAACCGGACATCGGCCAAATCAGCGCAATGGGCCAGGGATTACTCCGGAACCTGCTGCGCCACCATTGCTGAAGCCGTTAAGAGTGCAACCATCGTTCTGACCTGCGTTGGCGCCGACAAGGACCTGAAGGCGGTCTACGAGGGCGAAGAAGGCATTCTTGCCAAGGCCTCCGAAGGCACAGTCCTGGTCGACCACACCACGGCCTCTGCCGGCATAGCCGAATACCTCGCCGAGGCCGCCCGCCGCAACGGGATGGGTTTTGTCGATGCCCCGGTTTCCGGTGGCCAGCAGGGTGCTGAAAACGGCAAACTGACCATCATGTGCGGAGGCTCCGAAGCAGACTACGCCAAAGCCCAGCCCGTTATGGAGCACTACGCCCGCGCGCTCAATCTGATGGGCCCTGCCGGTAGTGGCCAGAAAACCAAAATGGCGAACCAGATTGCCATTGCCGGCCTGGTACAGGGCCTGTCAGAGGCACTGCATTTTGCCGAACAGGCGGAACTGGATGTCGCAAAAGTGGTGAATGTCATCTCCAAAGGCGCCGCGCAATCCTGGCAGATGGAAAACCGCTCCGACACCATGATTGCCGGCGAGTTTGAACACGGATTCGCGGTGGACTGGATGCGGAAGGATCTGGCGATCTGCCTGGAGGAGGCACGCAAGGTGAACGCTTCGCTGCCGGTGACAGCGTTGGTGGATCAGTTCTATGCGGATGTGCAGTCCATGGGCGGGAAGCGCTGGGATACTTCGTCGCTCATTCAGAGGTTGAGGAAGTTCCGGTAAAGGCTGAAAACGGGGTCAGATGAAAATGGGGTCAGATGAAAGGTTTCATCTGACCCCATTTTCATCTGACCCCATGTTCGACCGAACTACTTTTTCTTGTCCTGCGGCTGCCATTTCCCGTTTACATACCACGCAGACCAGCCCGTCGCTTTTCCGTCCTTTTCGGACATAATGTACTGTTCCCTGGTCTTGCGGCTGTAGCGGATCACCGTGGGATTGCCTTCCGGATCACGCTCGGGCGCGTCCATCAGGTAGTCGTATTTCGGATCGATTTTCTTGCGGTGCGGCTTGATCTCCGTCACCAGCGGCGGCCGGGTTTCCCGGTTCTTCGGGAATTTGCTGGCCGCGAGGAACAAACCTGAGGCACCATCCCGGAGTACATAGGTGTCGTCCACCTTCTGGCACTGCAACTCCGGCATCGGCACCGGATCCATCTTGGGTGGTGCCGGTTCTCCGCTTTTCAGTAACTTACGAGTATTCTTGCACTCGGTGTTGGTGCAGCCAAAATACTTGCCGAACCGGCCTGTTTTAAGCTGCATCTCGGAACCGCACTTGTCGCACTCGAGTGTCGGACCATCGTAACCCTTGATGCGGAAGGTGCCCTTTTCCACTTCGTAGCCTGAACAATCCGGGTTGTTACCACACACGTGCAATTTGCGGGTTTCGTCAATGAGGTAGCTGTCCATGGCGGTGCCGCATTTCGGACAACGCCGTTTCTTGCGAAGCAGGCGGGTTTCACCTTCACCCTCGACATCATCATCCGCACTGACCACCTCGTCACCTGAAACCAGGTTAATGGTGGTTTTGCAACGCTCTTTCGGGGGCAGTGAATACCCGGAACAGCCCAGAAACACGCCCGTACTGGCCACCCGGATCTGCATGTTGCGACCGCAGTTGGGGCATGGAATATCGGTTTCTGTCGGCGTGTTGGCACGCATGCCGCCATCTTCCGCACTTTCGGCCGTTTCCAGCTGTTGCCGGAAACGGCCATAAAAATCATTCAGCACCTTTTTCCACTGAACCTCACCTTCGGCAATCTCATCCAGCTCGTCTTCCATTTTCGCGGTGAAGTCGAAATCCATCAGGTTCGGGAACGACTCCGACAGTCGCTCGGTAACGATTTCGCCCATCTTTTCGGCGTAGAACCGGCGGTTCTGCAACCGCACATAGCCACGATCCTGGATGGTGGAAATAATGGAGGCATAAGTCGAAGGACGGCCAATGCCCTGCTTTTCAAGCTCTTTAACCAGGCTGGCTTCCGTGTACCTGGGTGCAGGCTTGGTAAAGTGCTGGCTCGGATCCAGCTTTTTCAGATCCAGAATTTCGTCCACCTGAATATCCGGCAACGAAACGTCCTCGTCTTTTTTGGCGGCCTGGGGGGCCGCCTTGAGAAAACCGTCAAACTTGATGATCCGGCCACGGGTACGCAGTTCGTAGTCACCATTAGCCACCACAATGGACGTACTCAGGAACTCGGCATCCGACATCTGGCAGGCAATAAACTGTCGCCAGATCAGCTCGTAAAGCTTCTCTGCGTCCTTCTCAAGGCCGCTGATATCAGCCGGGCGACGGCTGACTTCGGTTGGGCGAATCGCCTCGTGGGCCTCCTGGGCACCCTCCTTGCTACCGTAGACCCGTGGCTTCTCTGGCAGGTACTTATCCCCGAACTGCTTTTGAATGAAATCCCGGCAGCCGCTGACCGCGTCCTGACTCAGGTTGGTGGAGTCGGTACGCATGTAGGTGATGAAGCCCGCTTCGTACAGGCGCTGTGCCAGCATCATGGTTTTCTTGACACTGAACCCCATCCTGTTGCTCGCCGCCTGCTGCAGCGTAGAGGTGATAAAGGGCGCTGATGGCCGGGACCGGGTTGGCTTGTCCTCACGCTTGGCAACCTTGAAGTCACCTGCCTTCAGGCGATTAACGTGCTCAGCGCTTAGTTGCTCGTTAACGGGCCGGTAGGGTTTGTCATTATGACGGGTTACCTCAAACCGGACCGGCTGGCCAGCTCTTTCGGACGCGAGGTCGGCGTGGAGTTGCCAGAATTCCTCCGGTACGAATTTTCGGATCTCACGCTCCCGCTCGGCAATCAGCCGCACAGCAACCGACTGAACCCGACCCGCCGACAGGCCCCGGGCAATCTTGGCCCACAACAGCGGAGATACCATGTAGCCCACGACACGGTCCAGGAACCGCCTTGCCTGCTGGGCATTGACACGGTTTGTGTCGAGATTGCCGGGGGCCTTGAATGCTTCCTGAATGGCGCGCTTGGTGATCTCGTTGAACACCACGCGCCGGTATTTTTCCGGCTCGCCGCCAATCGTTTCCTGCAAGTGCCAGGCAATGGCCTCCCCTTCACGGTCCAAATCCGTTGCGAGGTAGATATGGTCGGCAGACTTCGCCAGGCGTTTGAGTTCGCTAACCACCTTTTCCTTGCCAGGCAGGATCTCGTAACGGGCACTCCAGTCGTGATCCGGATCCACACCCATCCGTGCCACCAGTTGCTCCCGGGCCTTGCGCTTCTTGTGCGCGGCCTTCTCGTCCGGGCTCATCTTCCGGGTAGCCGCGGCCTGTCTGGCCCGCTCCTTGGGATCGGACTGCGATCCACTTCCGCTAACGGGGAGATCACGAATATGCCCAACGCTCGACTTGACGATGAAGTCGGAGCCCAGGTATTTGTTGATGGTTTTCGCTTTCGCTGGCGACTCGACAATAACGAGACTTTTACCCATATCGGAGATCTGTATCCTTGGCGATAATCGGTTAAAAAATCAGCAAACCGTAAACTCGCTGTAAAATCAGTCGGCTAGAAAACACTCAATAGCCGCCACATTGGTATAGCTGCAATGTTTTACAGGGTCAGGAAAAGCAAGACAACCCATTCTTCTGTTTAGGGCCGGCTTTTTTGCACGGCCAAAGACAGGAAAGCCCGGCATTTGCCGGGCCTCCTGAGAGCTTGCTTCCAATTCAGCTTACCGAATCAGAGCCGCTCCCACACAGTTGCAATGCCCTGACCCAGGCCGATACACATGGTGGAAACACCAAGCTTACCGCCTTTGGCCTGCATGACGTTCAGCAGGGTTGTGGAGATACGTGCACCCGAGCAGCCCAGCGGATGGCCCAGGGCAATCGCACCACCGTTCAGGTTTACTTTCTCTTCCATAACACCCAGCAGCTTCAGGTCTTTCAGAACCGGCAGGGACTGGCCAGCAAAGGCTTCGTTCAATTCCCAGAAGTCGATATCCTCAACCTTCAGGCCTGCACGCTTGAGCGCCTTCTTGGTGGCCGGAACCGGGCCGTAGCCCATGATTGCGGGATCACAACCGGCAACGGCCATGCCGCGGATTCTGGCAATCGGCTTCAGGCCAAGGGCCTCGGCACGCTCAGCCGACATGAGAACCATGGCAGCAGCGCCGTCAGTCAACTGCGAGGATGTGCCGGCAGTGACGGTACCGTTCTTAGGATCAAAAGCCGGCTTCAACTGGCCAAGCGACTCGACGGTTGTTTCCGGGCGAATGGTCTCGTCTTCTTCGATCAGCTTCACAAACCCATTTTCGTCGTGGCCCTGAATGGGCACGATTTCGTTCTTGAAGCGGCCTTCAACCGTCGCTTCATGGGCCAGGCGGTGAGACCGGGCACCGAACTCATCCTGCTGCTCACGGGTGATGCCGTGCATCTTGGCCAACATCTCCGCAGTCAGGCCCATCATATTGGACGCCTTGGCAGAATACTTGGATGCAGCCGGGTTGTGGTCGAAGCCTTCGGTCATGGGTACGTGCCCCATGTGCTCGACACCACCAACAACGAACACATCACCGTTGCCGGTCATGATGGCCTGGGCAGCGGTATGGATCGCGCTCATGGCAGAGCCACACAGACGATTCACAGTCTGGGCCGCAGACTCATGGGGAATACGGGTCAGCAGGGAAATCTGGCGCGCCACGTTGAAGCCCTGTTCCCTGGTCTGGTTTACACAGCCCCAGATCACATCTTCAACTTCTTTCGGGTCAAGCTTAGGGTTGCGCTCAAACAGCGCTTCAATCAGAGCGGCGGACAGGGTTTCTGCACGCACGTTCCGGAAACAGCCGTTTTTGGCACGACCCATCGGAGTCCGCACGCAATCGACGACGACAACGTCTCTCGGATTAAGGCTCATAGATCTTTCTCCGTTCGGAAATCTCGTAAGGGTTAGCCAAAGAACTTCTTGCCAGTCTTGGCCATTTCACGCAGCTTCTCGGTCGGCGCGTACAGCGGGCCGAGATCTGCGTACTTGTCTGCCAGTTCGACGAACTTGTCGACGCCCATGTCGTCGATGTAGCGCAGAGCACCACCACGGAACGGAGGGAAACCGATACCGTAGATCAGGCCCATGTCTGCATCGGCCGGGTCTTCAACAATGTTGTCTTCCAGGCAGCGAACGGTTTCCAGGCACAGAGGAATCATCATACGGGCGATGATGTCTTCTTCGTCGAAGTCCTTGCTGCCGCTAACCACAGGCTCGATCA
This sequence comes from Halomonas sp., assembly GCA_002707215.1. GTDB lineage: Bacteria > Pseudomonadota > Gammaproteobacteria > Pseudomonadales > Oleiphilaceae > Marinobacter. Next base: position 10,211 of record PAKW01000058.1, read on the forward strand.
GCTTGTAGGTTTCTTCGTCGACAACCTTCTTCGGCTTGCCCTTCTTGTCTTCTTCGTACTTGTAGAAGCCCTTGTCGTTCTTCTGGCCGTAACGGTTATTCTCGAACATCACGTCAATGGCGGACTTGAAGTCGGCCTTCATGCGCTCGGGGAAACCCTCGGCCATAACTTCGTTGGCGTGCTTGGCGGTATCCATGCCGACAACGTCCAGCAGGTAAGCCGGGCCCATGGGCCAGCCGAACTTTTCCATCACCTTGTCGATCTTCTGGAAATCGGCGCCGTCACGTACCAGCGCGGCAAAACCACCGAAGTACGGGAACAGAACACGGTTAACCAGGAAGCCCGGGCAGTCATTGACCACGATCGGGGTCTTGCCCATAGCCTTGGCATACGCAACCGTAGTCGCGATAGCGCGGTCACTGGTCTTCTCGCCACGGATAACCTCAACCAGCGGCATCATGTGCACCGGGTTGAAGAAGTGCATGCCACAGAAGTTCTCCGGACGCTTCAGGTTCTTGGCCAGAAGGTTGATGGAGATAGTCGAGGTGTTGGAGGTCAGAATGGTGTCTTCGCGAACCGCGTCTTCGGTTTCACGCAGAACAGCATCTTTCACCTTCGGATTCTCAACAACCGCTTCAACCACCAGGTCGACGTTCTTGAAGTCGCCGTAGTTGAGGGTCGGAGTAATTGCGTTCAGAACGTCGCCCATCTGGCCGGCGTCCATCTTGCCCTTGGCAACACGCTTGGACAGCAGCTTCTTGGCTTCATTCAGGCCCAGCTTGATGCCGTCCTGATTGATGTCCTTCATGATGATCGGCGTGCCTTTCAGTGCAGACTGGAACGCCACACCGCCACCCATGATGCCGGCGCCCAGTACGGCGGCCAGGTTCACGTCAGAGGCCTCTTTTTCCCACGCGCTGGCCTTCTTCTTCAAGGCCTGGTCGTTCAGGAACAGACCAACCAGACACGCGGCAACGTTGGTCTTGGCCATCTTGGCGAAGCCCTTGGCTTCTACTTCGATCGCCTTGTCGCGAGTCATGCCAGCATGCTTCTGCATGGTCTTGATGGCTTCCACGGGCGCCGGATAGTTCTTGCCAGCCTTGCCGGCCACGAACGCCTTGGAAATCTCGAACGCCATCATGCTTTCCATGGCGTTGAGCTTGATCTTGCCTTTCTTCTCTTCACGGCGCGCCAGGTTGTCCAGCTTGCCTTCGTTGCACTGATTGATAATGGCAACGGCTGCGTCGACCAGCTTGTCGGCTTCAACCACGGCATCAACAGCGCCCACTTTCAGAGCGGCATCAGCGCGGTTTTCAGTACCACCGGCAATCCACTCAACCGCGTTATCCACACCCACCAGGCGGGACAGGCGAACAGTACCGCCGAAGCCCGGGAAGATACCCAGCTTCACTTCCGGCAGACCTACCTTGGCCTTGGGAGCCATAACCCGGTAGTCGGTGGAAAGGCACATTTCGAAGCCACCACCCAGAGCGATACCGTTAATCGCGGTAACGGTCGGGAACGGCAGGTCTTCAATGGCGTTGAATACTTCGTTGGCCTTCATGCTGTTGGCCACGAGAGCTTCTTCGGAACCTGCAAACAGCTCGGTAAACTCGGTGATATCGGCACCGACAATAAAGCTGTCCTTGGAACTGGTAACAACCAGGCCCTTGAGGTTTTTCTGGGATTTGAGTGCTTCAGCTGCGGCGCCCAGCTCTTCGATGGTGAGACGGTTGAACTTGTTGACTGACTCGCCCTGCAAGTCGAAGTCCAACTGAGCGATCCCGCCTTCGATCTCTTTAACCGTGATGGCTTTACCTTCGTAAATCATCAACTG
>PAKW01000059.1 GCA_002707215.1 Halomonas sp.
AAAACGGAGCACTTTTGAACGCCAACGATCACAGACAATTTGACCTGCACCCGGTGGACCAGCGTCGGCTGGCGACGCTTTGTGGCCAGTTCGATGAAAACCTGAAGATGATTGAAAAGCGCCTGCATGTGAAAGTCGGCAGGCGGGGTCATCATTTCCGGGTTGAGGGTGAGACCGAGCATGTAGCGGCGGCCGTTGAGGTTATCCGGCATCTGTATCGGGAGACCGAGGCCACGGATGACATTCCGCCGGATACGGTACATCTGTTTATCCGGGAAACCGGCTTTGAGCGCCTGCCGGAAGACGTGCCCTACGATGGCGCTGTCACGGTGATCAAAACGCCCAAGCTGCAGGCCAAGCCCAGGGGCGCAAACCAGCAAAAGTATGTTCACAACATTCGCACCCACGATATCAACTTTGGCATCGGACCGGCCGGTACCGGCAAGACCTGGCTGGCGGTTGCCTGTGCGGTGGAGGCCCTGAAAGACGAGCAGGTAAAGCGGATTCTGCTGGTCCGGCCCGCGGTGGAGGCCGGCGAGAAGCTGGGGTTCCTGCCGGGGGATCTGGCTCAGAAGGTGGATCCGTATCTGCGCCCGCTGTACGACGCCCTGTATGAAATGCTTGGCTTTGAACAGGTGACCCGGCTGATTGAGAAAAGTGTGATTGAGATTGCACCACTGGCGTTCATGCGCGGCCGCACACTGAACAACTCGTTTATCATTCTCGATGAAAGCCAGAACACGACCCGGGAACAGATGAAAATGTTCCTGACCCGGATCGGCTTTGGTTCAACCGCCGTCATTACCGGTGACACCACCCAGGTGGACCTGCCCCGGGGGCAGAATTCAGGGCTGATTCATGCCGCCAGCGTGCTCAGCAAGGTGCCGGGCATCGGCTTTACCCGGTTTGAAGCGAAAGACGTTGTGCGTCACCCGCTGGTCCAGCGCATTGTGGAAGCCTACGATTCTTTTGACGACGGGAGCGCGACCGGCCAGTGAGCGAGGTGACAGTAGACTTTCAAAAGGTTTTCGAGGCACCCGGGGTTCCACCGGAACGCGCGTTTCAGGAATGGGCGCGGTTGGCCTGGCAGGGGGAGGATCCGTGCGAGGTAACGGTGCGCATTGTCGGAACCGAGGAGAGCCAGGCGCTGAACCGCCAGTATCGGGGCAAGGACAAGCCAACCAATGTGTTGTCCTTCCCATTTGAGCCGCCAGCCGGTATAACGGTGCCATTGGCCGGAGATCTGGTGATCTGCGCGCCTGTTGTTGAGGATGAGGCCCGGGAGCAGCGGAAATCCCTGGACGCGCACTGGGCCCATATGGTGGTGCACGGCATGTTGCACCTCCAGGGTTACGATCATATTGAAGACGAAGATGCCGATGTCATGGAAGCCCTCGAAGTCCGGTTGCTGGCACAGCTCGGATTTGGCAATCCCTACCAAGCAGAGGAAACGGAAAAAGACTCATGAGCGACGATCAGTCGAGTCGCAGCCAGGGCAGCAAGTCCTGGCTGGAACGTATATCACAGGCCTTCTCCAGCGGGCCTGAGTCCGTCGAGGACGTGCTGGAAATCCTGCGGGACGCCGAGTCCCAGAACATCATCGACGCCGATGCCATGAGCATCATCGAAGGTGCCATGCAGGTGATCGACATGCGGGTGGATGAAATCATGATTCCCCGCTCCCAGATGGTCACCGTCAAGGCATCCCAGGACCCGAAAGAGTTTCTGGCAGAAATCATCTCCTCTGCCCACAGCCGCTTCCCGGTGATCGGCGACAGCCAGGATGACGTGATCGGCGTCCTGCTGGCCAAGGACCTGCTTCCCCTTGCCCTGAGCAACGACCTGAACTGGAACCGCATCCGGGAAATCCTGCGGCCGCCAACCTTTGTTCCCGAAAGCAAGCGCCTGAACCAGCTTCTCAAGGAGTTCAAGGAAAACCGCAACCACATGGCCATTGTGGTGGACGAGTATGGCGGCACCGCCGGGCTGATCACCATTGAGGACGTGCTTGAGCAGATTGTCGGGGAAATCGAAGACGAGCATGACTTCGATGAGGAGACCCACATCAAGGCACGGGGCGATGGCAGCTACGCGGTCAAGGCGGTAACGCCGGTCGATGATTTCAACGAATTCTTCGAGACCGAATTCGACGAAGAAGAGTTCGACACCATCGGTGGGGTGGTACTCAAGGAGTTCGGACATCTGCCCAGACGGGGCGAATCGGTTGAATTCGGTGGCTTGGGCTTTACTATTGCCAACGCCGATAACCGTGTCATCCGTCTGTTGCAGGTAACCCGCAGTGAGCAATGACGTTACAAACGCCAAAGTCCTGAATACCCCGCTATCAACCAACCGCTGGCTCGGCGCGGCAACCCTCGTGGTTGCCGGCGCCCTGCAAACTCTGACCTTTTCCCCGTTCCAGCTCTGGTGGCTGGGGCCGGTCTCGGTTCTGCTGATTCTGCTGGTTACCATTCCCCTGGCGCCGCAGCAACTGTTCAGGGCCGGATGGCTTGTCGGCCTTGGTCTGTTTGGCAGCGGTGCCAGCTGGGTGTATATCAGCATCAGTGAACACGGCAACACGGCGATTCCCGTCGCCATCCTGCTGACCGCCGCCTTTGTGGCTGGCCTGGCACTGTTCCACGGCCTGGCGTTCTGGCTCTGGGGCAAGCTTGCAAAGCACAGGGCCATCCGCCGGCTGATCCTGTTCCCGGCTATCTGGGTTCTGGGGGACTGGCTCCGGGGCTGGTTGCTGACCGGCTTTCCCTGGCTGTACCTGGGTACCGCTCATACCGACGGCCCGCTTGCCGGCCTTGCGCCGGTAACAGGCGTCCACGGCATCACTTTCTGGATTACTGCAACCGGCGCTGCACTCTACGCGGGCTGCTGGCTGGTTAAACAGCTGAGACCGGTCGCCGCCGGTGTAACCCTGGTGATTGCGCTGATTCCGTGGCTGATCGCCCCGGCCATGAACCGGATTGACTGGACCCAGCTCAGCACCCAAGCCACAACCGTTGCCGCCATTCAGGGCAACATTCCCCAGCAGATCAAGTGGGATCCGGAATTTCTCAAAGACCAGATTATGACGTACCTGGGCATGACAGAAGGCCACTGGAACACAGACCTGATCCTGTGGCCGGAAACGGCCATTCCCATTCCACAGGATCAGGCCGGCAAAATCATCGAGCACATCAGCACTGAGCTCGGCGAGAACAGCACACTGATTACCGGGATACCCTGGTACGGCTTCAGTGACCGTCTTGAGGACTTCACCTATCACAACAGCATTATTGCGATTGGCAATGGCGAGGGCATCTACCACAAGCAGAAGCTGGTCCCGTTTGGTGAATACGTGCCGTTGCAAAACCTGCTCCGAGGGCTGATCGGGTTCTTCAACCTGCCCATGAGCGATTTCAGCCCGGGCCCGGCCCGGCAGGATCCGCTCAGGGCAAATGGCACCAATATCATGCCGTTCATCTGTTACGAGGTTGCCTACCCGGATTTCGTCGCCTTCAACGCCCGGGGTTCCGGCCTTCTGCTCACCATCAGTAACGATGGTTGGTTCGGGGATTCCATCGGACCACTGCAACATCTGCAGATTGCCCGAATGCGGGCCCTGGAAACCGGCCGCTATATGCTCCGGGGCACCAACAACGGCGTCACCGCGATCATTAACCACCGGGGCAGGCTGACCGAGACCATCCCGCAATTCGAGCGCGCCACCCTGACCGGCGAGGTATACACCGCCAAGGGCAGTACGCCTTATATGCAAACCGGTTCCTGGCCGGTACTGACGCTGGCGGCCATCCTGATTGTGTTTGTCCGGGAGCGGATCATTCCTCCCGTTTCGGCCAGCGGCTCGTAACCCGCTCGTAGTAGTGGGAACCGCAGGCTTCGCAGGGCTCGAGGTGGCTGGTGGCTGTCAGGCAGCGCATGTGGCCACAATTCAGGCACTGGAACATACCGGCGGTGGCCACTTCGCCCGAGATGTACTGGCCAACTTCCTTGCTTTCCAGTTTCTGCTTGAGCTCCAGGAAATCGACCACAGTCTTGTCAGCAACCGAGAACAGGCTGTCCGCCAACTGGTGCTCCAGCAAGGCAATATCAAGCTGCAACCATTCACGCAAGCCTTCACCGGTTTCCTCGACGAAGTGCAGCAGGTGCTCAAGATCCCGCTGCAGATAGGCTCCCAGAAGATCCGCCTCTTCCCGGGTCATCTCCTCCAGTTCGTACTCGAACTCGACGGCTTTGCGTACTTCGTCCTCCAGCGTTTGCAGCGAGGTTTCCTCTAATTCATGGAGACGCGTTTTCACCCGCTCCAGCATTCGGTCATACACTTCCAGGGCTTTTCCTGAGAGATGGCTTCTTTCTGGTTTTGTCATAACTGCTCCTTCAAACGAACCTCGGGGTTCCAAAAAACAAGCGTAAATCCGGACAGTTGGGGCAGGAGCCAGGCTGTGTCAGGCCCTTCCGGGACACGCTGTGAATACGTCCATGTACGCTTGACTGCAGCATCCATGCTGCAGACAGTTCCGGAAGGGCCTGACACACCCTGTCTCCCAGACGTTTGGTGCTCCCGTTCCTTGACAATAGCTCCCAGGGTTCGGGGCGGCGGCCGGTGCAGCTTCCTGAGACTGTGCGCAGCATGGATGCTGCGCTCAAGCCTACATGGACGTATTCACGGCGTGTCTCAGGAAGCTGCACCGGCCGCCGTCTCCCGCCAACACTATAAGTCTGGCACAAGAAAGTCTGGCACAAGAAGGGAAAATTGGCAGACTACCTGTAAAGCCAAGTGTGCGTTAGAATGTCCGGCCCGCTCCGGACATGATTTTGATACAGGCTTTTATTTTCCACACAAGGTAATTTCGGTAATGGCAGGAATGGACGAGCAATACAATCCCCGTGACGTAGAGCAGAATGCCCGTGATTTCTGGGAAAAGAGCAAGACCTTCACGGTCAGGGAAGAACCGGGCAAACCCAAGTACTACTGCCTGTCCATGTTCCCCTACCCCAGTGGCAAGCTGCACATGGGGCATGTCCGCAACTACACCATTGGCGATGTTGTTTCCCGTTACCAGCGCATGCAGGGCAAAAACGTGATGCAGCCCATGGGCTGGGACGCCTTCGGCCTGCCCGCGGAGAATGCCGCCATTGCCAACAAGACGGCTCCGGCCAAGTGGACCTACGCCAATATCGACTACATGAAAAACCAGCTCAAACAGCTGGGTTTCGGGTACGACTGGGACCGGGAGCTGGCCACCTGCAAGCCGGATTACTACCGCTGGGAGCAGTGGTTCTTCGCCCGTCTTTATGAGAAAGGCCTGGTGTACAAGAAGATGTCCACCGTGAACTGGGACCCGGTGGACCAGACGGTTCTGGCCAATGAGCAGGTGGTGGATGGCCGGGGCTGGCGATCCGGCGCCCTGGTGGAGCAAAAGAAGATTCCCCAGTGGTTTATCCGCATTACCGATTACGCCGAGGAACTGCTGAACGACCTTGATGAGCTGGAAGACTGGCCTGAACAGGTCAAGACCATGCAGCGCAACTGGATCGGCAAGTCGGTGGGTACCGAGCTGACCTTTCCGCTCAAGGACAGGGACAGTGGCCTGACAGTCTACACCACACGCCCGGACACCCTGATGGGCGTGAGCTATATGGCCGTGGCCGCCGAGCACCCGTTGGCGCGGGAAGCCGCAGAGCGTCATCGGGATGTTGCCGGATTTGTCGAGGAGTGCCGCAACAGCAAGACCGCCGAGGCTGAGCTGGCCACCATGGAGAAACGCGGCATCGACACCGGTTTCAAGGCCATGCATCCGCTGACCCAGGAGGAGATTCCGGTCTGGATCGCCAACTTTGTTCTGGCCGACTATGGTACCGGCGCGCTGATGGCGGTTCCGGGCCACGACGAGCGCGACCATGAGTTCGCCCGCAAGTACAAACTGCCCATCAGGCAGGTGATCGCAGCAAGCGATGGCCGTGAGATTGACATACAGGAACAGGCCTTTACCGAGAAAGGCACGCTGGTGTCTTCGGGCAAATACAGCGGTCTGACCAGCGAAGAAGCGTTCGACGAGATTGCCAAGTACCTGGAAGACAACGGCATAGGCAGGCGCACGGTGAACTATCGCCTCCGCGACTGGGGCGTGTCTCGCCAACGCTACTGGGGCGCTCCGATTCCGATGATGACCCTGGAAGACGGCACCGAGATGCCGGTGCCCGATAACCAGTTGCCCGTCCTCCTGCCGGAAGATGTGGAGATGGACGGTGTCCAGTCCCCCATCAAGGCCGACCCGCAGTGGTGCAGGACCGAATACAACGGTCAGCCGGCGACCCTGGAAACCGACACCTTCGACACCTTCATGGAGTCTTCCTGGTACTACGCCCGGTTCTGCAGCCCCAATTACGACCAGGGCATGCTGGACCCGTCCGCGGCCAACTACTGGCTGCCGGTGGATCAGTATATTGGCGGCATCGAACACGCCATCCTGCACCTGCTTTACGCCCGTTTCTTCCACAAGCTGCTCAGGGATGTCGGCCTGGTCACCAGTTCCGAGCCGTTTAACCGCCTGCTCTGCCAGGGTATGGTTCTGGCAGACACCTACTACCGCGAAGACAGCAAGGGCGGAAAGGTGTGGATCTCCCCCGCGGATGTCACGATTGAGCGTGATGAGAAGGGTCAGTTCATTCACGCGGTACACAAGGACGATGGCGAGCCGGTGATCGCCGGCGGCGTGACCAAGATGTCAAAGTCCAAGAACAATGGCATTGATCCCCAGGCCATTATTGACCAGCATGGCGCCGACACCGTTCGCCTGTTCATGATGTTTGCCGCGCCCCCGGAGCAGTCCCTGGAATGGTCCGACAGCGGGGTTGAGGGTGCGCACCGCTTCCTCAAGCGTCTGTGGCGCCTGGTGAACGGGCATGTCACCGCTGGCGCTGCTCCTGCTGTCGAAGCAGCAACCCTGAACGATGCCCAGAAGAATCTGCGGCGCAAGACCCACGAGACCATCGCCAAGGTCAGTGACGATATCAGTCGCCGCCTGACCTTCAATACTGCCATTGCCGCCGTGATGGAACTGCTCAACGATGTCGGCAAGCTCCAGGGCGACGAGCCCCAGACCCGGGCCGTCCGCCAGGAGGCACTCGATACTGCGGTACTCGTGCTATCACCCATAGTTCCACACATCTGTCACACTCTGTGGCAGGCGCTGGGTCACGAAGAGCCGGTCGTGGATGCGCCGTGGCCGCAAGCCGATGAGTCCGCGATGGTTCGCAGCCAGATCCAGGTCGTGCTGCAGGTTAATGGTAAGGTACGCGCGAAGGAGGATGTGCCCGCCGACATCAGCAAGTCCGATCTGGAAAAGCTGGCTCTGGAGAACGAGAACGTCATGCGCTTCACCGAGGGTGCAACGGTACGCAAGGTGATCGTGGTGCCCGGCAAACTGGTGAACGTGGTGGCCAACTGACATGCCCCAAGGCTCCGCTTTTAGATCCGCAACCCTCCTGGTGTCCGCCGCTGTCATGGTGGCACTTCTGGCGGGGTGCGGCTTCCGGTTACGGGGAGCGCCACCGGTATCGGCGGCCCTTCAGCCGTTGGCGCTGTATTGCTCCTCTGAGGTTCCCGAAACCCTTTGCCTGGCGGTCCGGGAGCAACTTACTCTTGGCGGGGTAGAACTCACCCTGGCGAAAGACGCAGACTTTACCCTGCGCCTGGACAATTTTGATCAGGACCGGCGCGCAAGTGCCATCACCGGCCGGGCAGCTGCCGCGGAGTACATACTTCGTCATTCCGTGGATCTTGAAGTACTCAGTGCCGACCGTATCCCCATGGTTGCCACCACCCGCGTGACCACCAGCGAAAGTTACCGGTACGATGAAACCAACGTTCTGGCAAGGCAGCGGGAAGAGGAATCGCTGCGCCAGCAGTTGAATGAGCGGCTGGCCCAACAGGTTATTTTCCGCCTGGCCCCGCTGAGCGCCCAACGAATTGACGCCATTCGGGCGGAGTACCCTCGCACTCCGGATGCCGGCGCTCCAGCCAGGGGCAAGCCATGAAGACCAATCCGGGACAGCTATCCCAGCTACTGAGAAAGGGCCTCGCCCCGGTCTATCTGATTTCCGGGGATGAACCGCTGCTCGTTCAGGAATGTTGCGATCAGGTCCGAAAGGCCGCGAAAGACGCCGGATTCCATGACCGCCTGACCTTCCATGCCGATCATCAACTGGACTGGAACGCGGTCGCGGACGAGTTCAGCGCCATGTCCCTGTTCGCCGAAAAACGCCGCATAGAAATTCATCTGCCAACCGGCAAGCTCGGAGACGGCCGCGCCTTACTCGAACGCGTGCTTCAATCTCCCACTGAGGACATCATTCTGCTGCTGATCAGTACCCGCCTGGATGCAGCGGAAACCCGCCGCAAATGGTACAAGGAGCTCCAGGCCACAGGTGTGCACGTACCGGTCTGGCCAGTAGACGCAGATAAATTCCAGGGCTGGCTTCAACAAAGGGCCAGTAACCGCGGCCTCAGCCTGACCCGCGGCGCCCTGGCAATCATGAGCGAACGCCTGGAAGGCAACCTGCTTGCCGCCAGCCAGGAGCTCGACCGGCTGGCGCTGCTGGCGAACGGCACAGCGATTGACGAAGAAACCGTTGAACAGGCCGTTCAGGACAGCGCCCGGTTCAGTGGCTTCGAGCTGGTCACCGAGCTGATATCCGGCCGGGCGCCCCATGCCTGCAAAGTGATCAGTGTGCTGCAGCAGGAAGGTGAAAACCCGCTGGGATTGCTGGCGGTCCTGAGCCGCGACCTGAACCTGTTGCTTGAACTGAAATCTCCAGGCGGCCAGGCTGAGAATCCAGCCTCGTTCCTGAAGAAAAGAGGCGTGTTCCAGCCTCAGCGGGCACGAGCGATGGAACAGGCTGCCCGCCGGCTGAACCGCGCTCAGCTGCACGACGCCATTGCACTTTGCAGCAAGATCGACCGGGCTGCCAAAGGCTTCGACCCGCTCTCCCCCTGGCATTATCTCAGAGATATGTCGGCGCTCCTGGCCGCCCGCGCCTGACCCAGGTCAAACGCTTTACTCCTTGCCATCTTGCGGCCCGGCAACCCCTTGACAGTTTTTTACAGTCTGGCGCATTGTAAGTGCACCAACAATCCGAGGAGGTGCTTGAAATGAGTATTCAGGAAGAGCTCAGGAGACTGTCGGAAAAGGTAAAAGAGTATCGGGACGAGGCGCGCGTGCAACTGCACCTGGCCCGCGAAGATGTGAAGGACGAATGGGATGATCTTGAGCAGGACTGGGACCGGTTCAGAACCAGGATCGACCAGGTTCTGCACGATGCGGAAAATGCCACCCAAGAGGCGCGCCAGACTGCCCGGAAATTGGGCGAAGACCTGAAAACCGGCTACCAGAATATCCGTAACAAACTGAAATAATAGTGTTAACAGGTTAACACTATGCCACAAATCTCTACGCCAGAGACTCCTTGCACCGGAGTCTCTGTGCCATACTTCACAGTATCAGTGAACAAAGCGTCATAGTTTTGACCCACCTGATCAAATCCTGACCAGCTGGGCCTGAATTGCCAGGGCGCTTGACCACACTGCGAGGTATAAATGGCGTATGAAACAATTCCTACTGATACCCACCGCACTCACCCTCCTGCTCACCACCACCCTCGTGATTGGCCAGAATACCCGGTTCAGTGATCCGGAAACCGTTATTTCCGAATATTTCTGGGGCGATCTCTATGCCGGCGGAGGGAATTCATTCTTCTGTGACCTCCCATTTACCAGTAAAGGCTTCGTACTGACCGACGGGTATGTATACCCGCTGGCCGATGTGCGCAGCGCGCTGAACTGCGGCACCTCACGTCAGTGTGAACAAGACAACCGTTACCGGCAGATAGCCTCCGACATGCACAACATGGTCCCGGTACGCAGCCGGACAGAAATGGGGCGCCGCAATGTCCGTTATGAGGATTTGGGTCCTGCCATCAAGGCAGACGAGTGCGGCATCCGCCAAAGCGCCCAGTTCTTTGAACCCCCTGCTCGGGTCAAAGGCGATGTTGCCCGCACGGTTGCCTACATGGTCGACACCTACAAACTGCCCTGGCTGGGCGCTGCCACTGTGTTCAAGGGCTGGAATCAGCTGGACCCACCTGACGACGGTGAGCTGACGCGCCATCGGCGCGTTGCCGAAATTCAGGGGAACGAAAACCCTTTCGTCACAGATCCCGAGCGACTGGAAAGACTCTGATGAAAAAGGGGTCAGATGTGAAAAAGGGGTCAGATGAAAATTTCATCTGACCCCTATTAACTGGGTGCCCCCTTTTTATATCCGCTTTAACTCTGGAATCAGAATTCTTCAGCAGCCAGAGCCATTATCGAATCACTGCCGCTGCGGATACCTTCGGCCAGGGAAACGGTTTTTGGCAGCAGGCGGTCAAAATAGAACCGCGCTGATTTCAGTTTTCCACTGTAGAAGCCCGAGGTATCGCTCCCGGCCTTGGGTGCAGCCGCCTTCGCGATCTTCGCCCACATGTAGCCGAGGGCCGTCAGGCCGAACAGGTCGAGGTAATCCACCGAGGCAGCGCCAACGGCGTTCGGGTTGTCGCCGGCCTGTTTGATCACATGCTCGGTCACGTCATCCAGGCGCTCAACCGCGGCGGCGAGAGGTTCCAGGAACGGGCGCAGGTGCTCGTTATCGCTGTTTTCGTCAAGGAAAGTCGCCACATCCTGGGCAAACAGTTCGTAAAGCTTACCCTGGCTGCCAACCACTTTTCGGCCCATCAGGTCCAGGGCCTGGATGCCGTTGGTGCCTTCATAGATCTGGGTAATGCGGCAGTCACGAACCAACTGCTCCTGCCCCCACTCGCGAATGAAACCATGGCCACCGAACACCTGCTGGCCCATGATGCAGGCTTCCAGGCCACGATCAGTCAGGAACGCCTTGGCCACCGGTGTCAGCAACGCCACCATGCCCTCTGCGTGCTTGCGCCGCCCGTCGTCCTCGGCATACTTGGAAATATCCAGCCACTGGGCCACGTAGGTTGAAAAAGCGCGGCCGCCTTCGACATAGCCTTTCATGGTCAGCAGCATGCGACGTACATCCGGGTGCACCAGAATCGGATCCGCCGCTTTTTCGGGCTGCTGGGCACCGGTGGGCGCGCGGCTCTGTATGCGGTCAAGGGCATATTCCCGGGCACTTTGCAGTGAGGCTTCAGCGGCACCGATGCCCTGGATGCCAACGCCCAGACGCTCGTAGTTCATCATGGTGAACATGGCGGCCAGGCCTTTGTGCTCCTCGCCGACCAACCAGCCTTTGGCGCCATCGAAATTCATCACACAGGTGGCGGAACCCTTGATACCCATTTTCTTCTCGATGGAGCCACAGCTGAAGCTGTTGCGCTCGCCCAGGGATCCGTCATCGTTCACCAGGAACTTGGGCACCAGGAACAGGGAAATGCCCTTGGGTCCTTTTGGAGCACCCGGGAGCTTGGCCAGCACCAGGTGGATGATGTTTTCCGCCATGTCGTGCTCGCCCCAGGTGATGAAAATCTTGGTACCTGTGACATTGAAGGAACCGTCGTCGTTGGGCTCGGCCTTGCTACGGATAATACCCAGGTCGGTGCCGGCATGGGGCTCGGTCAGGTCCATGGCTCCGGACCAGACGCCGGAGTACATGCTGGGCAGGTATTTTTCTTTCAGTTTCTGGCTGCCGTGGGCGTCCAGGGCGAGGCAGGCGCCGGCGGTCAGCATGGGCGCCAGGCCAAAGGCCATGTTGGCACCCTGCATCATCTCCTCGAACTGGGCCACCAGGGTCTTGGGCATCCCCATACCACCAAACTCCGGATTACCGCCCAGACCGTTCCAGCCACCTTCAACGATGGTCTGGTAGGCCTCCTTGAAGCCCTCCGGGGCAGTTACTTCACCGTTGCTCCATTGGCTGCCCTGCTCATCACCTTCACGGTTCAGCGGGGCAAGAACGCCACTGGCAATCTTGCCAGCCTCCTCCAGGATGGCATCGGCCGTATCCGGATCAACATTTCCGGCAATTTTCGGCAACGACGCCCACAGGGCGGGGGCGTCAAAAACCTCGTTCAGAACAAAGCGCATGTCACGTAGGGGTGCCTGATAATCAGCCATCTAAAACTCTCCAAAAATTCTGTCAGTCTGTCCAGGTGGCAAGGGGCCCTGATTCCGGCCAGTCACACCTGCCTGGGCTGTATGTCCGCTGAAGATTATTTTTTATGGGCGCCTATTCTACCTCAAAAGCGGCCCCTGACTCATGAAAAAAGCCCGCC
>PAKW01000060.1 GCA_002707215.1 Halomonas sp.
CGGGCAATGCCTACCCGCTGTTTCTGGCCACCGGAGAGCTGTGACGGGTATTTGCTGGCATGGTCAGTGAGGCTGACGCGGGCCAGCAATTCCCGGACCCGCTCCCGGATTTCCGTTTTCGGGTAGATGCCCGCCAGCTTCATGGGGAAGGCAATGTTGTCGGCCACGGTTTTCGAAGACAGCAGGTTGAAGTGCTGGAAAATCATTCCGACTTTACGGCGGAAGGCCCGCAGTTCGGCGGCGTCATAATCGGTAATATTCTCATCGTCGATCAGAATGCGGCCGCCGGTGGGTGGTTCCAGCAGGTTGATCAGACGCACCAGCGTCGACTTGCCCGCGCCGGAGTGGCCAACAATGCCGAATACCTCGCCGGTTTCTATGGTCATATCGGTGGGGTGTAGCGCGGGGATCGCCCGGCCGCCTACCTGATACGACTTCTGTACCTGGTCAAATACAATCACGGTCAGCGCCTTGTGGGTGCAGCGTTAAAACCGGCGATTATAGCCGATACGGCGGGCAAACCCGAATTCCGGCAGAAGTCGCCGGGTGGGTAGATATCCCTACACAAACGGTTACCTGACACCGGACACCCGCCTGAACTAGACTGTGGGCCACAGGATAACCTTCCATTTCCCAGAGGCGCGCTGCCCAGAGACTCACTAACGTGACCAACGAAAAACAATCAACGCCCCCAAGGATGAACTCCACCCAGGCATGGGTCGCCCATCTCAGCAAAGTCGAGCTGCCGGTACTGGCAAATACGCTCCGGCGCATCAACGAACTGACGGACAGCCGGAACAGCACCGTCAACGAACTGGCCAACGTTATCCTCAATGATGCCCAACTGACCTCCCAGGTGCTGCGGCTGTCCAATACCGTATTCTACAACCAGACCCGCACCCAGGTGAGCACCGTCAGCCGGGCCATTACCCTGATCGGTTTCGACGCCGTGAAATCCATGGCGATTTCCTCACTGATCGTAGACACGCTTTTGCAGCGCAATGACCGCCCCCATTTGCTGCGCTGCCTGGCCCGGGCAATTCATGCGGCCGTGCAGGCCCGGAGCCTGATGCCCAAAAGGAATGAAACCGCGCTGGAGGAAGTGTTCATCGGGGCGTTGCTGATGAATATTGGCGAGTTGGCATTCTGGTCCTGCGAAACTCAGCAGGCCACCGAACTGGAGGAACGACTGCGGCTGGATGAGCCCCCGGTGGAAGCGCAAAAGTCGGTATTGCATACAACGTTTACCGAAATTACCCGCGGTCTGGTAGAGGCCTGGTCGTTGGGGCCGTTCATCCGGGATGTCGTTTCCCCGGGCCAGGCCAATTCCGCGGCGTCCAGCCTGGTGCGCAATTCCGCAGAGATGGCCAGGCTGTCCGAGCAGGGCTGGAGCGGCCCGGAAATGAACAAGGTTCTGGAGCAGCTTGGCAGGGACATCGGAGAAAGCCCGGCCGTGGTCCGGGATCAGCTCAAGGTAAACGCCTCGGAAGCGACTCGCGTCGCGGTCTCCCTGGGCATTCCCCAGGTCACGGCCATGATGCCGGGCGCGGAACGAGGCTCAGGTGATGCCGCGCGGGCACCGGACATGGACGCCGAACTGCAGTTGGAAATCCTGCGGGAGTTAAGCCAGTGCCTCACGGAAAAACCGGACATCAACGAGGTGTGCCAGCTTGTGATCGAAGGTATCCACAGGTCAATCGGCATGCAGCGGGTGGCCCTTTTGATGAGCGACCGGACCGGTAACGAACTGGTGCCGCGGAAACTGGGCGGGCGCGGAACTGAGGAATGGCGCGGGAATCTGGTCATTCAGAAAGATGGAACGGGGCCCCTGGGCTCACTTCTACCCCTTGCCCACTGCACCATTTATGAACCCGAACCGGCATCGGAGGGCGTGCCTTATGATCGGTGGCTTGGCAAGGTGCCGGCGCTAACCGGCCCGATCACAGCTAACGGTCGGCTGGTAGGCTTGTTCTACGCGGACAACGCAGCCTGCGCCTATGTGCCCTCGAAGGAGCAGCTGGCAGCGTTCGGGCATTTTATCCGGAACGCCCAGCTTTGCCTTACATTGCTCTCCAGCCGCTGATATCCGGGGCCCTTGCCCCGGACAAAGGGCGTGCCTGTCAATGCAGGGCCCGCATCTGCCTTGGGTAGAGCGCAGCACTCACTTCGGGCTCCTCCAGAAGATCCGCCAGTTCGCGGTCCACATCGGTCTCCGCGCCTTCTTCCGGCAGCGGCTCAAACAGCGTACTCAGCCACGAGGCAACCGAAGGCGCTTCATCACGCTTGTAGTCGGTGGACAACGCCTTGATCCGGCGGAAGCCGATAATGCGCTGGTGTTTGGGGTCCCGGATCTGTTCAAAACCCCGCCAGTAAACATGGTCCCGGGTGTGCAACTGCACGAACAGGGTATCGATAGGCCCGCCTGAGTCGTCAGAGTCGTCAGGGCCATCGGACTCGTCCGGCACCTCCCCGGAGGCCGCTTCGGCTTCCACTCCCGGTTTCTTATGGCGGATGGTCGTCCAGGCCGGATAGAGCACGGCCACGGCATCCGCCTCAACATGCTCGCGGGCGGCGCGGAGGATTAACCCCCAGCGGGCCTTGTCGGCATCGGTTTCAAGGGAATTAATGGGCAAGTCATAGCTTTGTTCGCTGGACAGGACAATGGCCATCATCGGGGCGTCAAGCTCCCCCATGGCCTCGGCCTGTGCTACTGATACCAGTTCGTCGATTGCCATCGGTTGGTTCATAATACGCTCGCCTCCTCGATGCCATCAGGATCTGTCAGGAAGAAGGGCCTTCCTGTCTGACAGCATAGCCTGTTCCGCGTGCAAAGATAAACGTGGAGTTTCACCAGCCGGATCACAACCCCTGTTGCCTCAGAACGCATCCTCAAGCTTTTCGTAGTTGCTGAACCAGGGGTTTGCCTCTTCCAGCTGGGCCGCCAACTGAAGCAAAACCGCTTCGGCCCCGTGGCGCGCACCGAACTGGACACCAACCGGCAAACCTCCGGAAGTCCAGTGCATGGGGACAGACATGGCCGGTGTTCCGGTGAGGTTCGCCAACTGAGTGAATGGCGTACGGGCCAGACTTTCCAGGGCCATCTGGTCTACCTGGCCGGATCGGTGCACCAGTTTGCCTGCATTGAGCTTGAGCATCAGCCGGGCCGCCAGTTTCAGATGGGGCGGTGTCTCCAGCTCCCCGATCACCGCCGGCAGTTGCCCGGTGGTGGGACTGAGATAGAGATCATAGCTGCCAAAAAAGGCCCCCAGGGCCCGGGCAAATTCATTCCACTGCTGGCGACGACGAACATACTCCGACAGCGGCAGGGTTTCGCCCAGCATGCCGATTAGGCGGGTATCCAGCTCAAAATCACGGTCACTGGCGCCGAACTGCTCTTTGGCCTTCGCCATCAGCGCCGACACTTCCCCGAAGTACAGGGCCAGATAACAGCGTGCCAGGGCCATGCCGTCGAATTCCGGCGCAGCATACTCGACCCTGTGGCCCAGGTTCTCCAGGACCCGAGCCGTTTCTTCAACCGCCGCAACGCACTCCGGGGCCACCTCGGTGTTGTAGGGAGAGGAGGTGAACACGCCGATTCTCAGGCTGCCCGGCGACTTCTGCATCAGATCGGCATAGCCCGAGGCCGGCGACGGAATTACAAAAGGATCACCCGGAGCAGGGCCACTGAGTACATCCAGCATGGCCGCGCTGTCTCTCACTGTCCGGCTGACCACATGATCGGTGGACGCGCCGGTCCAGGCTTCCCCCATGAAGGGGCCCACGGAAATGCGGCCACGGGACGGCTTCAGGCCGAACAGGCCGTTGTAGGCAGCCGGTATCCGGATGGAACCGCCGCCATCGTTGGCACCGGCCATGGGCACGATACCGGCTGCGACGGCGGCACCTGAGCCGCCACTTGAACCGCCAGGCGTCCGCTCCGTGTTCCAGGGGTTGCGGGTCGGGCCCCACAGCTCGGACTCTGTCACCGCTTTTAAACCAAACTCGGGGGTTGCGGTTCGTCCCAGAAAGACCAGCCCGCCATTGCGGGCCCTGCGGACAAATTCCGAGTCCTGGGGCGCGACGTTCCTTTTCAATCCCCGGCTGCCATAGGTACATGGGTGCCCCGCCTGCTCCTGGGCCAGGTCCTTGAGCAGCAGGGGCACGCCGGCAAACACGGCGTGCCCGGGGAAGTTCTGGCCGAGCGCGCCGGAGAACTGAGGGTAACAAATGGCGTTGAGGGTACCGTTCACGCGGGTTGCCCGTTCCACGGCCGCCTCGCATACTTCCCTGGAGCTTACCTCGCCCCGGCGGACCAGATCAGCCAGTGCAGTTGCGTCGTAACGAAGGTATTCGGATTGCTTCATGGCAGGTTCCATTTGTTATTGTATTCTGGGGAAGGTCACGGACATAACACTTATGATCAGATTTCTCAATAGCTTACGCCAACTGGTCTGGATTTTCATCCTGACTGCAACAACAGCCACCCTGGCCCAGGAGGGTGAGGAGATCCCGGCCGGCGACAGCGACTGGACCCGAATTGTCCGGGCATCGCCCTATTGGGTCAGCCAGGGAGTATTCGAAAACATTCTGACCATCCGGCGCTGGGTGCTGAAGGAATCCGGCTACTGTTCAAGCTCCGGCCGCCACATCCTATTCGACATGCGTGGCCAGTTCCTGGCCTGGATCAGTGACGGGGATGACCGCGAAGCCACCCAGCGCCGTCTCAACGAAACCCGGCAGTCCCTGTACGGCAAGGGCCGCGTGGAAACCTGGGTGCCGGGCGATGCCGGACAAACCGGCTACCCCTTTGCCCTGTCCTGTGACCAGCCACACGTGAATATCAATGAGGCCATTGCCCGCTACCTCGGGACGCTGCCCGGCGACCGGATCTGGGGCACCTGGGATGACCTTTCCTTCGCCACCAGTGGGGCGCCGGGCACGCTTCATGATGCCCTGCTTTATGTTTCACAGTACCGGAACAGCCAGAACCGCCTCTCTCTGCCCGAAACCCTGCCCCGGTATCTGGCCGGCCAGATTCTGATCGAGAGCGGGGCACAGGCCCGGGCCCATTCCCGGGCTGACGCCCGGGGCATACTGCAATTGTCGCCCGCTGCCCTGGGTGACTGTGAGATCTCACCGAAAAACACCTGGCACCGGCTGGCCCAGATTGACTGCGCCCTGCGCCTGATGAACCAGAACGCTCGCAACCTTGAGCCGGTATTCCAGCAACGTTTCGGCGATCTGCCCGACAGCAAACGAAACCGCCTGTTCAGCCTCTTGCTGATCCAGGCTTATCACGGCGGCGTTGGACGGGTTCAGGCCCTGCTCGAAGACCCTTTTCTGTCACAGCCGTCAGAATACTTTGCCGACAACCATGACCGTTTTACCGCGGGCGACATTGCCTTCGGCCTGATCTTCCACAATCTGGGCCGCGATAGACTGGGGCTGGCTTCACTTTACTATGTTGCCGATGTGCAACTGGCTACCGAAGCGCTGTGCCGCACACCGCGCCTGAAACCAACGGAATTCTGTGAATGGAAATAGCGTTTATTCCCGAAAGCCTGAGCCTTCCCGTCGCGCTTTTCCTGCTTGCCAGCTCCACCATCACCTCCATGATTACCGCCAGCCTGGGCGCTGGCGGAGGCGTACTGTTGTTGGTACTGATGGCTACCTGGATGCCACCCGCGGCGATTATTCCCGTGCACGGCATGATCCAGCTGGGTTCCAATCTTGGCCGGGCCACACTGACCTGGCGCCATGTGGACTGGCGGGTCATCGCCGCCTTCGCCCCCGGAGTTCTCGTTGGCGCGGCTCTGGGCGCCTGGTTGCTGGTGAATCTTCCGGCCCATATCTGGCAGCTCACCATCGCCCTGTTTGTGCTTTACCTTTGCTGGGGGCCGGCTTTGCCCAAGGGCGCTTTCGGAGCACCAGGGGTTTTTCTGGCCTCGGCACTGACCAGCTTCGTGAGTTTATTCGTGGGCGCCACCGGGCCACTGGTTGCCGCCTTTATCAAGCAGATTCACGCCGACCGGTTCAAAACCGTTGCCACCTTTGCCACTGCCATGACGTTACAGCATGCACCCAAGGCACTGGTGTTTGGAATGGCAGGGTTTGTGTTCCTGGAATGGCTGCCATTCATTCTCGCCATGATTGCCTGCGGGTTTGCCGGCACCTGGCTCGGGTTGCGTGTGCTGAAATCCCTGAGCAACCGCTGGTTCAGCCTGGTCTTCAACCTCGTGTTAACCGCGCTGGCGGTTCGCCTTCTGTGGCAGGCCAGCGCCTCAGCCGGCTGGTGGTGACGGCACCACAACAACCGCGTTACGGCCGCGGGACTTGGCAAGATAGCAACCCTCATCGGCCCGGCCCATGGCCTCCCTGGGACCGCTGTCATCCGGCGCCAGCTCGGTCAGGCCAATACAGGCAGTAACACCAAACGACCGACCGTCGTGTTCTATGCGCAGATCTTCAACATTCGCCCGTATCTTCTCGGCAAGCGCCTCGGCTCTGGCAAGTCCACAGGCCGGCAGAATAACGCCGAATTCATCTCCACCCAGCCTCGCTACGGTATCGGACTGGCGGACGGATTCCTTGAACAGGTCCGCGAGCCGGCGTAACAGGTCATCTCCGAGCAGGTGCCCACCCTCATCGTTTACCGGTTTGAAGTGATCCAGGTCTATCAGCATCAGCACTGAGCGCACGTCCTGGCGGCCGGCCTCGCCCATGCACCTGATCAGGGCGGCATTGAATGCCCGGCGATTAAGCAGTTGGGTGAGGCTGTCGTGGGTCGCCTCCCAGGACAGCCGCTCCTCTTGCCGGCGGCGATCACGGTCATCACGCAACACGAAGACCAGGCGTTCATCCTCGCGGCCCCGGCGAATGTGGAGCAGGGTGAGGTCGATATCGAAGGTTTCACCGGCCGGGTTCAACAGCGTTACATACCGGCTGCCCAGATCCTCGCCAGTGAGAAACTCCTGCCGTGTCAATTCGCGGTCGCGGTCCCTGATTGTTACCAACTGGAAAAAATTGCGAAGCAGGCATTCGCCTTCTGCACCCAGAAAACGGCAGGCTGCGTCGTTGGCGTAACGAATGACACCCTCGGTGTCGACCATCAGAACCCCTTCCTGAAGCACACCGAGGAGGGTCTCGGCCCGCTGCTGCTCATCCCGAAGAGCCTCTTCCACCTCCAGTTCATGGGAAATGTCCCTGACAACGGTAACCGTACCCAGTGCTTTCTCCGGCGTTCGGATAGCTGCAATCATCACGTCTCCCCAGATCAGCCGGTCAGGCTCTCGGGGCGCGAGACGGAACCGGCCCCGGAACACACTCTGGTTACGGATCGCATGTTTCCAGCCGGCAATGGCAGCGTCACGGTCTGCCTCGTGCACGCGACCTGCAAGGTAGGTTTGAGTCAGGTCTTCCGAGGGATGGCCGATAACGGCTTCAAAAGCAGGATTGGCAAATTCGATGCGGCCCAGAATGTCGGTCTGGACAATGCCGATAGGCGCACTCTGAGTGAGTGAACGAAAGAACGCTTCGCGCTCAGCGAGCGAGACCAGCACTTCATCCCGCTCATCCATGACGGTATTGAAAATCTCCGCCACTTGTCGGATCTCGGTACCCCCAGATACATCGACCGGGTCAGACCGCATCCCGAGATGACGCTCACGAATCTGATTGCCCAGCGTCTCCAGCGGCGCCATCAGCCGGCGGAACCGCCACAGGGCAATGGGCGCTATCAATACAATCACCAGCAGCAGTATCCAGATAAAGGCATCCGCGGTGCGGGTTATCGGCGCATAGGCCTCACGGGATGGCCAGACCGCAGCCACGAACCAGGGTACCTGGGTCATCTGCCGTACCGACATAATCGTGGCCTCACCATCGCCATTCCGGGTTTGCAGCGTGCCCTCAAAACCTTCCATCGCATCCCGCAAAACCGGATTGGCAACCCGCACCGGTGCCATTGGCCGGCCAGAACGACCGTGAGCAACCGTCACCCCGCTTCGGGTCGCAACGCCAAGGTAGCCGGTTTCACCGATCCGGAGGTTAATGAACTCTTTCATAAAGTTGTCGCCATCCAGCCGGATGGCACCGCCAATCATTCCGATAAAACGCTGGCGATGATCAAAAATCGGCGTCGCCACCATAACCGCGGGTTTGTCCTGATAGTTTGATATATACGGCTCACTGATCACCGGTGCCAGGGTCGAGGAGACTCGCCGGAAATATTCGCGGTCACTGACATTCAGCCCGGTTTGCTGGAAGGATTCCGGGTACTCCGCCAGGACCTGGCCCGACTCATTGATCAGGTAAATGCCATCAAACAGGTACTGCAGTGCCGTCTGGCGCCGGACCAGCAAACGGGCGCGGGCATCCAGAGAGTGTGCAGACATGGTAAGGCCCTGGGCGACCTGGTTCAGGGTTTCAAGCCTCAGCGCCAGCTTGTCATTCAGTTCCCCCGCCACCAGTGCGGCAATGGTATCAACCTGGCCAAGGGCCTGCCGCTCCAGCTCTGCCCGGCTGAGAAGGGCGCCAGCAACAGTGACCAACAGTGCCGAGAGAACAATTACCACAACCACCAGGGCAACCGCCCGGTTAACCAGACTGCCAAACCAACGCCTGATCAACACAACAACCACACGTTCGGGTAGGCCCGACGAACAGTGATGATCTTTACCCCCGATTCCAATACCATAACCATACTTTTGCTTCTTACTTCTGACCGAATTCTAACAAAGGCATCACCGGCGTCAGGGTTGCACCCTTGCAAATTAAATAATAATCTTTATTATTTAGATCCACTCCATTGTGCCTGAGAGTCATGCCATGACAGATATTTTCCCGCCTCTTAGCAACGGCCTGTTGGCTCAACTGACCGAGATGGGCGGGCCCGTGATGGTCGTGCTTCTGGTGATCGCTCTCCTTGGCGCCGTCACCTTTATCTACCTGATGTTGCTGGGGACACTATACGCGCCCCGCTTGCCGGGCAGCCTTAAAAAAACCGTAATCCGCTGGCAACAAAACCCCGGATCTGTGTCGCCCGGCGCCATTCGTGAGCAGGCTGGTCGCTGGGGCAGGCTGAATCCGTTGCTGCACCTGGTTACCAACACCATTGAAGCACTGAACAGCCAGCAGGATGAGCGCCAGATTCGCGAAACCGCGGCACGGGACGCACAGCAGTCACTGGAGCCGTTCGAGGCGCCCCTGAAAATCATTGAAGTAATTGCGGCTCTGGCACCCTTGCTGGGACTTCTGGGAACCGTGCTGGGCATGATGGACGCCTTCAGCGCCATGGCAGCTACCGAAGGGCGCGCCAACGCCAGCCAATTGAGTGGCGGTATTTATGAGGCGCTGACCACCACTGCAGCCGGCCTGGTTGTCGCCATACCCTTTGCAGCACTGGCCGCCTGGGTGGAATTCCGCTTACGCCGCATTCACAAAACCATTAATAGTACCCTGGTTTCAATCCTGAACGTAACCGTTGACCGCGATGCCGAAGCCCGGGCTGATGCCCTGCAGGCAGTGGCAAGCCGCGAGTGTGCTTCAACCCCGCCCGCGGCCGATCTCTCCCACGACAGCGCCGGCAGCCGGCGATTCGCCCATGCAACTGGTTGAACCCAGGCCGAATCGCCCGATACCAATCCGCATCACGCCGCTGATTGATGTGGTGTTCATTCTACTGGTGTTCTTTATGCTCACCAGCCGCCTGCTGCCGGTGGATTATCTGGAGCTGGCCAACAATCCCTCCGCCCGGAGTCCGGCGACTGGCGAACCGCTTCCGGAGCTGACCCTTACCGCAAACGGCCAGATTCAGTGGCAGGACATGACAATGCCACTGGAGCACCTCCTCCCTGAACTTGCACGTGCCGGGATAACCGAGGTCAACCTCGCCACGACGAATGACGCCAGCCTCGGCGCCTTCACCCTGGCGCTCAGCCAACTGACCAATAATGGCATCGATACTCACTGGAAGCGGGAAAACGACAAAGCACCATGACCGACCTGGTTCCACCGCCGTTTACGTCTGGCAAATCCCTGATGGAGCGAGTGGAAGATGCGCTTCTGCCGCTGATCAACCTGGTGTTCCTGCTGCTGATGTTTTTCATCGTGGCAGGCCAGCTTGCAGACGACCCACTGCCCGAGCTCCCCGCTACAACGCAGATCCGGGAGCAGCGGCCACCCGACGCCGATCTGACAGTGGATGCCGGGGGCAGGTGGCGGATTGCCGGAGAGACCCTTGATGAAGAATCCCTCCTATCAACCCTACCTGTCCCAAGTGAGCTGCACCCCCTGAGAATCGCTGCGGCACAAACGATCACCATGGCGGATCTGGAAACCCTGTTCCGGGTGCTTGAGAAGGGTGGCTACACGGATATTCTGCTGCTGACGGAGCCGGGTGAATGACTCTGCAACCCCAACCCTCGCGCTTTGTTTTACTGGTGCTTGCAGCGGCAATTACAGCCGGCGCCCTGGTCGTGGCCGCGCCCGAGAAAACCCTGGAACTCAATTCGCTGGGCGAGGCTGCCATCAACACCGCACCGGCTATCCGCATCAAGCTTGCCGCGGAACCTGCGCCCGAGCCGGACGTTACGCGCGGGCCCACCCCGGAACCCGAAGCGAAGCCAGAGCCAGAGCCAGAGCCAGAGCCAGAGCCAGAGCCAGAGCCAGAGCCAGAGCCAGAGCCAGAAATGGTGGCGGAGGTAGCGGAGCCGGAATCAACCCCCGTAGAGCCTGAGCCTGCCCAGTCTGTGGCAGAGACAGAATCTTCCACTTCCCAACCGGCGGACAGTGAGGTGGAGGAAGCCGGGTCCCGCGCCACCATTCCACTGCAAAACGCAGGCGAGCGCTCCGAGGTCGATCACTATCTGAGCCGACTCAGGCGCCACCTGGCCCGTTTTTACGACTACCCCCGGCGGGCCAGGCGACTGGGGCAGGAAGGCACACCGGTGATCGTCTTTGAGTTCCGGCGAGATGGTTCTCTGGTCGCACACAGCCTGCAAACCGGCTCTGGCTACTCGTTGCTGGACGACTCCGCCCTGGCCATGCTGGAACAGGCCGCGCCGCTGCCGGCCGTGCCCGGGGAGATCTCAGGGAATCGTTTCCGCTACGCGCTGCCGGTGCGCTTCAGCCTGCGCTGACAGCTTGCCCCGCTGATTGCGCCAGCCTGTAGCATCAGGGGCCGGCCACGCACCGAACAGGTGCGCAGGCTCGGGGAACGCAGTTACCATGACGACCACCACAAACCCGCCACCGACCTTACCTCATTGAAATCAGTGCGGTCTAGCAAACCATAATCACTCTGGCACGGTCTCTGCAAACTCTCCTGCTAACGGAACCAATGTGGGCTCTGTTCACGGCAACAGCTTCATTCAGACGACGGCGTCTACTTGCACCTGCGAAATGCAGGCGGCGGGTAGCGCCGTTTTTTTTGGCCAGTCCATCGGGTTGGTTATCAGGTTAAGGTCAGAGGAACACACTATGTCTTACATCGCGCCTTCAGAGTTTGTCACTAAAATGGTCGACGCAGGCGAATCCAAAATCTACATGTCCACCCGGGACACCCTGATCCGGGCCTTCATGGCCGGGGCCATCCTGGCCCTGGCGGCCGCTTTTGCCATCACCGTTGCGGTCCAGACCGGCGTTTTTCTGATCGGGGCAATCCTGTTTCCCATCGGGTTCTGCATGCTGTACCTTATGGGGTTTGATCTGCTCACCGGCGTGTTCATGCTGACACCGCTGGCGCTGCTCGACAAACGGCCCGGCGTGACCGTGCAAGGCATCCTGCGGAACTGGGGCTGGGTCTTTCTCGGCAACCTCGGTGGTGCGCTGACCGTTGCCTTCATGATGGCGTTTATCTTCACCTATGGTTTCAACACGGATCCCGGCGCGGTTGGCACCAAGATTGCCAGTATTGGTGAAGCCCGTACCCTGGGTTACGCCGAGTACGGCGCTGCCGGCTGGGCCACCATCTTCATCCGCGGCATGCTGTGCAACTGGATGGTTTCCATGGGCGTGGTTGGCGCCATGATCTCCACCAACGTCAGCGGCAAGATCCTGGCCATGTGGATGCCGATCATGCTGTTCTTCTTCATGGGTTTTGAGCATTCCATCGTCAACATGTTCCTGTTCCCGTCTGCGCTCATCATGGGAGGCGAGTTCTCGGTGATGGACTACCTGTGGTGGAACGAAATCCCGACCGTTCTTGGCAACCTGGTCGGGGGGATCGCGTTCACCGGTCTGACCCTTTACACCACCCACGTCCGCACAGCACCGAAACGTCAGGCTCCGGACGCCCGTAACGCCGCCGCCCTGGCGCGGTCCACCTAAGCC
>PAKW01000061.1 GCA_002707215.1 Halomonas sp.
ATATAGCCCCAAACAGACTCGTCAGGATTCAGCTCCGGCGAGTACGGCGGCAGGAAGAACAACCTGAGCTTGCCGTCGAGACTCTCAACATAGTCTCGAGCCCGGCGAGCATGATGCACCGGGTGATTGTCGAGGATCAGGAACACCGGCTTTTCGGAATCCTGGACCAGTGCTTTGAGGAACCCGATGAAGGCATCGGTGTTCATGTTTCCCTTGATCGTTTTGAAGCGCAGTTCGCCGCGGGGTGAAATGGCAGAAATCATGTTAATGCTGAAACGGCTTCCGGTATTGCGAATAACTGGCGTCTCTCCAATGGGCGCCCAGGTAGTCCCACTGTGGTAGTCGGAGCGAATGCTAGCCTCATCGCCAAAGTAGATCGTAGCGCCAACCTTCTTGGCTTCTTTGCGAATCTCTGGGTAGGTCTCTTCCTTCCACTGCTTCACAGCCTCCGGCTTCTGCTGGTACGCCCGATGCAGCGGCTTTTGAGGCGTCAGCCCCAGGTTGCGAAGCAGGCGACCGACGGACACATCGCTCAGTCGCACGTTGAACTTTTGCCGGATCAATTCACGCACACGACCTCGGGTCCACAGGGCGAAATTAAACTTCAGCTGGTCCGGCGTGAAGGTGGTAATCCAGGTATACAGCTCCCGAATCTGTTCGCCGCTCAACTTCTTGGGACGACCGGAAATCTGCTTGGCTTTAAGCGCTTCAAAGCCGCCCTCGCGGTAGGCTGCAAGCCACTCATAAATCCGGGCTCGACTCATGCCCAAAGCTTTGATCACCACTTCCGGGCTTTCGCCATCCATAACCCTTTGAACGGCACGAACCCGAAGTGCTTCCAGAGTTTTATGGTCCAGTTTACGACCGTCGTCATGGCGCATAAGAGCTGATATCCGATATAGTCCGCGAGCAATGTTTTTATTATACATCATGTTCGCTTACTTTTGAACTCCTTAGTAAGCATCCATCAACTAACCAGCGAATTTTGTCAGAGAGAGACACTCACCGATTAAATGCTATACTTTCAACAAGTGGAATGTATGATCAGTCTGGTGAATTCGCATTCACTGTAGGATTACCCGCTAAAAGTGGTGTAGGCGGGGGAGTTGTAGCCATTATTCCGGGAACCGGAGTGATCGCCGCGTGGAGCCCTCCACTGAACTTTCGCGGAAACTCCGTTCGCGGGCTAAAAATGGTGAAGCACTTGTCCAAGAAATTGGGTTTGTCTTTATTTTAGTTACGACACTTCAAGAGATAAAAGACATTGCTTCTGCACATTCAAACAAAAGAGAGACCCGCCTCTCAACTTCAGATTCTTCCTTGAACCTAGGTGATGGACCCGCCACGCCCAACGCACCAATCAGCTTTTTATCACTTGAAAGTACAGGTACAGATAGCGACGTCACACCTAGTTCATATTCATCAGTAACCATTGAGTAACCTTGACTTCGAACCTCTTTCAAGCAGGCTTCGAGCTCTTTACGTTTCGTCTTGGTTTTCGCAGTAAAAATTTTAAGGGGAACATTCTCAAGCAGATAGTTGTACTCTTTGGGAGCAGAAAAGGCCAACAGCGCTCGACCAATCGCGGTAGCCGCTAACGGAAGTCGAAATCCAACAGTGAATCCATGAGTAATCATCGATGGCTCCCCTGGAGAATGCGCCACATAAATTGCCTCTAGGTCATCTATCATAGCAAAAGAAATGCTTTCCCCCAGCTTATGAGAAAACGTCCTCAAAATTGGATCAACATATTTCCCTATTCCTCTACCACGAAGAAAGTAACTCGCTAACCCCAATATTTTTGGAGTCAACTGATAGCGTCTTGGACTTCGACTTTCCAAATAGCCCATTGACTCTAGAGTTAGGATCAACCGTCTTGTCACAGTTCGGTCAATTCCCGTTTTCTTTGAAACTTCTGGAACTGTTAACTCCTTGTTAACGCCATCAAATGCCGAAAAAACTTGCAAACCTTTCATGAACGTTTTTGAAATCTGCTTTCCATCAAAACTTTCTTTCATGTTCTGTCCGTTTTTTACTTTAACCCAATGATTATATTCATACCTTCAATAGATCGACATCGATAGTGAATATCGAGCAGGGGCTGTTATTTAGCAACTAACAAAAAATACGGATTTAATTATTTAAACTACCCAGAATAAAAAGCGAATACAAATTGAACATCTTGTTCACAATGGTCTGGGAAAGCTTAACTGGAAAGAGGGGCGGGCACAACAAGCACTTCGAAAACTAAATTTTTCCTCTACTGATCTTTATTATCCTAATTCGTCAGCGTAAGAGCCCAAGCTGGGGACTCCTACGCTGACCTGTTTTATTAGAACTTCAGCATTGCAAAAAGCTCCACCTGCTGCCCTTCCGGACGGCCTGAAGTGTCTGCTGAAACCGCTGTCGGACGAGTTGTTGCACTCTGGTCACGCCATTCAACACCAATATCCAGGCCAGGCATATAGGTGTAGATCAGGTTAACGTTAACCATGTCCAGAGTATCGTCTTCAACTGTTGCTGCAACTTCATCAGCCTTCACCTGGCCATAGCGAACAGTACCGCGCAGGTTACTGCTGAATTTCTGAGTAATACCCGCGGTCATACCGGTGGTTTTTATCAGATCACCAGCACCGTCTACGTCGGAAATATTCGGACCAGCAGCGCCACCATTGTAGCCCCAGCCAGCGTATACACCGGCACCTTCGCCGGTAAAGCCGCTGACAGCCAAGGTCGTATCAGCAAACTGGAATTTAGCGGCAAGCGACAAAGCTGCACCAAACTCGGTATCGTCGCCGTTATTACCAGTATCTTGCACTTCACGCCCGGTGATGGCTGCGTTGAAAGCATGACCACCAGTGCGGTAGGTATAGGCTGCAACCATGTCCGGATACGCAGAACCCTCCTGAACCGGGTCTTGCAGGGTCAGACGAAGCCCACCCAGGGTGTAATGCGCCACGAGATCCGGACGGACGACCGCACCGTTACCAGCGATGGTACCCACACCCAGTCCCCAGAGATTTACCATTTCAACATCAAACGGCGCGTTGGCGAAGAACTGACCATTCCAGGTCTGACCAACGGTGACGTTATCCACCGCAACATAAGCATGACGCAAGCGAAGACCATAGGTGCCATCTGCGAAATCAGCTCCGATGTTGTTATCCCAGAAATCCCCTTCAACGAAGGCTTTCAGAGTATGTCCATCGACTTGTTTCACAGCGGAAACATTCAGGCGGGTCTGACGCATGCTTCCTGCGAAGTCGTCACTGCCGTTTTCAGGCATGTCATACACACCCTCGGCCTTAACATAACCACCAATGCTCAGCTTGGTGCCATTGAACTCGCCGATTTCTGCCGCAGCAGCTTGAGTGGAGATACCTGCAGCCAGAATGGCCAGCGCTAATTTATTCTTGAACATCATGGAGTAGTTTCCTCATTTTTGTCGTTTTAGACAGGAAGCTATGTCGAACAATTTCTAATTAACGAATAGCGTGTCTTTGTGTTGGTCTGCAATCGAAAATTCCGGGTCTCTCTGTGCAACCTCCCATGCTTTTTCGGTTGGCGTGTGGATTTGATGGCGCCGCTCTAGCGGCGCCTTTTCTGGGTTCTCTTTATTCGTTCAGCAGTAATTGGGTACCAGCACCGGTGTTGGAAATCGGCGCCACGTAGTTGCGATGCTTTTCGGTCACTTTGCCCAGCAAGCAGCCACGCATGGCCAGCCACATGTTCAACTCAACACCCTGGGCTCCGGCAATTTCGATCAGGTCGTCGTTGCTGTATTTGGTCAGAGCCTCAGGATCACTCACCAGCTTATCCATGCACTCTTCGTCAAAATCTGCATTGATGATGCCGGCACGCTCGCCGTCGAGCTGGTGAGACAAACCGCCAGTTCCAAAGCAAACAACTTTCTGGTCGCCGGCAAAAGACTCAACTGCTTTACCAATCGCCTGGCCCAGCGCATAGCAGCGGGACGGTTTCGGCATCGGATGGCGCTCGCAGTTAATGCACACCGGAATAACCTTGAGGTGCTGATAGTTGTGCCCCGGGTACATCAATGACAGCGGCACGGTCAGCCCGTGGTCTACCTTGATGTCCTGGCAAATAGTGGGATCGAAATCGTGCTCAACCAGCTCATTGGCAATGTGCCAGGACAGCTCAGTTTCACCGGTGACCGGAGGAATGGTGGCAATGCCCCAGCCCTCATCGGCATTTTCATACTTCGGGGCACAGCCCAATGCGAAGGTGGGCTTTTTATCCAGGAACATTTCCAGGCCGTGGTCGTTATAGAACACGATGGCAATGTCCGGCTTCTGTTCATGTAACCATTCGCGAATCGGTGGGTAGCCGTCAAAAAAGTCTTTCCAGTACGGGGTCTCTGTCAGCCCCCTGTCCATGGCAATGCCAATCGCCGGGATGTGTGAGGTGGTAATACCGCCAATAATCTTAGCCATTGTTCTTGCCCCTACCCTGGCTCTCCAGGTATGCCTTGAATTCTTCAGTGGTGCGCCCGGTCTGGATGCCGCCTACGTCCTGAACGTTCAGTCCGAGTACACCGGCAAACTTGGCGAGGTAGTAAATACTGCCACCCAGGCGCTCCAGCTCCAGAATGTCGCGATTGATAACGGCCTGTTTCTGCGCTTCGGTCAGGCCGAACTTGTCGCAGTAGGCAGCTTCATCTTTCTTGAACTCTTCACGAGCTTCTGCGTTGTTGAACGAGAAACACATCTTGTTCAGCGCATAGCCCTGAGTCGCCATCGGACCATCAAACTTGATGGTGCCCCAGGGGCTTTTCTTTTCTTCTGTCATCAGACTTTCTCCTCTGTCCAGACCGGAAATATCACGACCAGTACAGTCGCATAGGGTTATCGACCAGCAGCTTCTGCTGCAGCTCGGCGGTCGGCGCGATCTGAGGAATCACGTCTACCAACTTGCCATCATCCGGCACGTGGGATTTCATGTTGGGGTGAGGCCAGTCTGTACCCCACAGCACACGGTCCGGGAAGGTTTCCACCAGTTTGCGGGCAAACGGAACCACGTCGGAGTAATCCGGCGGAGTCTGGGTCAGCCGCTCTGGGCAGGAGACCTTGGTCCAGATCTTGTCGTTGTTCTTCATCAAGTCGATGAAACGCTGGAAATCCGGGTGATCAACACCCTTGACCACATCCGGACGCCCCATGTGATCCACCACGATCGTGGTGTTCAGTTCATTGAGGAACGGTGCCAGGTCTTCCAGGTCCGGAGCTTCGAAGTAAACAACAATGTGCCACCCCAACGGCTTGATCTTCTCAGCGATGGACACGAACACCTCGCGCGGCGTGGTATCCACCAGACGCTTTACGAAGTTGAAACGCACGGCGCGAACGCCGGCTTTGTCCATGGCCTTAAGCTCATCTTCGGTGATGGCAGGATCAACCACTGCAACACCCCGAGCCAGCTCTCCGGCCGTCTCCAGCGCATCGATCAGCGCCGCATTATCAGTGCCATGGCATGACGCCTGAACAATCACATTTCGTTCAAAGCCCAGATAATCCCGAAGCTCGGACAACTTTTCCTTGGGTGCATCGCACGGGGTGTACTTGCGCTTGGGGTGGTACGGGAACTTATCCGCAGGGCCAAACACATGGCAGTGGGCATCAACCGCACCAGCGGGAGCCTTGAACTCCGGCTTGCTGGGGTTGGCGTGAAACGGGAGATAATCTGGATCCATCATCGTTCAGTACCTGTTATCAATTCTCATGGGTAAAGGCAGTGCCATCGAACAGCTTTCGGGCAGTTCGCAGAATGGCTGCAGAACCAACCTGACCACCTTCATCCATATCAAGGATCACTGTCATTTCGCCGATGGGGTGCTCTACGGAAAGGGTTTTGCGCGGGCCGTCAGGGAGGTTTGCAATATCGCGGGCTGGCGAACCTTCCAGCACTGCTGCGGTGGCCACGCTAACTGCTCCCAGCACACCAATCGAGGCATGGCAGCGGTGCGGGATAAAGGTACGGGTAGACAGCACCCCGCCTGCCGTTGCTCGGCTTACCATGCTCATTTTCGGCACAGATTTTTCGCTGACATCGCCAAGATTCATCATGGGGCCCGCCAGAAGACGGATAGACTCCAGTTTCGCCCGCAGTGCTTCATTGGCCTCAAGGGCTTCACGGCTTTCTGTCCCGGTGATACCCATATCCTCAGCCCGCATAACCACTACCGGCATGCCGTTGTCGATCAGCGTAACTTCCACGCCATCAATAACGTCTACGGTGTTGCCAGTGGGCAGCAGTGCGCCGCAGCTTGAACCCGCGGTGTCTTCAAAGGTAATGGGTACAGGCGCAGAACTGCCTGGTACTCCGTCAATACGGGCGTCGCCCACGTAGCTGACCTGACCGCCGGGAGTAGATACCCGGGCCCGGGCAATCTGTCCGGTGTTCTTCATAAAGATGCGAACTTCGGTATCGCCATTGCCAGCCGGAACCAGCCCGCGCTCAATGGCAAAAGGCCCCACACCGGCCAGAATGTTTCCACAGTTCTGGGCGTCTGCGACAATGGCCTGATCCACGAATACCTGTAAAAACAGGTAATCAACATCGGCATCGTCCCGGTCAGACGGACTGACCACTGCCACTTTGGAAGTCAGGGGGTCAGCGCCACCCATACCGTCAATCTGTCGCGGATCAGGAGAACCCATTACCCGCAACAGCAAGGCATCACGCTCAGAGGTGTCTGCCGGCAGATCCGAGGCCAGAAAGTACCCGCCCTTGGATGTACCACCGCGCATCCACATGCAACGAACGCCCTCAGACATACTTGAGCCCCTTCTCTTTCAAGCGCGGGCGCATGTCGTAGATATCGAGGCCCAATTCTCCGTTGGCCATACGGACACGCTTGGACTCTTCAAGGGCCATGCGCTTGTGGGCCAGCTCCAGAACTTCATCGGCTTTCTCCCGGCGAACAACGACTACGCCGTCGTCATCCGCAACAACTACGTCGCCTGGATTAATCAGCTGATCGGCGCACACCAGGGGAATATTTACTGAACCCAGGGTTTCCTTGATGGTGCCTTCGGCAAACACAGCCTTGGACCACACCGGGAAGTTCATCTGGCGAAGGTCCCGAGTGTCTCGCACACCACCGTCAATAATCAGGCCCACTACACCTCGTGCCTGGGCAGATGTCGCCAGCAGGTCGCCAAAGAAGCCGTGCACGGACGGCGATGTGGGCGCAAATACCATCATGTCGCCTTTCCGGCACTGCTCGATCGCTACGTGCATCATCCAGTTATCGCCAGCTGCGCCGGAAATTGTCACTGCAGAACCTGCCACCGCAACGTCCTGCTGAATGGGGCGCATGTAGTATGCCAGCAGGCCTACGCGGCCCTGGGCTTCATGAATCGTCGCCACGCCACACTCTGCCAGCCCGTCAATGATGGCCTGATCCGCGCGCTCGATATTCTGTACTACAACGTTTTCTCTCATTACCCAATGCTCCTGTTCAGTCCGATGATGTGTGAAAGTGTCTGACTGACTATCAGGCAGGCACTTTCAGCCGGCTGAACACGCGTCGAATATTGTGTTCAAAGATATCCTGCTTCTGCTCGGCGCTCAGGGCCGTATTGCTATCGATGTAGCGCTTGGTGTCATCAAAATAATGGCCGGTTTCCGGGTCTATGCCGCGCACAGCGCCGATCATTTCTGAAGCAAACAGGATGTTCTTGGTCGGTACGATATCCAGCAGCAGGTCAATGCCGCGCTGGTGGTAAACACATGTATCAAAGTAGATGTTGTTCAGCACGCGCTCTTCCAGGTCAAAGCCCTGATCAAGGGCCAGGCCACGGAAACGGCCCCAGTGGTAAGGTACTGCACCACCACCATGAGGAATAATGATCTTCAGCTCAGGAAAATCCTTGAAGACATCAGACATCATCAGCTGCTGAAAGCCGGTTGTATCAGCGCCAAGGTAATGGGAGCCAGTAGTATGGAAGCAGTCATTGCAAGCTGCACTGACATGCACCATTGCCGGAATATCGTATTCCACCATCTTTTCGTAGATCGGATAAAAACAGCGATCTGCCAGTGAGGAACCGTTCCAATGACCACCGCTGGGGTCCGGATTCAGGTTAATGCCGATAAAACCCATCTCCTCGACGGTGCGGACAATTTCGGGGACGGACTTGGCAGGATCAACGCCTGGCGACTGCGGCAGCTGAGCAACCGGAGCGAAGTTGTTCGGAAACAGATCACACACCCGGCGAATCAGGTCGTTCTGGTGCTCGGTCCAGAACCGACTGGTGTGCTCGTTACCGATATGGTGCCCCATCCAGCTTGCACGAGGTGAGAAGATAGTCATATCGGTGCCACGCTCTTTTTGCAGACGCAGCTGATTTTTTTCAATACTTTCGCGAATCTGGTCATCACTGATTGTTATCTGACCTTTCTCGCCGATGAAATCAGGATCCCTGGCAACAGCTTCCTTCTGTTTTTCGCGATATTCACCTACCTGTGGCGGGGTAGTCGTGTAATGGCCATGGCAATCAATAATCATCTCTATACACCTGTCAGACACTTGATGGGTCAGGAATAAAACCTATTGACCCTAGTATTGACACGTGCCTTCTGTACTGGCCATTTCAATTTCACCGTAATACTATTGGTTTTTGAGAATGCGCCGATTAATTAGCCAACTTCCGGGAGCGGCCATGGAATTTGCAATGCCCAACCTCAGACACCTGAGAGTTTTTTTGGAAGTGGCCAAGCACCAAAGCATCAGTAAGGCCGCACCCTTGGTTTTCCTGTCCCAGCCGGCTATCACCCAGGCAATAGGAAAACTGGAATCATTGCTGGGCGCAGAGTTATTCGAGAGACACTCCAACGGCATGTTCACCACCCCCACCGGCAGGGTATTGCTGGCCCGGGTTGACCGGTGCATGAACCATCTCGAGAGAGGCATCCGGATAGCCCTTCTCGGACAACACACCACGACCTCCACCGCCAACTTCTTACCACTGCTGACAACCACCCAGCTCAGAGCGCTCATCGCGGTTACCGATAACCACAGCTTCAGCCTTGCCAGCCGACAGCTGGAACTGTCCCAGTCCTCGCTGCACCGGGCGAGTCGGGAGCTTGAGCAATTGCTGGGAGTAACATTATTCGAAAAAGCGCGTGGAGCTATAATGCCGACCCCATCAGCCGAACAGTTGTCCCGGGCAGCCAAACTTGCCTTTGGCGAAATTGAGCAGGGTTACTACGAAATCAGCGCACTGCAATCCCGGGAAGTTGGCAAAATCATAATCGGCAGTATGCCCCTGGCTCGCACATCCATATTGCCCGACGCTATCAATCTGTTCAGCGAAACCCACCCGAACATTGTTATAGTTGTAGTGGATGCTCCCTACAGCGACCTGCTGCTGCACCTGCGCAATGGTGACATTGACCTTCTCCTCGGAGCCTTGCGCTTCCCCACCCCCACCGACGACATCATTCAGGAAGAGTTGGTAGCACCTCCCCTGGCCATTGCGGCAAGAAAAGATCACCCACTGTTTCACGTTACAAACCTTCAGCTGTCGAACCTCCTGGATTATGGCTGGGTAGTTCCCCGCAAGGGCACCCCCACCCGTGCATTTTTCGACACCCTGTTCAAGGACAACGGATTACCCCCACCTAAGCGATTAGTCGAAACCAGTTCGCAAATACTTATTCGGGAACTACTCAATGGCGGCGATCGCCTCACTCTCATTTCCACCCACCAGATCGACAAAGAGCTGGCGCAAAACATTCTCAGCGTCATCCCATACGATCTGAGCCACACGAAACGGCCGATCGGCACCACTGTGCGCCGGAACTGGCACCCGACACCCACTCAGAAATACTTCCTGGACCTCCTCAAAGAAGCGGCATCACGCTACAA
This sequence comes from Halomonas sp., assembly GCA_002707215.1. Lineage (GTDB taxonomy): Bacteria > Pseudomonadota > Gammaproteobacteria > Pseudomonadales > Oleiphilaceae > Marinobacter. Next base: position 9,893 of record PAKW01000061.1, read on the forward strand.
AAACTCCTGATTTCGCCAAGCCCTTTGCAGAAATTGAATACCTGAACAGGTTAATCAATTACTCTCCGACAACTCGGGATGCTAGATTTTCTTTACAAATGCAACGTGCATGATCAGTTTGTACTAGTTTTTACTGATCGTACTTACCGTGGATTCGAATCAGGAGAAGTTGGAATGAGACTATGCGTAGCAGGCGCCTCCGGCGCATTTGGCATGAAGCATATGGACGCCATCGAAGCAATTGAAGGCGCGACAGTCACTTCCGTAGTAGGCACCAAGCCCGACGTTATCCGCCAGTTTGCTGAAGAGCGCGGCGTCCCCCACTACACCACGGACCTGGCCGAAGCACTGGCACGGGACGACGTTGACGGCGTGATTCTCGCCACGCCGACCCAGATGCACGCTTCACAGGCCATTCAGTGCCTTGAAGCAGGCAAACATGTGATGGTTGAGATCCCGATGGCGGATAACATCAAAGACTCACGCAAACTGGTTGAAGTCCAGAAGAAAACCGGCCTCGTGGCCATGGCGGGCCACACCCGTCGATTCAACCCGAGCCACCAATGGATCCACAACAAGATTCAGGCCGGCGAACTGAAGATTCAGCAAATGGATGTTCAGACTTACTTCTTCCGCCGCACCAACACCAACGCAAAGGGTCAGGCCCGCTCCTGGACAGACCACCTGCTGTGGCACCACGCCTGCCATACTGTTGACCTGTTCCAGTACCAGACCGGTGAAACCGCTAGCAAAGTCCAGGCTCTGGAAGGCCCCCACCACCCGGACCTGGGAATCGCCATGGACATGAGCATCGGTATGAAAGTGCCCAGCGGCGCCCTGTGTACCCTGTCTCTGTCGTTTAACAACGACGGTCCTTTCGGCACATTCTTCCGTTATATCTGCGACAACGGCACTTACATTGCCCGCTACGACGACCTGCTGGATGGCCACGGCAACCAGATTGACCTGAGTGATGTGGCGGTATCCAACAACGGTATCGAGCTTCAGGACCGTGAATTTATTGCTGCGGTGAAAGAAGGCCGCGAGCCGAACGCCAGCGTGGCTCAGTGTCTGCCAGCCATGGAAACGCTGAATCGACTGGAACAGTGTCTGGCAGCCGACAGCTGAGTTTGTCACCTGCCACACCCGTTTTACGGTAAACGCAAGCGACCACGGAGACCCTATATGAATACAACGCCAAGCACCTTCTTTGATCAGCCAGGCATCGGCCTGGGGTGCATGAACCTGTCCCATGCTTACGGCACACCTTTGTCTGAAGATGAAGCTGTACTTGCATTGCAGGAAGCGTTCGATATGGGGTATCGCCATTTCGATACCGCCACCCTGTACGGTGGCGGTCGAAACGAACTGGTGGTCGGCAAGGCTTTAAAGGCTCACCGGCAGTCCCTGTTCCTGGCCAGCAAATGTGGAATGGCGATAGGCCAGGAAAGTGGAAAAAAGGAAATCGACGGCCGGCCGGACACACTTAAGAGCCAGTGTGAAGCAAGCCTGCGCAGGCTTCAGACAGACCACATTGATCTGTATTACCTGCATCGCCTGGATCCTGAAGTTCCCATCGAAGACAGTGTTGGCGCACTCGCAGATCTGGTCCGCGAAGGCAAGATCGGAGCGATTGGCCTGTCAGAAGTCTCAGCAAAAACACTCAATCGCGCCCAGACAGTTCACCCCATCGCCGCACTCCAGACCGAGTACTCACTGTGGTCACGAAACGCTGAAATTGCGGCTCTCGAGGCGTGCCACGCCACAGGAACCCGATTTGTGGCATTCAGTCCTCTGGCGAGGGGTTTCCTTACGAGCAGCTTGCGGGATGTTGACAGCCTGGTGGAGAAGGACATCCGCAATAACATGCCGCGCTTTCACAAAAACAACTACGAGAAAAACCTCATGCTGCTGGACGACTACGTTGCCGTAGCCGGTGAACTTGGCTGCACACCGGCACAACTTGCCCTGGCCTGGCTCAAAGCCAAGGGAGACTTCATTGTTCCAATTCCCGGAACGCGCTCCGTGGAGCACATGAGAGAAAACCTGAATGCAGATGCAATCCAGCTCGACACCAAAACCGTTGAAAAGCTGGACAACCTGATCAACCAGAATACCGTTCACGGCCCCCGGTACAGCAGTGCTCAGCAGGCCGAGATCGATACCGAAGAGTTCGCCTGAGGCGGACCAATCACAACGACATCACAGAGGTCGAGCACAATGAAAACAAAGCTGATGAAATCCATCGCCGCTGTCACCGCCACCATGGCAATGTCGTCTGCCGTCCAGGCTGCCGATTACACCCTGCGCTTCGCCCACTTTTGGCCGGGTGTCTCTCCTATCCATAAAGAAGTGTTTCAGGGATGGGCTGATAAAATTGAAGCCCAGTCTGACGGCCGCATCGAAGTCGAGCTGTACCCCGGCGGCACACTGTCCAAGCCGCCAGCACAGTACGACGCTGTCACCAACAGAATTGCCGATGTGACGGCCACCGTGCAGGGTTACACCGCTAACCGATTCCCGCTGAGTCAGATTGTCGAGCTGCCGGGCATCGTAAAGACCGCAGAACAGGGCTCCTGCGTCATCCAGGGCCTTTATGACGAAGGCCTGACCACCGAAGAATACGACGAAACTCATCCGGTATTCCTGTTCACTCACGGCCAGGGACATATCCATACTACCGACAAGGAAATTCGCGAGCCGTCTGATCTTGAAGGTTTGCGCATTCGCCGTCCGACCCAGGTAGTGGCGTCACTGCTTGAAGAACTGGGTGCAGCCCCGGTTGGCATGCCTGCTCCGGAGTCTTACCAGTCCATGCAGCGTGGCGTAATCGATGGTGTTGCCCTGCCATGGGAAGGTGTTCACTCCTTCCGTATCAATGAACTGGCCAATCACCACACTGAAATCGGCCTTTACAGCCTGGCGTTTGTCGTAACCATGAATAAACAGGTTTACGAGAGCATGCCCGCTGACCTGCAGGAAGTGATCGATAACAACTCCGGCATGGAAATGGCCAAGGCCGCCGGCAAGGTTTTCGACAATGTTGATGCCCTCGGTCGCTCCGACGCCGTAGAAGCTGAGCACAACATTATCACGCTGCAGAATGCCACTGAGAATGAGGCGTGGAAGCCGGTTCTTAACGCAACAATCGAGAACTACCTGCAAGGCCTCGAGGACAAAGGACTGCCAGCACGCGATGTATACAAGCGTGCAGTCGAGCTTTCTGAGCAGTGCTCACAGTCCTAACTGTCCCAGGAGCTATCATGTCTCGATTCGCGAGCATCGTAGATCACATCAGCCGTGCCATGCTCCTTGTGGCCGGCTTTATGCTCACCGCGATGATGGTTGTGGTGATGGCTGAAGTGACTACTCGTGCACTTTTCGGGCTAACTGATGGCGCGGTCGATCTCACCTTTAATGGTGGGATCGAACTCGTCCGTTTCGCCCTGTTGTTCTCTATTCTCTACGCTTTGCCCTGGAATGTAGACCGGGCCCAGGTTGTGGTGGACCTGTTCACCCAGAAACTGTCAGATCGCGCAATTGCCGCCCTGCAAAGCCTTTGTTTCACTGGCTATTTCCTGCTGGCGCTGGCAATGAGCTACCGGTTCTGGGGCTCTATTGGCCACGTACAGATGAGCGGCGAGACCACCCAGGACCTGGGTATTCCGATGACGTACATTTTCGGAGCCACCCTCCTCGGCACCGGAATGCTGTGCATTCGGTCTCTGATTGTTGCCGTACGTCGGGCACTTGAAGCAATGGGGTATAAATCATGAGTTCTGCAGCCATAGGTTTCAGCTGTATCGGCCTGATGCTGCTGCTGATGGCCATCCGTATTCCCATCGCCCTGGCGATGGCAACGTCTGGCTTCATCGGTTTTGCACTGATTGTCGCGTTCGATCCAGCTTTGGCAATCCTTGAAAACGGTCCGTTTGAAGTACTGACCAATTATAATTTCAGCCCCATCCCCATGTTTATCCTGATGGGGGTATTGGCGTCCAAATCCAAGATGTCCGACCAGCTGTTCAATGGAGCCCGTTCACTCTTCGGTGCCTGGCCGGCCGGCATCTCCCTGGCATCTTTGATGTCCTGCGGTATTTTCTCAGCCATTTCCGGCTCATCGGTTGCAACCGCGGCAAGCATGTCCAGGGTAGCCCTGCCTGAAATGCTAAAGCACGGCTATGCGCCTTCGCTGGCGACCGGTACCCTTGCCGCGGGCGGCACACTCGGGATTATCGTTCCCCCGTCCATTGCCCTCCTGCTGTATGCCCTGATCACGGAGCAGTCCGTCGGCGACATGTTCATGGCGGGCTTGATTCCTGGCATTCTGGGCCTGGTGCTGTATGCCCTGACAGTTGTCATTCAGGTAAAACTCAACCCCAGCCTCGCCAAGCCCGGTGAACCAACCACAATCAAGGAAAAGCTTGCGGGGCTTGCAGGATTGGCACCTTTTACCGGCGTATTTGTCGTTATTATCGGCGGCATCTACATGGGCATTTTTACGCCAACCGAGGCCGCCGCTGTTGGCGCATTCTGTACACTGATTATTGCCGTAACACGCGGCATGCGCATGACAGGATTCATTGCCGCACTCAAAGAAACCCTGATTACCTCCTCCATGATTTTCTTCATGATTATGGGTGCGGAAATCTTCGGTTTCTTCCTCAGCGTGTCACGGATTTCCTTTGAGCTGGTTGATTTTGTGAACTCACTGAATCTGCCACCCTACATGATTCTGCTTTCCGTGCTGCTGCTGTTCATGCTGCTTGGCTGTGTTATGGACAGTATCGCAATGCTACTGCTGACAGTGCCCGTGGTGTTCCCACTGATTCAGGCTGCCGGCTTCGACCCGGTCTGGTTTGGCGTTGTAGCGGTCATCACCGTAGAGCTCGGTATGATCACACCGCCGGTGGGCATGAATGTGTTCGTCATCAAGGCGTTCACACATAACATTTCCATTGCAACGATATTCAAAGGTGTATTTCCGTTTGTGTTGTCAGACCTGGTTCGTCTGGCGCTGATCATTGCTTTCCCGGTGCTTTCACTCGGATTGCTCTGATCTCAGGAGGAGTTGCGGTTGGCGGTTAGCTCCAGCTTCCGCAACTCCCGTCTCCCTTCCGTAACCACACGAGGCCGGTTAACCATGCTTCCTGCGATGGACGTAAGGGCAGGGATTTCAACCTACGCTCTGTACAAAGAAGAACCCTCATTCAGTGATCCGGAGTTCTTCCATATTGAAGACATCAAGTCCCGCGCCAGGCTTTTTAACTGGAGCATCAGCGTTCACTCACATCCACGGATGTATCAGCTGATCTATGTAGCCAGTGGACAGGTCAGGGCAAGGATTGACGACCGGGAATACGACACCGAAGGTCCGTTCATTTTCACCATTCCGCCGTCGGTTGTTCATGGGTTTGAATTTGAACGCGACACACTGGGATACGTCATCACCCTATCACGGGTGCTTCTGGCCGATGAACAGCTCAGCCGCTGCTCGTCGTCCCACGAGGAACTCATGTATTCGGCCCAGGCTATTGATTTGTGCGAACGGGAAGACGACCAACGTTTTCTGGACCAGACCCTTAACCAGCTGGTCAATGAATATCGAAGCAATGCGCCGGGAAAACAGCAGCTGTTTGAATACCTGCTTTTTTCCCTGCTGATCAAACTTGGCAGGCATCTGCAAAATGATCAGGGGCAACGCTCCCACGACCATTACGCGAAGCGCTATCAGCAGCTTTGCGACCTGATCGAAAAGTACTACCGACAACATAAGCCGTGCCAGTTTTATGCGGATGAATTATGCACAACAACCATCGGATTGAATCGCGCCTGCAAGGCGGTTTCCGGCAAGAGCGCCGGTGACCTTATACAGGACCGCCTGGCTCTTGAAGCGCAGCGAATGCTGATCTACTCATCAGCCCCTATTTCGCTGATTGCCTACGAACTTGGCTTTGCTGATCCGGCGTATTTTTCCCGCTTCTTCAAACGCCGGGTAGGCAGTGCGCCGTCTGCCTTCCGCGACCACCGGGAGCGGGGCTGACGTGGCCGACGTTCTTGCTATCACCGGACCGATTTTCATCCTGATCGGCATAGGCTTCCTGGCTGTTCGAGCGGGGGTAATTGCTGCCGAAACGCTTCCGGGCATGGGGCGCTTTGTACTGCATTACTGTTTGCCGGCCCTGATATTTTCAACCGTCTCAGGTATGGATTTTGAGACATTGATCGAGCCGGCATACCTGACGGTGTATGGCGCTGCATCCCTGTTGATGCTGCTTGGGGGCGTTGCCTTTGTCAGCATGATTCAGCGGCAAAGCCTGTCCACCAGTGGCGTTATGGGGCTGGGTATGTCCCTGTCAAACAGCGCTTTCATCGGATATCCGGTACTTCTTCAGGTGTTTGGTGAACCTCCAGCCCAGGCATTTGCGATGTCGCTGATGGTGGAGAATATAATAGTCATGCCCATCGCCCTGATGATCATCGAATACGGCAATCGGGAGAAAGGAGCAGCCGTCAGCCTGACGCATCAGCTTTTGAGCGTACTTCAACGCTTGGTACGAAGCCCCCTGCTACTGGCGATCGGTGCCGGTATGCTGGTGTCTCTGCTGGAGTTTCCGGTGCCGGCCACTATCAATAAAAGCCTCGACATGCTCGCTCAGGCCTCTGTTGCAGTGGCCCTGTTCACCATTGGCGGCACACTCGTTGGCAATCCGATAAAGGGCGATCTTGAGTCGATCGGCACCGTTCTTACCGGAAAACTCATCATTCATCCAATTCTTGTCTTTCTCTTGCTGATGCTTGCGCCCACCCTGGACGAAGAGCTCAAGCTTTCGATGCTGATTCTTGCAGCCATGCCGATGCTTAGTGTTTTTCCTATCATCGGAAGCAACTACGGGGCTGGAAAGCTATGCGCAAGCATACTGCTTCTGACAACCGTGACATCCTTTATTTCAATTACCGCACTGCTGACTTTTGCCACCTGACAGGGTGTTTAAAAAGTACCAGATCGAGTTGAAATCTTACATTCAAATAACAGCCATAACGGTCAATAATTGTTCAGCGAAAGGACGAAAATCCATCCGAATCAGACAACAAAAGTGAGCGTTATGAAAACTATACAAACTCAGGTAGCCATCATCGGCGCAGGTCCGTCCGGATTGCTCCTCGGCCAGCTTCTGGCCCGTAAAGGTATCAGCAACATCATTCTGGAACGAGTTACCGGCGATTACGTACTGGGCCGCATCAGGGCCGGCATTCTGGAGCAGGGTTTTGCGGATCTCGTCCGTGAGGCCGGAGTTGGCGAACGCATGGATACCGAAGGCCATGTCCATGAGGGCGTTGAACTCGCGGTGAACGGCAAACGCACACGCATTGACCTCAAAGCGCTGACCGGTGGCGACGAGGTAATCTGCTACGGTCAGGTTGAAATCACACGTGACCTGATGGAAGCCCGCCAGGAAG
>PAKW01000062.1 GCA_002707215.1 Halomonas sp.
GGCCTGTCGCAGACGGGCAGGTCCCGCTGGAAGAGGTTGATCAGTTGTTGGTCAGTGGTATCCAGTCTCATCAGTGCTCTCCTCCGGGCCGTAACCCGTCAGTAGACGTCGTGCTGGGTGTTGTAGACGTTGAACTTCCCGGTAGGCGTTACCAGCCGTTCGTCCTTGATCACTTTTTTCAGCTTGCGGGTCTTGTCATCAACAACCACCAGGGCCGAGGTTTGTTCCTTGCCATTCCAGACGGAGAACCAGACTTCGTCGCCGGCAATGTTGTACTCCGGTTGGACCACGCGCTTGGGCCCTTCACCCAGATCTGCCCATTCGGCGATCGGCAGCACTTCATAGCCGGCGTCCAGGTTGTCGATGTTATACACGGCGACGCTTTGGCTGACCGCCTCGGCGGGATTCAGCGCGGTATCGACCCACAGGTTGTTCGATTTCGGGTGAGTCTTGACGAACAGCGAGCCGCCACCCTGGCCATTGAGGGTTCTGACCACTTTCCAGGCCTTGTCCGGATGGCCTTCGGGGTCGGTGCCAATCAGTTGGATGGTAGGATCGCCCAGGTGGCTGGTTGCCCAGACCGGGCCATGCTCCGGATCCACGAAATTGGCGCCACGGCCGGGGTGGGGGATTTTGCCAACGTCGATCAGAGCCTCGAGTTCGCGTTCTTTGGAATCGATCACTGCGATTTTGTCGGACTGGTTGGCGGCTGTCAGGAAATAGCGCAAGCTGCTGTCCCAGCCCCCGTCGTGCAGAAATCTGGCGGCATCGATGGTGGTAATTGTAACGGCGTCAAGGTTCTCGTAATTGACCAGCTTGACCTTGCCAGTCTCTTTAACATTGACAATAAACTCCGGTTGCTGAAGTGAGGAAACAATGGCAGCCACGCGTGGCTCCGGATGATATTCCTGAGTGTCCACGGTCATGCCCCGGGTGCCGACAATTTTCTTTGGCTCCAGGGTCTGGCCATCCATGATCACGAACTGTGGCGGCCAATAGGTGCCCGCGATAGCGTACTTGTCCTCGTAGCCCTTGTACTTGGAGGTTTCCACGGAACGGGCTTCAAGGCCGACCTTGATTGTGGCGACGGTCGCCGGATGCTCCATCCAAAGATCAATCATGTTGATCCTGGCGTCCCGGCCGATAACGAATACGTAGCGCCCGGAAGCAGACATCCGCGAGATGTGAACGGCGTAGCCGGTATCGATCACCTCGACGATCTCCTTGGAGTCGCCATCGATGAGTGCAATCTGGCCAGCATCCCGAAGAGTCACGCTGAACAGGTTTTTCAGATTCAGATCGTTCAGCTGCTTCTTGGGCCGGTCTTCTGGCGGCACAACCACTTGCCAGGTAGCCTTCATGTCAGCAAGGCCGAACTCTGGGGGTTCGGGTGGCTGATGCATCAGGTATTTGGCCATGAGATCGATTTCAGCATCGGTAAGCTCACCGGAAGTGCCCCAATTGGGCATGCCCGCCGGAGAACCATAGGTAATGAAGGCTTTCAGGTAGTCTATGCCCCGTTCCTGAGTGATATCTGGAGTCAGGGGTTTGCCGGTTGCGCCTTTGCGCAGAACGCCGTGACATCCGGCGCAGCGCTCAAAGAAAATCTGTTTGGCTTTTTCAAATTCGGCCTCTGTCAGGTCGGGCGCGCCTGGTGTGCGAACGACTTTCGCGGATCCGGGATCAATCGCGCTGGCGGTGCCCTCATAGGCAGTAACCGAGGGGTCGGGGTTCTTGGGAGCGGCATGAGCCGTCAGTGCGCCGAAGGACGCAACGGCGACGGCCAGTGCCAGTGGTTGGAAAAACAGGTTAGTGACTCTCATCAGGTTCTCTCCTTGGATTTAAGAGTCCCTCTAGGTTTCGCTTCTTTAGTCTGACGAACCTTGATTTATGTCATATATATGGTGTTTGGCCGCCATCTACCCTAACAGGGGTATGCCATAATAGTACTGGTGTTAGTAACCCCTTTTAACCAATATCAACGATGGGTTATATGGGTGTCGTCACGATGCCGACAACACTCGGGAGGACGCAGCGTGTGAAGGGTTTCTGGCGGGAAGACCAAAGGCGGATCCTGGTTTCGGCTGTCCTGTTGTCCGGTCTGGTCACGGCGCCAGCCGTGAGCATGGGTGACGACGCCCGGGGCCGGAATGCGGACGAGGCCCGGCTTGCCAATCTGGTGGTTCAGGATTGTGGCTCCTGTCATGGCCTCACCCTGCGCGGTGGCCTGGGCCCGCCGCTGCGGCCTGAGGATCTCGGCGAGCTTCCGGTGGAGGCCATCGCCGCCATTATCCGCGAAGGTGTTCCGGATACCGCCATGCCACCCTGGAAGCCACTGTTGTCCCCTGAAGAGATTCACTGGATCAGCCAGCAGCTGAAATCCGGTGCACTGGTTTCGCCCTGAGGGCCAACCTGGAGGAATGATCAATCATGGATCCTGCATTCAAGCGGCCCGCACAGCTGTTACTGGCACTACTTCTGGCCATCGGCCTGAGCGGTTGTCAGGCGTTTCCCGGATCGGCGGGCCCAGAACCAGAGTCCCGCCCGGAACTCATGGGCACCGGCGATCTTGGCCTGATCATTGAGCGGGCCACCGGCTCTGTGCTGGTGATCAACACCTCCCGCCATGAGGTGCTGGGCCGAATTGCGGGTTTGGGGGATCTGTCCCACGCGTCAGTAGTCTACTCCCGGGACGCCCGATACGGCTACGTATTCGGGCGGGATGGCGGCCTCACCAAAGTTGACCTGTTGACCCGAACCATTGTCGACCGTGTGATGCAGTCGGGTAACAGCATTGGTGGTGCCATCTCCCAGGATGGCCGCTATGTGGCCGTCTCCAACTATCAGCCCGGTGGCGTGAAGGTGTTTGACAGCCAGACCCTGGAACTGGTGGCGGATGTCCCGGCCACCTATACCAGTGGGCACGGTGAGCCTGGCCAGTCAAAAACCGTCGGGCTGGTGGACGCGCCGGGAAACCTGTTTGTGTTCAGCCTGTTCGACGCGGGGGAAATCTGGACCCTCGACATGAGTGATACCTCGGCCGAAATCACCCGCTTCGAGGCGGGCAAATCACCTTACGACGCACTGATCACCCCGGACGGCCGTTATTACATTGCCGGCCTGTTTGGCGAAGACGGCCTGTCGATGCTGGATCTGTGGAATCCGGGCCAGGGAGTGACTGAAATTCTGCCGGATTATGGCAAGGGAGAGCAGAAGCTGCCGGTGTACAAGATGCCCCACCTGGAGGGCTGGGCCATCGCTGACGGCCAGGCTTTTGTGCCGGCCGTTGGTCACCATCAGGTATTGGTGGCCAACCTCAGCGACTGGTCCCTGACGGATCGCATCCCGGTACAGGGCCAGCCGGTGTTCGTGATGGCCAGCCCGGACAACCGCCGGATCTGGGTGAGCTTCGCCCACCCGGACAACAATGTGGTTCAGGTGATCGATTCACAGACCCGGGAAATCATCCGCACCCTCAAACCCGGCGATGCGGTTCTGCACATGGAATTCACGCCCCGGGGCGAGGAAGTGTGGGTGTCGGCCAGGGACAGCAACCGGGTGACCGTTTACAACACCCGTACCCTGGAGCCGGTCGCAACGCTCAGTGCCGAAAAGCCCAGCGGCATCTTCTTCACCAGCCGGGCCCATGAACTCGGCCTTTGAATCACGGCGGGCGTTGCCTGGCATCCTGCTGGCCGGCTTGTTGTTTACAACGCCTGTCAGTGCCGGGGGCGCGCGGATTCTGATCGGAGTCGAGTCCGCGACCAGTGTTACCGGGGTAGCCCGCTATCGGCTGACAGACTATCTGCGAACTCAGGGCTGCGAGGCCGATGTCCGGTTCAATACCGAGGCCCCAGGCCTTGCCCTGGCGTTCCTGCCAGGCGTTCCGGGGGGGGCGGTGCCGATTCTGGAAGCGGTCAACCGGGATGGCCAGCTTCCGGTTCCTGTCTGGGTAACCCGAGGAACGGCCGGTGTAAGGCATATCCGGGAACTGCAGGGGCGTGATCTGGCCACGGTTGCCGGCAAGGAGCCGCTGGGGGCCAGCCTGCCGCTGGCCGCGCTCAGGCAACAAGGTATCATCCCTGAGCCGGGGCGGCTCTACGAAGCCGGTGACTACAGTTCTGCCCTGGGGTTGCTGCTTCACAACAATACCCATGCGGCGGTTTCCGAGCTGGGATTTGTGAAGCCGTTTCTGACCGGGAATAACCTGGTGGTGAGCTGGCGGGGTGAACCGGTTAAGGCGGCAGGCTGGTTCCGGCAGGCCGGCTGGAACCCGGCCGCAGAGGCCTGTGAACAGGCATTGGCCCGAAGACAGCGGTCAGACGACCCGCAGATGTTTGTGATCTTCCCCGAATGGGTATTTGGCTTTGCCTTACCCGACAGTCAGTACTCAAAGGATTCAATGCAATGATATTTTACCAACCGGCAGGCAACGAGATCGAACTCTTTCAGGCCGCGGCAGATAACGGTCTGCCTGTGCTTATCAAGGGCCCCACCGGCTGCGGCAAGACCCGATTTGTCCGGCACATGGCCGAGAAACTGGGGCGGCCGGTGTACACCGTTGCCTGTCATGATGACCTGACCGCCGCCGACCTGGTGGGCCGACACCTGATCGGGCCGGAAGGCACCTACTGGCAGGACGGGCCATTGACCCGGGCAGTGCGCGAGGGCGGTATCTGCTACCTTGACGAGGTGGTGGAAGCACGCAAGGACACAACCGTAGTCCTGCACCCGCTGGCCGACGACCGGCGGGAACTGCCGATCGAGCGTACCGGCGAGGTGCTGACAGCGGCGCCCGGGTTCATGCTGGTGGTTTCCTACAACCCCGGGTACCAGAGCCTGCTGAAAGGAATGAAGCCGAGCACCCGGCAGCGCTTTGTCTCAATGAGTTTCGATTACCCGGGCGCGGCGGAGGAGCAGACAATCGTGATCGAGGAGTCCGGTTGCGACAGGGAGCTGGCGGAACGACTGGTCAACCTGGCCCGATCAATTCGTAACCTGAAGGATCACGATCTGGAAGAGGCGGCATCGACCCGGCTGCTGATTCACACCGCCCACCTGGTTCGGGCCGGCGTGCCGGTCGGCGAGGCTTGCCGTGCCGGGATGATAGAGCCATTGTCGGACGACGAAGCAACGGTCAGCGCACTCATGGAGGTGGTGTATGCGGTATTCGGGAGGCCAGGCGAAGGCCAGTAGTGGTGCGGTAGTTCCAGTGGTCTGGTATCTGCTGAACCTGCTGGCCCTGCCGGTTATCGGATTTGCGGTGCTGGTTTGGCTGTTCATCCGCTCTGAGCAGGCACCGGCGTTGCGGCGGGCCCATACCCGGGCAGCGTTGTATATGTCGATCATCGGGGCGGCGGTGATTTTCTTCGGTGTGGGGGTGTTCTGGTTGTTGTACGGCAACACCGGTAACTTCTGGACCGGGGCCATTGTCTGGGCCATTGTTCTGCATACGTCGTTTGTGCTGTGGGGGATGATTGCACTGGCTCAGGCGATTGGCGACAAGCCGCCTTATTTTCCGCGGCGTTTTCTCTGAATTTGGGGTCAGGGTGTGGGTGAAGAAGGGGTCAGATGAAAGCTTTCATCTGACCCCTTCTTCTGGCCTCACCACTCCATCTGGCCTGGTCAGTTTGCCGAATGAAAGACGGCTAATGCTGAAACGACAACGGGCGCCCATGCTTGGGCAGCAAAGCGCCAGCCAACGGGTGCCTTGCGCATTTCCATAAAATGATCGACCAGCAGAACCGCCTTCACGACCACCAGAGCAAAAACCAGCCACACCAGAACGGAAGCATCAGCGCCTGCCTGCATGGCAATCACTGGCGTCATGGTGCAAACCATCAGGACGATATAAACCAATAACATGGGTTCTCCTCCTTAAGCCAGAACGTACAGCATCGGAAATAACACCAGCCACACCAGATCCACCATGTGCCAGTAGGAGGCACCGGACTCCATGCCGTTCATGTCGCCGCCGTTGTAGTCGCCTTTTCTCACCTTTGTGGCCAGTACCACCAGGATGATCTGGCCCAGAACCACGTGCATAAAGTGAAAGAAGGTGAGGAAGAAATAGAACATGAAGAAGGTGTCGGTACCCAGGTTATAGCCGTTACCGTAGAGGTCTGCGTACTCCCAGAGTTTGCCGAAGGTGTAGATGGAGGAGGCGGCGATGGCGCCCCAGAGCAACAGGGTAACGCCGGACTGGCGGCGGCGCAGGCGATGGACCGCGGAGGCTACCAGGTAGCTGGCGGTGATCAGGCCGATGGTGTTGATCAGGCCGGTCCAGGGGTGCAGCACCTCTCGGCCGGCGGTGAAGGTTGCCGGGTCCAGGCTGCGGGCAACGCCGAAGCCGATAAACAGGATGCCGAAAACGGCCAGTTCCGCAAATATGAAGAACCAGACGGCCAGATCGCCGGGGAGGTGATGGTGTGTCGGGGCAGATGCCTGCATGGGGGTCAGCGGGTCAGGTTCATATAGAGTTTGGGGAGCTGAAGCGGCAACTGCGCCGGGTCCTTGATCACCACGAAATGGTTGCTGCCAAAGATATAGGGCAGGTATTCGCTGGCGTCGTCGTCGATGGTAACGCAGAAGGGGGTCAGGCCAGCCTTGTGGGCTTCCTGAACCGCCATTCGGGTGTCTTCCACGCCGTATCGGCCTTCGTACAGGTCCAGATCATTGGGTTTGCCATCGGTGAGCAGGAGCAGGATTTTCTGGTGTTCGTGGCGCCCCTGCAGCAAGCGGGTGGCCTGACGGATGGCCGCGCCCATGCGGGTGTAATAGCCCGGCTCCAGTGCCTGGATTCGACCCCGGCTGATGTCGTTGTAGGGCTCGTCGAACGATTTGATGTGATGGAAGCGCACATGGTCCCGGCGGCGTGAGGAGAAGGCAAAAATCGCAAAGGGGTCCCGGCTTGCCTGCAGGGCTTCGCTGAGCAGTTGTAAGCCGTCCCGGGCGATGTCGATCACCCGCTGGGTGTTGTTGATAAAGGTATCCGTGGACATGGAGATGTCCGCCAGAATCAGGCACGCCAGGTCCCGCTGATTCTGTTTGCAGCGGCGAAACAGCTTCTGGTCGATGACGCCGGTGCCCCGGCGGTGCTGGACTTCCCGTTCCATGCAGGCGTCCAGGTCCAGTTCCTCGCCTTCGGTCTGTCGGCGTTGCCATTGCCGGAGTGGCTTCAGGGCACTGAACTGTCGGCGCAGTCTCATGGCCGATCTGGACAGGTGGTCCGGCAGCCTGGTCGGAATAGAATCCTTGCTCAGCATGGGCTGCAGGCAGCAGAAACGTTCCCGGTAACTCTGGCTGCGCCAGTCCCATTCCGGCAGATGGATGCCGGGCCCCAGGTGCAGGTCATCGTTTTCTTCCGAGGGCAGGTCCAGATCAAACTTGATGGCGGAGGAGGCTTCCCGGCGGTCTTCAGAGACAGAAATCATGTCCATGTCGTCAGCCACGGCGTCGGCATCGTCTTCCTGGGTGTCATCACCGGCCCGGTCCACAGGGATAAATTCGCTCCATGAAAACAGGCTTTCCAGCCGGAACAGCATCAGGCCCTGATCTTTATCGAAGGCGTCCACCCGTTCGGCCCGCCGGCGTTTGCGCTTTTTCGCCAGTCCACCCGGTGTCGGGGTCGCTTCATCATCTCCGGTGGTCGGGCCGGTCGCCTTGCCGGGTGTGGTTGTGGGGTAAAGCCAGATGACAACCGGCCAGGGGTCGGACTCCGCAAGCGGCAGGCAGTCCACGCTGCCAGGATCAATCAGCGCCTGGCGAATGGCCTTTTCACGGCGGCCTTCGGCGGGGGACAGGGTGGCCGGATCCGGGCGCCATTGCAGGGTATGGCGTACCAGCCGCTGATAAACCGGCTCAAGCCCCGGCCACTTGGCCAGCAAGGTCTGTACCATGGCCTGGTTGCCGGTCAGCCAGCCGGAGTCCGTCAGTTCACCAAGGGAGGCCAGGGCTGCCAGCCAGAGATAGAGGTCCCGGTTCACTGGTTTGGAGGGAAACAGGGCCAGGCGCTCCGGCAGCCGAAGGCTTTGCTCATCCCGCCAGGCCAGTTCGAATTTTTTGTGGGTGCCCGCCAGCTTCTGCAAAAACCGGCGTCGGGTACGGAAATGGCGGGGTTCAGCGGTGACCAGGCTGAGAGCCGGGTCGCCGCCCAGCGCCCGAAACAGCACGCCCAGGGTTCGCGCCTCGTCTTTCAGGTGCACCGCGTGCTCGGGGAATTCCCCCATGGCCTGCCGGGTGATGTACTCGTGCCACTTGAAGCCTACCCATTCTTCCATTTCAACCCCTCAGGCTCCGGCGCGTTGCTTGCGTGGTGACGGATCAACCTGGCGAACCGGAATCAGAACGGTCTGTTTGCCAGGTTCACCGGGTTCCCAGCTCAACAGGGAACCTTCCGGGTTGTTCTTCTGCACCTCCCGGCAGGCGCTGACACATTGCAGGCACTGGGTACAGGTGAATTTTGCCCGCTTGTGGCTGCGGGTCGGCAACCGCATGGGGCAGGCTTCGTCACAGGCCTTGGTGCAGTCGCGGCAGGCTGCGGCACGCTTGCTATCAAAGGTGACAACCCTGCCTTTGCCGTTGGTCATCCAGGCAATGCTCTGCACCACCCCGAAGGCGCAGCCGTATTTGCAGAACAGGTGCCGGGCAAACAGGAAATCCAGAGTAAACAGAGTGGTGGCTACCGCCAGGAAAATGCTTGGGTAGACCGCCAGGTTGCCGGTAACCAGATCGGTGTACAGCGGGATCGGCGGCAACAGATAAGACAGCATCGCCAGTGCCCAGGAAAAACCGGTCAGCCCGCACGCCAGAGCCAGTCCGGCCCAGTGCAGGACCTTGCCGCGCCGGCCTTTCCGGAGTGCTTCGTAAAGGGTGGGCCGGCCGGTGATCCGGGTCATCAGGTGATTGATGGTCTCGACCACCGAAAAATGCGGGCACAGCCAGCCACAGTAGATCCGCCCCCATTTCCAGGCGATCCAGAGCACCAGGGGTACCAGGAGGGTAATGGGAAGTACGAACCAGACCAGGATCTGCCCGGCCACTTCCGCCGGTGAGCTCTGGCTGACCCAGGCCAGTTCGAGATTGAATGACAGGGGAAACCCGAAAATGACGAAGCGGGTTTCCGTCAGGTCGTACCGAAAAATATTGAGTACCGGCGCAAGCAGAAACAGCCCGAAGAACGCGGTGCGGGTCAGCAACCGTTTGTTCTGGAGCGTGTCCTTGTTCGGGAAATTCTGCTCATGCACGGCAAGTGTCCGTTGAGGGTTGGGCAGGCCGGAGCGATTGGCCCCGGCCTGCGGTTTTTATGCGTCCTGAGTGGCAGGGCCACGGACTTCCTCAGCCGGGGACGCCTGCCCCTTGATGAAGAAGCTGCCGAAGTACACCACCAGGCCAGCCATGAAGAAGCTGCCGGCGACCAGGCGCATCCAGTAGAACAGGGCGATATTGTCCTGGGTTGCCATGAACGACAGTGCTTCACCGCTCTCCGGAATCCGCTGCAGCCAGACCTGTAATATACCGGCGCCAGTCAGGAACAGGGTGATGAACACCATGGAGATGGTCATCAGCCAGAAGCCCCACATCTCGACAATCTGCGCGGTATTGCTGTTGCCGTAAGGCCGGCCACGCATGATGGGAACCGCATAGGAGATGATGGTCAGTACAATCATCACGTAGGCACCGTAGAAGGCCATGTGGCCATGGGCCGCGGTAACCTGGCTGCCGTGGGTGTAGTAGTTCACCGGGGCCAGGGTATGCAGGAAGCCCCACACGCCTGCGCCCAGGAACGCCATCACAGCAGTCCCCATGGCCCACAGCATGGCGGCCTTGTTGGGGTGATTGCGGCGGCGCCGGTTGATCATGTTGAAGGCAAAGATCACCATCATGAAGAACGGCAGGGGCTCAAGGGCAGAGAATACAGACCCCAGCCACAACCAGTATTCGGGCGGCCCGATCCAGAAAAAGTGGTGCCCGGTACCAATAATGCCGGTGATCAGCGCCATGGCGATGATCACGTACAGCCATTTTTCGATGACTTCACGGTCAACACCGGTGAGCTTGATCAGCACATAGGCCAGGATGGCACCCATGATCAGTTCCCAGACGCCCTCCACCCACAGATGCACCACGAACCACCAGAAGTACTTGTCCTGGGTCAGGTTGCCCGGGTTGTAGAACGAAAACAGCCACAGAACCGCCAGGCCGATCAGGCCGGTAATCAAGACAATATTGACCACGGTTTTGCGACCCTTCAGGGCGGTCATCATGATGTTGTAGAGGAAACCGACAACCACCAGGGCTATGCCTATCTTGGTGATCGTGGGTTGTTCAAGGAACTCCCGCCCCATGGTTGGTAACAGCTTGTTCATGGTGACATCGGCCAGGGTGGCGTAGTCCACGAACAGGTAGCCAAGGATGGTCAGGGTGCCGGCAACGGCGAAAACCCAGAACAGGATCCAGGCGAGCAGCGGGCTGTGCAACTCGGTTTGTGCCTCTTCCGGAACCAGGTAATAGGTTGCCCCCATAAAGCCGAAGAGCAGCCAGACAATCAGCAGGTTGGTATGAACCATCCGCGCTACGTTAAAGGGGATTTCCGGGAACAGGAAGTCACCCACCACGTACTGGAGCCCCAGGATCAGGCCGAACAGAATCTGGCCGGCAAACAGAACCAGGGCAAAGATGAAGTAGGGCATTGCCACTTTTTGAGATTCGTATTTCATGTCTGCTCCCTCAGCCTTCGATGTTGGGTGGCCAGTTGTTGTCATCAATCTTTGATGTCCATTCCAGGAAGGCGGCGAGATCCTCGATTTCCTGATCGGTCAGATTGAACTGGGGCATCTGGCGGCGGCCGGGCACGCCGGTGGGCATGGCGTTCATCCAGGCGTTCATGTAGGCCTTGAAGACATCGCTGTCACCACCGCCGCGGCGGTCGAATACGTTGGCAAGTTCCGGCGCGAAGTACGCACCTTCACCCATCAGGGAATGACAACCGACACAGTTGTTGTTCTCCCACACATGTTTGCCACGAACCACCTGATCGGTGAGTTGGTCTCGGTTGTCCCGCTCGGGCATTGCCCGTATCTGGGTGTCAAACGTCAGCGCCAGAAACAACAGGATGAAGAATGCACTTCCTCCCAGGTATATGTTCCTGGCCATGCTTTTGGTAAAGCGCTCGGCCATGGTCTCTCTCCTCGGTCTTTGTGTAATACCTGACTGCCCCGCTAGGATATAAAGATGCATCCACAATGCTGTTGATGATTATCAAGCATGACTGGCTATTTCACCATTGCGCCGGGGAGTTACCTCCGGAGGGGTAGGTGGTAGACTTCGCGGCCTGTTTGTTCAGAAACGTTTTGTTCACCTGGAGTGCCGATGGCGGCCGCGTTTGCCCTTTTCTTCAAGCTGATTCCACTCTATGTAACGGTCGTCCTCGGCTGGATTGCCGGCCGCTATCTTGAGGCCAGCGGCCGGCATATAGCTGGCATCATGCTGTACATCGTGACCCCATCGGTGGTGTTTTCCGGCGTTATGGTGGCGCCGCTCTCTCCAGAGGTCATTCTGCTGCCCTTCCTCGTTTTCGGAATCTCATCTGTACTGGGGATCGTTCAGTTGAAGCTGGCGAAAAAGGTTCTTTCGGATGGCAGTGCCAGCATCATTCCCCTTTGTGTAGGCTCCGGGAACACCGGGTACTTTGGGGTGCCTGTGGCCCTGTTGCTGTTCGGGGAAGAGGGGCTGGGGCTTTACATTGTGTGTATGCTGGGCACCACGCTGTTCGAGAATTCAGTGGGCTTTTACCTCGCTGCGAGAGGCCAGTATGGTCTAAAGGACGCGCTCTGGCGGGTGCTGAGGCTGCCCTCAGTGTATGCCTTTCTGGTCGCGGTGGCGCTGAACCTGTCGGGTGTGGGCATTCCGGAGATTTTTGTGCTGCTGTTCGATAACCTGCGCGGAGCCTACAGCATTCTGGGTATGATGATCATCGGCATGAGCATCACCAGTTTCCGGGGGCTGGCGGGCAACGTCCGCTTCACCGCGCTGGCCTTTTTCGGGAAGTTTGTGGTCTGGCCCCTGGTGGCCATCGTGTTCTGGTGGGTCGATGCAACGCTTCTGGGGATCTATGGGCCGGCGGTGCACCAGGCCTTGTTCCTGATTTCGATCACACCGATTGCCGCCAACACGGTGGTCATTGCCACCCTGCTCGATACCTCGCCAAGGCAGGCAGCAGGCACCGTGCTGCTGACCACGCTGTTTGCCCTGGCGTTTATTCCGGTGATGATTGCCCTGGCATTTTAATGGCTGTGTGAGGACAACGCCGTTGCCGGCGGCGGGGATTTGGGTTCCGGGTCAGGTCTGGCCGGGGCCGTGGGTGCCTGGCACATGGTTGTGCCGGCCCTCAGGTTCCGGAGTCTCGAGTTCAGA